>NZ_JAMYRO010000015.1:0-177638 GCF_040321495.1 Mesorhizobium sp. M0408 | reverse complement strand
CACGGCCGCTAATTTAACTGGCCATTCTCGTTCGGGGGGCGCTGTAAAGTCAAAGTGGTCTTGGGGGTTGCTTTTACCGCCGCGCCAAGCGGTGGGGGGGTCGGCACGGTGGCCGTATTTGCGGGCGACTGGACCGATGCGATCCTGATGCGCATCACCGACATCTTTCTCGCCTTTCCGAAGCTGATCCTGGCGCTGGCCTTTGTCGCGGCGCTCGGCCCCGGCATCGAAAATGCCGTGCTTGCCATCGCCATCACCTCGTGGCCGCCCTATGCCCGCATTGCCCGCGCCGAAACGCTGACGGTGCGCAATTCCGATTATATCAAGGCGGTGCAATTGATGGGCGCCTCGCCGTTTCGCATCGTGCTTCGCCACATCATGCCGCTGTGCATCTCCTCGCTGATCATCAGGGTGACGCTCGACATGGCCGGCATCATCCTGACCGCGGCCGGCCTCGGCTTCCTCGGCCTCGGCGCGCAGCCGCCGCTGCCGGAATGGGGCGCGATGATCGCGTCGGGCCGCCGCTTCGTGCTCGACCAGTGGTGGGTTGCGGGCGCGCCGGGCTTTGCCATCCTCATCGTCAGCCTCGGCTTCAACCTGCTCGGCGACGGCCTGCGCGACGCGCTCGATCCCCGAAGCGGTGACCAATGAGCACGCTTCTCGAAGTCAACGACCTGCGCGTTACCTTCCCGACGCGCACCGGCCTGATCGAGGCAGTGCGCGGTGTTTCCTTCTCGCTCGGCCGCGAGCGGCTCGGCATCGTCGGCGAGAGCGGTTCGGGCAAGTCGCAGACCGGCCGCGCCATCATGGGCGTCACCCCGCCGCAGGCCGAGGTGACCGCGAAGACGCTCGCTTTTGACGGCATCGACCTGCTGGCCGCCTCGCCGCGCGAGCGCCGCGCGCTGCGCGGCAAGCGTATCGCCATGATCCTGCAGGATCCGAAATATTCGCTCGACCCGGTGATGAGCATCGGCCGCCAGATCGTCGAGACGCTGCGCACGCATGAGAAGGTCTCCAAGGCCGAAGCCCGCGACCGTGCGCTGGCCATGCTGGAGGCTGTGCAGATCCGCGATCCGGCCCGTGTCTTCGACCTGCATCCGCACGAGGTTTCCGGCGGCATGGGCCAGCGCGCCATGATCGCCATGATGCTGATCGCCGGGCCGGAAATGATGATCGCCGACGAGCCGACCTCGGCACTCGACGTCACTGTCCAGCTCGACGTGCTCGGCATCCTCGACCGGCTGGTCAGCGAGCGCGGCATGGGGCTGATCTTCATCTCGCACGATCTGCGCCTGGTCTCGTCCTTCTGTGATCGTGTCATCGTCATGTATGCCGGCAAGGTGGTCGAACAGCTCAAAGCCTCGGAGCTCGGCCGCGCCCAGCATCCCTATACGCGCGGCCTGCTCAACTGCATGCCCAAGATCGGCGCCGACCGTCACCCGCTGCCGGTGCTCGACCGCAAGCCGGAGTGGGCGGCATGACGGCAGCCCTTTCCGTCGACAGGCTGGAGGTGGTCTTCGACCGCTTCCGCGCGTTGAAAGGCGTCAGCCTCGAGGTCGAATCCGGTGAATCCTTCGGCCTGGTCGGCGAGTCCGGCTCCGGCAAGTCGACGTTGCTCAGGGCAATCGCCGGCCTGGCGCCGGCCGCATCTGGCACCATCGCCGTCAACGGCAAAACGCTCGGCGTGCGTCGCGACAAGGCGTTTTACCGCGAGGTGCAGATGGTCTTCCAGGACCCGTACGGTTCGCTGCACCCGCGCCAGACCGTCGACCGCCTGCTGCAGGAGCCGCTCGCCATTCACGGCTTCGCCGACGGCGAAAAGCGCATCCAGCGGGCACTCGACGAGGTCGGCCTCGGCACCGGGTTCCGTTTTCGCTATTCGCATCAATTGTCCGGCGGTCAGCGCCAGCGCGTGGCGATCGCCCGCGCCCTGATTCTGGAACCGTCGATCCTGCTGCTCGACGAGCCGACCTCGGCGCTCGACGCTTCGGTGCAGGCGGAGGTGCTGAACCTGCTGGAAGAGATCAGGCGCCGCCGCAAGCTGACCTTCCTGATGGTCAGCCACGACCTAGCCATCATCACCCACATGTGCGAACGGCTGATGGTGATGCAGAACGGCGAGGCGATGGAGAATCTGACCGCGGACGATCTTGTCGAACGCCGTGTCACCAAGGATTATACGCGCAATTTGCTGAGGGCCAGCGAGGGGTTCGTGAGGACGTAGTTTAACATTCCAGGTCGCGCTCTGTCGCGCCCCCCTCTGTCCTGCCGGACATCTCCCCCTCAAGGGGGGAGATCATTCGCTCTACCGCTTTCGCCAATGACAAACGCCGGAAGGCTGGCGAGGCAACTGAAACTGCCAATCTCCCCCCTTGAGGGGGAGATGTCCGGCAGGACAGAGGGGGGCGCGAAGGAACTCAACTTCCGCCTTAGGCCCCGCTACCCTCCACAATGGCACTGCTATCTCCCGCCTCGCCCTCCGCCTCTTTCGGCTCCTTGACCTGAACCACGCCGAATAGCACGCCGGCAGGAACAGCAGCATGATCGCTGCGCCGGCGATAGTGCCGGCCATCATCGCGTAGCTGCCGGACCGCAGGCCCAATCGCCCGCCGCCAGTGCCAACTTGAGGAAAACCTGAAATAAGCCCAGAAGAGTCTCAACAGCCATCAAACGAGAGCGGGCGCCGGCCCGGTGAGGGGTACGATGACAAATTCAGCCATTTCCGAACGCAAGAGCCAGTCGATTTCGCGCGGCGTCGGCATGACCACTCAGATCTATGCCGATCGCGCCGAAAACTCGGAGATCTGGGATGTGGAAGGCCGCCGCTACATCGATTTCTCGTCCGGCATCGCCGTCGTCAACACCGGCCACCGTCACCCCAGGGTGATCGAAGCGGTCAAGGCGCAGCTCGACCGCTTCACCCATACCTGCTACCAGGTCGTGCCCTACGAGAGCTATATCCGGCTGGCCGAACGGCTGAACGGCATGCTGCCCGGCAAGTTCGACAAAAAGACGATTTTTGTCACCACCGGCGCCGAGGCGGTTGAGAATGCAATCAAGATCGCCCGCAACGCCACCGGCCGGCCGGCGGTCATCGCTTTTTCCGGCGGCTTCCACGGACGCACCTTCATGGGCATGGCGCTGACCGGCAAGGTCGTGCCTTACAAGGTCGGCTTCGGCGCCATGCCGGCGGATGTCTTCCATGCGCCGTTCCCGGTTGCGCTGCACGGCGTGTCGGTCGCCGATTCGCTGGCTGCGCTCGACCGGCTGTTCAAGGCCGATGTCGATCCGGCCCGCGTCGCCGCGATCATCGTCGAGCCGGTGCAGGGCGAGGGCGGCTTCTACGAGGCGCCGCGCGATTTCATGACCGCATTGCGCAAGATCTGCGATCAGCACGGCATGCTGCTGATCGCCGACGAGGTGCAGACCGGCTTTGCCCGCACCGGCAAGATGTTTGCCATGGACCATCACGAGGTGGCGGCCGACATCACCACCATGGCCAAGAGCCTGGCCGGCGGCTTCCCGTTGGCGGCGGTCACCGGGCGTGCCGAGGTCATGGATTCGCCGAACCCCGGCGGACTCGGCGGCACCTATGGCGGCAGCCCGATCGGCGTCGCCGCGGCGCATGCCGTGCTCGACGTCATCGACGAGGAGAAGCTCTGCGACCGGGCCAACACGCTGGGCAACCGTCTGAAGCAGCGCCTGCAAGCGATCCGCGACGAAGCCCCGGAAATCGTCGATATCAGAGGCCCCGGCTTCATGAACGCGGTCGAGTTCAACGATGTGGCGAAGGGGCTGCCGTCGCCGGAACTCGCCAATGCGGTCCGGCTGAAGGCGCTCGACAAGGGCCTGATCCTGCTCACCTGCGGCGTCTACGGCAACGTCATCCGCTTCCTCGCGCCGATCACCATCCAGGACGGAGTCATGAACGAGGCGCTCGACATCCTGGAAAGTTCGATCCGCGAGGCCCGCGCTGCCTGAGCGATACGATTATCCTGCCGCGCGGGCCGGCTCTGCCTGCTGGAAGGCGGCGAGCGCGGCCTTCAGCCCGTCGGGCCCGGTCGCGACAGTCTGCGGCGACGGCGAAAAGCCGGCGCCGAGCATCTTGCGGCCAAGCATGTGGTCGCCGGGCCGGTTGACCGATTCGATGCCGAGCAGCCGGCTTCCGGCATAGTGGTAGATCGAGAATTTGTTCTCGGCCACGTCGCCCAGCACGACATGGCTGTCGCCGCCCGCAATCAGGCCGACCATCTGCAGCTTCATGTCACCGATATCGGACCAGAACCACGGCACTGCCGAGTAATTGTCGGTGTGGCCGGCGATGGTGCGTGCGGCGAGCCGCGCCTGGTCAGTGGCGTTCTGTACCGATTCCAGCCGCACATCGCCGCCGGTGAACCAGTGCCGGTAGGAGGCGGCATCGCCGATGGCGAGGATTTCCGGCACCGACGTGCGCATCTGCTGGTCGACGCGGATGCCGTTGGCGATGGCAATGCCGGCGGCTTCGGCCAATTCGACATTCGGCACGACGCCGATACCGATGACGACCACCTGCGCCGGCAATCTCTCGCCAGATGAGGTGATTGCAGCCGAAACACGGCCGTTCTCGCCCTCCAGCCGTTCGATGGTGGTGCCGGTAAGAATGCGCACACCGGTGGCCTCCAGCCGCTGGCGCACATGGCCGGCGATGACCGGTGCCACGGCGCGGCCGAGCAGCCGGTCGACCGCCTCGACCACCGTAACCTTGCGGCCTGCCGCGGTGAGCGTCGCGGCAATCTCCAGGCCGATGAAGCCGCCGCCGAGGATGACGACCTCCTCGCTTTGCGCGCTCAATTCGCGGATCAGGCGGGCATCGCCGAGCGAGCGCAGCGACACAACGCCAGAAAGCTCCGAACCCGGCAGCGGCAGCAGGCGCGGCCGCGCGCCGGTGGCGAGGATCAGCCGGCCGAACGGCAGCACGCCGCCGCCCGATATCTCCAGCCTGCGGCCGCCTACGTCGATCCGCTCGACCCGGATGCCTGGCCGGAAGTCGATGGCGCTGCCGGTATAAAAAGCCTCGCCGCGCAACGGCTGCGGCTTTGCTTGCTGATCCTTGATGAAGGTCTTCGACAGCGGCGGCTTGTGGTAGGGCAATTCGTTTTCGTCGCCGACCAGGATCACCGGGCCGTCATAGCCTTCTTCGCGCAGGCTGGCGGCCGCTTGCACGCCCGCATGACCCGCACCGACAATGACGACCCCGTTCTTCATAACAGCCCGATTCCTCATCCAAATCTAGGACGTCTCGCCAGGTGGCGATTGTCCGGCGCCGCCGCAAGAGCGCCGATCCGGGTCGCACCCGGAACGGCCGCCTGTCAACTGCGTCATGCGCCGGCATTCCTCATACGTCGGTGTTAAAGTTGACAGTTCTAGTTTAGAATAATTCTAAACTATTGTTTCAATTGAATTTTTTCTATGCCACCAGTTGACATCCGGCGTCTTCGCCGTTTTATGGAAGCTCGCGCGTCAGCGCATCCCTTTGATGTCTGGGCCTTGAACCCTTTCGATTGGAGGCATTTCGGTGTCTTTCTTCCGCGAACCGCGCGATGGCGCGACCCTTCTTTGCCCGCTGGCAACTGCCCGCCGCGGCGCCGGCATTTCATTGATTCCCGAGGAGAGACAATCATGAGAACGATGATCACGGCGCGGTATGGCGGCAGGCTTGCGGCGATCGGCGCCACCGCGATGCTGACGGCGGCCGTGTTCGTGCTGCCGGCCAAGGCGCAAACCGATGCCAAGGCGGTCATCAAGACCTATTCCGACATTGCGCTCGCCAAATACGAGGATTCGCTGATCACGGCCGAGGCGCTCGACAAGGCTGTCGATGCGCTGCTCGCCAAGCCATCTGCCGAAACGCTGAACGCCGCCCGCGAGGCCTGGAAGGCATCGCGCGTTCCCTATCAGCAGACCGAGGTCTATCGCTTCGGTAATGCCATCGTCGACGACTGGGAAGGCGAGGTGAACTCCTGGCCGCTCGACGAAGGCTTGATCGACTATGTCGCCAAGAGCTACGGCACCGAGTCGGACGCCAACGTGCTCTACACCGCCAATGTGATCGCCAACAAGTCGATCGAGATCAACGGCAAGAAGGTCGACGCCACCGACCTGACGCCGGAGTTCCTCTCCGGCACCCTGCAGGAGGCCGGCAGTATCGAGGCCAATGTGGCGACCGGCTATCACGCTATCGAATTCCTGCTTTGGGGTCAGGACCTGCACGGCACCGGTCCGGGCGCCGGCGAACGGCCCTACACCGACTACGACCTCGCCAATTGCACCGGCGGCAATTGCGACCGTCGCGGACAGTATCTGAAATCGGCGAGCGACCTTCTGGTTTCCGATCTAAAGGATATGGTCGACGACTGGAAGGAAGGCGGCGCCGCCCGCAAGAACCTTGTCGATGGCGAGCTGAACGCCGCCATTTCGACCATCTTCACCGGCATGGGCTCGTTGTCCTATGGTGAGCTCGCCGGAGAGCGGATGAAGCTCGGCCTCTTGTTGCACGACCCGGAAGAGGAGCACGATTGCTTCTCCGACAATACCTACAACTCCCATCTTTACGATGCGATCGGCATCCGTGCCGCCTATCACGGCAGCTACAAGCGGCTCGACGGCACTGTCGTCGAGGGGCCGTCGGTGGCCGACATGGTCAAGGCGGCCGACCCGGCGGTTGACAAGGAATTGTCGGACAAACTGGACGTCACCGTCGCCAAGATGGAGGCCATCAAGGCGCGGGCGCTTGCCGGCGAGGCCTATGACCAGCAGATCGGAGAAGGCAACACGGAAGGCAATGCCACCGTGCAGGCGGCGATCGACGCGCTGGTCGATCAGACCAAGTCGATCGAACGCGCCGTCGGCACCCTGAAGCTCAATGCGATAGCCTTCGAGGGTTCGGACAGCCTCGATTCACCGGACAAGGTGTTCCAATAAACTATCGAAACCACCAGCCACACGCCGCAACGAAGCGCCGTTAGCCAGAGCGACAAATGCTGATCTGCCATTGCAACATCATCACCGAAAAGGAGATAGAGCAGACGATCGTCGGACTGCTGGATGAGGACCCCTGGCAGCTGATCGTGCCGGCCAAGGTCTATCACGCCATGCACAAGCGCGGTCGCTGTTGCGGCTGCTTCCCAAATGTGGTCGAAACGATCATTCGGGTCACCGAAAATTACCATGCCCGCTCGGCGGCGAGTGGCGTGGACATCGTTTCACACCTGGATCGCGTCAGAGGCCTACGCGTCCAATACGGGAGCAGAACCCATGAAAGGCGAACAGCAGATCATAGAGCGGCTTAACGAGGCTCTGTTTCTGGAACTTGGGGCGGTCAATCAATACTGGGTGCATTTCCGGCTGCTGGAAGACTGGGGATACGCCAAGCTAGCGAAGAAGGAACGCGCTGAATCGATCGAGGAAATGCACCATGCCGACCGGCTCGTGGCGCGCATCATCTTCCTCGAGGGCCATCCGAACCTGCAGTCCGTGGCGCCGCTGCGCATCGGGCAGAATGTCAAGGAAGTGCTCGAATCCGATCTTGCCGGCGAATATGACGCGCGCACCGCCTACAAGCGTTCGCGCGAGGTTTGTAACGAAGCAGGCGACTACGTGACGATGAAGCTGTTCGAGGAATTGCTGGCTGACGAGGAAGGTCACATCGACTTCCTCGAGACGCAACTCGACCTGCTCGCCTCGATCGGCGAAGAAAAGTACGGCCAACTCAACGCAGCGTCGGCCGACGAGGCGGAATAAGGACATGCCGGAATGCGGCGCCCCCTAGATTTCATGCGCCGCTTGCGGCCGGCCGAGCATTGTGGCCTGCCGCCTCAGAAGAAGCCGCGATACGGTATCCTTCGCGGCGCCTTTCTTGCCGTGGTGGCGACGCTCACAGCCTCGGCGCTGGCCGGGGCGCCGCAACCGGCGGGGCTTGCCACCAGCCGCACGGATCTGACGCCGAAGGATCTGGCGCGCGTCATCGCCATCACCAGGCCGACCAGCGATTTCTCCAAGCCCGAGCAATTCGAGCTGATGCAGGGCGGCGCCGGCACCTCGAAGAAGGACGTCAACAAGGACGCCTTCTCGCAATCCTCTGCCAACATCAGCTTCGAGGAAGAGGGTACCTTCAAGCTCGGCAACGCCATTTTCCGCAAGAATTGGGTGTCCTCGCCATCCTCGACACAAGCCTCGGATGGGCTCGGCCCGTTGTTCAACGAGCGCGCCTGCCAGAACTGTCATCTGAAGGACGGCCGCGGCCATCCGCCCCAAGGCGACAGCGGCACCACCTCGATGTTCCTGCGCCTGGCAAGGGAAGCCAGTACCGAGGAGGAGAAAGCCGCGCTCGCCGATCACAAGGTGCTCAACTTTCCCGACCCGGTCTATGGCACACAACTTCAGGAGCTAGCCGTTCCCGGCCTGCAGGGCGAAGGCAGGATGCATGTCGATTATCAGGAGCAAAAAGTAAAACTGGCGGACGGCAGCGTCGTGTCGCTGCGCAAGCCGAGCTATTCGGTCGACGGTCTCGCCTACGGGGCGCTCGATCCACACACCACGCTGTCGCCGCGCATGACGCCGCCGATGATCGGCCTTGGCCTGGTCGAGCAGATCGCTCCTGCCGACATCCTTACGCGTGCCGATGCGGCCGACCGCGATGGTGACGGGATTTCCGGCAGGCCAAACATAATACGCGACGCCAGCAGCGGTGAACTGACGCTCGGCCGTTTCGGCTGGAAGGCGCAGGCGGCATCGATCCGCCAGCAATCGGCCGACGCTTTTGCCGGCGATATCGGCATTTCGACGCCTGAGGTGCCGAAGCACTGGGGCGATTGCAGCGCCGCGGAAAAGACCTGCCTTGCCCAACCTAACGGTGTACAGGAGCGCCTCGGTCCGGTCGAAGCGCCGCCGCCGGTCATGGACCTCGTGACCTTCTATTCGCAAAACCTTGCCGTGCCGGCCCGGCGCGATCTCGACAGACCGGACGTGCTCGCCGGCAAAAAACTGTTCTACGATATGGGCTGCATCTCTTGCCATACGCCGAAATTCGTCACCCGTCGCGGCACCCCGAACAAGGCGCAGGCCTTCCAGCTGATCTGGCCTTATTCCGATTTCCTGCTGCATGACATGGGACCCGGCCTTGCCGACGGACAGGCGGTGGGCGAGGCCACGGGAAGCGAATGGCGCACGCCGCCACTGTGGGGCATCGGGCTCACCCAGACCGTCAGCGGCAACACCTTCTTCCTGCATGACGGGCGCGCACGAAGCCTGGCCGAGGCGATTCTGTGGCATGGCGGCGAGGGCCAGAAGGCGCGTGACCGCTTTGCCGCTGCCGATGCGGCCGACCGCGCCGCGCTGATCAAGTTTCTGGAGTCGCTCTGATGCGGAAGCGTCTTGCATTCGCTCTGATGCTGGTCCTCGCCGGTGCGCTGCCGGCATCCGCGGCGGTGAAGGCTTCGGATGTGATCCAGCGGGCGATCGACGGCTTCGTCCGCCCGGCCTATGCCAGACTGCATGACCATGCGGACAGCTTGGCCAAGACCATGCACGCGCTTTGCCAAGCGCCCTCGCGAGACAATCTCGATGCGGCACGCGCCGAATTCTCGGGTGTCGTGGATGCCTGGTCGGTGGTGGAAATCATCCGTTTCGGGCCGATCGCGGAAAACAACCGGCTTGAGCGCATGCTGTTTTGGCCGGACCGCAAGAGCATCGGCCTGAAGCAGGTGCAGGCGGCACTTGCCGGCAAGGATCCGACAGCCGCCGATCCGGCCCAGCTGGCTACAAAGAGCGTCGCCATGCAAGGGCTCGGCGCACTGGAATTCGTCCTCTACGGCGACGGAGCCGGTCAATTGGTCGGCAGGGACGACGCCTATCGCTGCGCCTACGGTGCGGCCATTGCCGGCAATGTCGAGACGATTGCCGGCGAGGTTGGCGATGACTGGAACGAGCCCAACGGCTTTGCCGCGCTCTGGGCCAATCCGGGTCCGCAGAACGCGCTCTACCACCACGGAACTGAAGCGGTGACCGAACTGGTCGGCGTCTTCATCAACGAGCTGGAAATGGTCCGCGACGTACGCCTGAAAGGCTTCCTGGGCGCCAAGCCGGAGGCCGACAAACCGAAACAGGCGATCTATTGGCGCTCGCAAAACACCGCCCGCTCGCTGACCGGGAATCTGGCCGGCATGGACACGCTGTTCCAGGCCTCGCAGCTTGGCGACGCGCTGCCGCCCGATGCGCGCTGGATGGCAGAATCGGTCCACATCCAGCTCACCAACGGGATCGAGGCGGCCAAGGCGATCAGGGGACCGATCGACAAGGCACTTGCCGATCCGGCGCTGCGCCAGAAGCTCGACTATTTCTCGCTGGTGACATCCAGCCTGACGACCCTGATCGGCACCAGGCTGACCGCCGAATTCGGCCTGACCGCCGGGTTCTCGTCATTGGATGGCGACTGATCATGAGGACGCCGCTGATCGATCGGCGCGATTTCCTGAGGGCCGCCGGCGCTGGTTTCGTAGCGGCGATGGCGCCGTCGGCCTGGGCAAAGACACTCGACGCCGACGCGGTCTTCGCCACCGCTTTCGTCAAGCGCGACGGCAGCTATGGCGCGGCCGTCCTGTCCGAGGCCGGCAAGTTGTTGCACACGATCGATCTGCCCGATCGGGGTCACGACGTTACCTTCGACCCGGTGTCCAAGCGTTCGGTGGTGTTTGCCAGGCAGCCGGGCACCTTTGCTGTCGTCTTCGACCATACCGGCCGCGGTGAACCGCGCACCATTGCCAGCGTTGCCGGCCGGCATTTCTTCGGCCATGGCGTGTTCTCGGCCGATGGCACGCTGCTCTACGCAACCGAGAACGATTTCGACAATGCCGCCGGCGTCGTCGGCGTCTATGACGCGCATGCGAAATTCAAGCGCATCGGCGAGTTCCCGACCTACGGCACAGGCCCGCACGAGCTGTTGCTGCTTTCCGACGGCAGGACGATTGCTGTGGCCAATGGCGGCATCGAGACGCATCCGGATTATGGCCGCGCCGAGCTCAACATCGCAACGATGAAGCCTTCCTACGTTCTGGTCGACCGCCTTACCGGAGATCTCACCGAAAAGCACGAATTGCCGCCGGCGCTGCACCAATTGTCGATCCGCCATATGGATGCCGACCGGTCCGGCACCGTCTGGTTCGGCTGCCAGTACAGGGGGCCGGGTACCGATCGTCCCCCGCTGGTTGGCCGCGCGCCGCGCGGCAAGGACTTGCAATTGCTCGATATGTCGCAGGATGTGCTCTCCGGCTTCAGGAATTATATCGGCTCGGTCGCCGCCAACCCTGCCGCCGGCACCATCGCCGTGTCTTCGCCTGAGGGCAATTCGCTTGCCGTGATCGACGCGGCCAGCGGCCGCATCGTCGCCACCAAGGCGCTGGTCGAGGTTTGCGGCGTTGCAGCCGATGGGGAAAGCTTCATGGCGACGACCGGCGCCGGCGATATCGTCGAGTCCGGTGGCTCGATACGTTCCGAGCCGGACTATGTCTGGGACAATCACGTGCTGCGTATCGAGCAGGTCGGCTAGTCCCGATACCTATTGTGGCGATTGCGTGCGTTGGAACTTACATTCTTGGACCCGCGCCGAAGCCAAGTCGCCTGACGATTTATCCATTATTCCCTTGCGGGGATCAGCCCTGGCGGGCAGAGGGAAGTTGTTTTCGAAACTGTCTCAACCGGCCGCTTCATGAAATTGCTTGCCATC
Source organism: Mesorhizobium sp. M0408 (assembly GCF_040321495.1). NCBI lineage: Bacteria > Pseudomonadati > Pseudomonadota > Alphaproteobacteria > Hyphomicrobiales > Phyllobacteriaceae > Mesorhizobium > Mesorhizobium sp. M0408. The sequence continues at coordinate 165,880 of NZ_JAMYRO010000015.1, read as the reverse complement.
GACTGTGCCGCCAATCTCTGCGCCGCCTGCGTCTACGACGCGGCGGCCGGGAAAGAACTCGGCCGTTCGGTGCTCGATCTCGGTAAGGGTCATGCCGAGCATCTGATGGGTGTCATCGAAAAGGCGTTGGGGACCAGCAGAACCGACTATTCCGGCCTCGGCGCCATTGCCGTTTCGACGGGTCCGGGCTCCTTCACCGGTCTGCGCGTCGGCGTCTCGGCGGCGCGCGGCCTTGCGCTGGCGCTGAAAATCCCGGCGATCGGCGTGACGACTCTGGAGGCCCTGGCGGCGCAAGCGAGAGCGGCATTTCCCGGTCGCGCCGTGCTCGCCGCGCTCGATGCAGGTCGCGAGGAGATCCATGCGGCACTTTACGATGAAGCATCCGTTTTGATTTACGGTCCCTCGGTGACCACGCTCTCGCAAGCCGCCGCCAAGGCGGTTGACAGCTCCGCGGTTCTGGCCGGTACGGCGGCAACGCAAATTGCCGCCTCGGCCGGGCGCGCCTTCGACGTCGGCGCGACAGCGGCCACCGCCGACATCGCCGTCTATGCCCGGCTGGCCGCCGCCCAACGTGCCGGTAAAAAGGGCGAGGGCGAAAAGCCGAAACCACTCTATCTGCGCGGCGCCGACGCAAAGCCTCAGGCAGGCTTTATTCTATCGAGGCAAGACCATGATCCCAAAAAGTGGAAACCGGTTTTGGGAAAAGATCATGGTCCAAACGGAAACAAGTCCTGATGCGCATTCCTTTCCTCCAGTCGCGCCGCAGGGACTATGCGCTCGAGCCGTTGACGGTTGCCGATAGCGCGGCCATGTCGGTGCTGCATCGCGAGGATTTCGCGCGGCCGTGGACCGACGACGAATTCGCCGCGCTGCTCGAGCAGGACACGGTGTTCGGCTATGCCGCGCGCGAGACCGGACAGGGTGCCAAGCCGCCGGTCGGCTTCGTGCTGGCGCGGCTCGCGGCCGGCGAGGGCGAGATCCTGACGGTCGCGGTGGCACGCTCGCATCGGCGCCGGGGGCTCGGCTGGCAATTGATGGATGCGGTGCTGCGCGAACTGCACGCACAGCGCGCCGAGGCGCTTTTCCTCGAGGTCGACGAGACCAATGTCGCCGCGATCGCGCTCTACCGGCGGTTCGGCTTCCGCGAGGTCGGCAAGCGCGCCAACTATTACAAGTCGCCGGAGCACGGCCCGACCGGCGCGCTTGTCATGCGCCGCGATCTTCGCTAGCCAAACGCCGGGGTGGTGCGGATGATCGGAAAAATCAGGATTTTCCTGGCCCTGGGGCTGGTTGTCGTCGGCTCGCTGGTGCTTGTGCCGCTGCAGATATTGTCGATGCGGACCGGGCTCTGGCGCGAGACCTTCATCCTGAAAATCTGGCACAGGATGATCGTCAGGACGCTGGGGCTGCGCATCCATGTCAAGGGGACTCTGTCCGAACAACGCCCATTGCTGGTTGCGTCCAACCACATCTCCTGGACCGACATCATGGTGCTGGGGTCGATGGTCGACGTGACGTTCATCGCCAGGGCCGACATGGCCGGCTGGCCGTTGATCGGCATGCTGTCGAAGCTGCAACGCACGGTCTTCATCGAACGTGAGCGTAAGCGTTCGTCGGGCGACCAGGCGAGCGAGATCGCCGGCCGCATGGCCAAGGGCGACGCCATGGTGCTGTTTGCCGAAGGCTCGACCGGCGACGGCAACATGATCCTGCCGTTCAAGAGCACGCTGTTCGGCGCCGCTACAATGGCGATTGCGGAAGGGGCGGCCGAACAGGTCTTCATCCAGCCGGTGGCGATCGTCTATACGCGCCTGCATGGCGTGCCGCTCGGCCGCCGGCATCGGCCGGTTGCCGCCTGGATCGGCGACGAGGAGCTGATGCCGCACCTCAAGGTGCTGATGGCCGAGGGCGCCCTCGACGTCGAGGTGCATTTTGGCGAGGCGATTGCTTTCTCCAAGGGCTCCAGCCGCAAGGAGACAGCAAAGCAGATGGAACGCCAGGTACGCGAGATGGTACAAGCGGCGCTCGCCGAACCGCGTCCGAGCCGGTAGGCTGCGCAGGTTCCGGCCAGATTCGTCTGTTTTTTGTCGGGGAAAGGCGCTAGAAGCCGCGAAATGGAATTGAACACGATAGAACGCGACGACATCGGCGCTGCCGCCGAAGACCTGGTCGTTCCGCCTGCCGCGACCAGAAAGGTCTTCGTCAAGACCTATGGCTGCCAGATGAATGTTTACGATTCGCAGCGCATGACCGATGCGCTGGCGGCCGACGGCTATGCCGCGACAGACGCTATCGGCGAGGCCGATCTGGTGCTGCTCAACACCTGCCACATCCGCGAGAAAGCGGCGGAAAAGGTCTATTCCGAACTTGGGCGCATCCGTGAGTTGAAGGCCGAGCGTGCAAAGGCCGGGCGCGAAATGCTGGTCGGCGTCGCCGGCTGCGTGGCGCAGGCCGAGGGTGCCGAGATCATCCGCCGCTCGCCGGCCGTCGACCTGGTCATCGGCCCGCAGACCTACCACCGGCTGCCCGGTGTGCTGGCGAGGGCGCGTGGCGGCGAAAAGATCGTCGAGACCGACTATGCCGTCGAGGACAAGTTCGAGTATCTGCCGCAGCCGAAGCGCGCCGAACTGATCAGGCGCGGCGTGACGGCGTTCTTGACCGTTCAGGAAGGCTGCGACAAGTTCTGCACCTTCTGTGTCGTGCCCTATACGCGCGGCTCGGAAGTCTCGCGGCCGGTGGCACAGATCGTCGCCGAGGCCGAGCGCCTGGCGGATGCCGGCGTGCGCGAGCTGACGCTGCTCGGCCAGAACGTCAATGCCTGGCATGGAAGAGGCGAAAACGGCGGGGAATGGGGCCTTGGCCGACTGCTGTTCAGGCTGGCCGAGATTCCAGGCCTGGCGCGGCTGCGCTACACGACCAGTCATCCGCGCGACATGGAGGATGAATTGATCGCCGCCCATCGTGATTTGCCGACGCTGATGCCCTATCTACATTTACCGGTGCAGTCCGGCTCCGACCGCATACTCAAGGCGATGAACCGCAGGCATATGGCCAAGGACTATCTGACGTTGATCGACCGCATCCGTGCCGCACGGAACGACATCGCACTGTCCGGCGATTTTATTGTCGGCTTTCCCGGTGAGACGGAAGCGGATTTCGAGGCGACCATGCAGTTGGTCGAAGACGTCAACTATGCCTCGGCCTTTTCGTTCAAATATTCGCCGCGCCCCGGCACGCCGGGCGCCGAGATGAGCGATCACGTGCCGGAGGCCGTCAAGGACGAGCGCCTGCAGCGGCTGCAGGCGCTGCTGCTGAAACAGCAGCAGGATTTCGGCACCAGCCTGGTCGGCAGGACCATCGACACGCTGATCGAAAAGCCGGGCCGCCAGGCCGGCCAGAAGGTTGGCCGCTCGCCCTGGCTGCAGCCGGTTATTGTTGATGAAAAGGCCGGCGAAATCGGTGACATTATCCAGGTACGAATCACGAAGACGGGCTACAACAGCCTGTTCGCCGAATTGGCCTGAAGGTCTCGGCAGATGAGGAGAGACGGTTGAGCGCTGCTGAAGTGAAGAACCTGCCCCAGAACCTACCCTCGGGGGCCTCGGATATCGCGCACATCGTACTGACTTTCGACAACAACAAGCTTGCCAGCGCCCTTTACGGCCAGTTCGACGAGAATCTGGCCCGACTCGAGCAGAAGCTCGGCGTCGATATCCGCTCGCGCGGCAATCAATTGACCATCAAGGGCTCTTCCTCGGCCGCCGAGCAGGCACGCCGCGCCTTGGACAATCTTTACGGCATTCTGCAGAAAGGCACCGACATCGGCCAGTCCGATGTCGACGGCGCCGTGCGCATGGCGATCGCCAGCGACGACCAGCTGACGCTGCCGACGCTGGAGCGCAAGGGCAAGGTGTCCGCCGCCCAGATATCGACGCGCAAGAAGACCATCTATGCCCGCTCGCTCAACCAGGACGCCTACATGCGCGCGCTGGAGCGGTCGGAACTCGTCTTCGGCATCGGCCCGGCCGGCACCGGAAAGACCTATCTGGCGGTGGCGCATGCGGCAATGCTGCTCGAACGCGGCATGGTCGAACGCATCGTGCTGTCGCGCCCCGCGGTCGAGGCGGGCGAACGGCTTGGCTTTCTGCCGGGTGACATGAAGGAGAAGGTCGATCCCTATCTGCGGCCGCTCTATGACGCGCTCTACGACATGATGCCGGCCGACAAGGTCGAGCGGGCGATTGCCGCCGAGGTCATCGAGATCGCGCCGCTGGCGTTCATGCGCGGCCGTACGCTGGCGCACGCTGCCGTCATACTCGACGAGGCGCAGAACACTACGCCGATGCAGATGAAGATGTTCCTGACCCGCCTCGGCGAGAACTCGCGCATGATCGTCACCGGTGATCCGACCCAGATCGATCTGCCGCCAAACACCAAGTCCGGCCTGGTCGAGGCGCTGAGAATCCTCGACGGCGTCACCGGCATGGTGACGGTCCGCTTCAACGAAGGCGACGTCGTCAGGCATCCGCTGGTCGCCGAGATCGTCAAGGCCTATGACCGCGACGGCAAGCTGGCCAGGGGCCTGGGTGTCGAAAGCTGATATGATTATGCGGCCGCATGGCTGAGGAGCAAAAGGCGGGGGGGCCGCTTCCCGTCGAGATCGACATCGCGATCGAGGCGGGCGACTGGCCCGACGAGACGACGCTGACGCGGCTGGTCGACCACGCCGTCTCGGCCGGCTTTGCCGAAACCGGTGCCGACGGCCGTTCCGAGCTCAGCATCGTCTTTTCCGACGATGCCCATATCCGTACGCTCAATGCCGGCTGGCGCGGCAAGGACAAGCCGACCAACGTCCTGTCTTTTCCGGCTTTTCCGTTTGCCAGGGGCGGGCCTCTGCCGCCGATGCTCGGCGACATCGTGCTGGCCGCCGAGACTGTCGCGCGCGAGGCGGCACTGGAAGACAAGCCCATCGAGGACCATATCTCCCATCTCGTCATCCATGGCCTGCTGCATTTGCTGGGCTATGATCACGAAACCGATGCCGAAGCGGAACTGATGGAAGCGACAGAGCGCGCAGCACTTGCGAGGCTTGCCATTCCCGATCCCTACACGTAATTACAAAAGACCAATTGACCGGACGATGATGAACGACAAACCAGAGACTGCCGCCCGCTCCGACGCCGGCAGTGTGATCAAGCCTTCCGAAACGACGGAAGAGGGCTCGAGTCCGAGTACCTCGACCGGCAGCTTCGCCAGCGAGGCATCGCCTGCCGGTCCTTCCCTGTTTGATCGCGTGCTCGGGCTTTTCAGGCACCGCAACGGCACCAGCCTGCGCGAGGAGATTGCCGGTGCGCTTGCCGAAACGGCGAGCGATGCAGAATCCTTCTCGCCTGGCGAACGCGCCATGCTCAACAACATCCTGCGCCTGCGCGAAGTGCGCGTCGAGGACGTCATGGTGCCGCGCGCCGACATCGAGGCGGTCGAGATCACCACGAAGCTGGGTGATCTTCTGGGGCTGTTCGAGCAGTCCGGCCATTCCCGCATGCCGGTCTATTCGGAGACGCTCGACGATCCGCGCGGCATGGTTCATATCCGCGACGTGCTGGCGCACATCACCAAGGTCGCCCGCGTCAGAAAGGGCAGGACGACAAGGAAAACTCCGGTCGCGACGGTTCTCGATCTCGCTCAGGTCGATCTGGCGCGCACCATCGGCGATCTCAACCTGATCCGACCGGTGCTGTTCGTGCCGCCGTCGATGCTCGCCTCCGACCTGATGGGGCGGATGCAGACGACGCGGACCCAGATGGCTTTGGTCATCGACGAATATGGCGGTACTGACGGTCTCGTCTCGCTCGAGGACATCGTCGAGATGGTGGTCGGCGACATCGAGGACGAGCATGACGAGGACGAGCCGATGATTACCCAGGCCGGCGAAGGCGTCTTCATCGTCGACGGCAAGGCCGAGATCGACGACGTCGCCAAGATGATCGGCGAGGATTTCGCCGCCGGCGAGCACGGCGAATATGTCGACACGATCGGCGGCATGATCTTCAACACGCTTGGCCGGGTGCCGGCGCGCGGCGAAGTGGTGCAGGCCATACCCGGCTTCGAGTTTCATGTGCTCGACGCCGACCCACGCCGCGTCAAGCGCGTGCGCATCGTCGAGACCCTGAAGGGCGAGCGCCGCCGCCGCGCCGTCCGCACCGAGCAGGCTTGAAGGACGCGGCTTGCCCGATGCCGGTTGAGGACCCGTTCAAGCACTCGACTTAGGCTCCGGCGTCTTCTACCAGGATCCGCGGGCCGCATTGACATGGCTTGAAAAGGCTTTCGGCTTCGAGCCGAGCATGGTGGTCAGCGATGCTAATGGCAGGCTCGTCCATTCCGAGATGCGGTTCGGCGACGGCTATATCATCGTCGATTCCGAATGGGCCGACCATATAGCCAGCCCGGCTTCAGTTGCAGGCAAGAACACGCGCGCGATCCTGAAGGCCATGTCTGGACCTTTTCCCAGACTGTCGGCTCTGTCCCACGCGTAGAGGCTGAGCGGCTGGGCGGGCTGAAGATACAAGGCTGGCATCGATAGCTATGAGCGGACTAGGTCGCCCGGTTTGGAGCCAAGCCCGCAGCCTGATAAATCTTGCTTCCTGATTCGCACGACTCGGAAGCATAGATGGAGCGCCAGGCCGGCCGGATAATTCTGCTTTGGGGCTGGCGGCGCGCGCTAGTGGCGTTTCTTGCCGGGGCGCTGACGGTTCTTGCCCAGGCGCCTTACGATTTCTTCGCCGTCTGTTTCGTTTCGTTCCCGCTGCTGGTGTGGCTCCTCGACGGCGCGACCGGCGAAGCCTCGGACGGTTTTCTGCGGCGCTTGCGGCCGGCTTTCGCCACCGGCTGGTGGTTCGGTTTCGGCTACTTTCTTGCCGGTCTCTGGTGGGTCGGCTCGGCGCTGCTGGTCGAGGCCGACAGCTTTGCCTGGGCCTTGCCGTTCGCGGTGGTCGGCATCCCCCTCGCGCTGGCCCTCTTTTACGGTTTCGCTGCCGTGGTTGCCCGGCTGTTGTGGAGCAACGACATCGGGCGCATCGCCGCGCTCGCCTTCGGCTTTGCGCTGGCGGAATGGCTGCGCGGCTTCCTGTTCACCGGCTTTCCGTGGAATGCCGTCGGCTATGCGGCGATGCCGGTGCCTTTGCTGATGCAGAGCGTCTCGGTGACCGGCATGGTCGGCATGAACGCGCTTGCGGTCTTCGTCTTCGCGCTGCCGGCGCTGCTTGCGGCGCGCCAGCATCTTCGCCTCGGCGCGGCGTTGCTTGTCGTTCTCGTCGCCGCCCATGCCGGCTTCGGCTATATCCGGCTCGCCGCCCCCGAAAAGCCGGCCGCCCGCAGCCTTGACGTCCGTATCGTGCAGCCTGCCGTCGACCTTACGGAAAAATGGGATACCTCGGTGCGTGACCGTATCTTCGCCACCATGATGGGGCTTTCGGCCAAGGCGCCGGAACCCGGCCATGACAGGCCGCAATTGATCCTGTGGCCGGAGACGTCCGTGCCGTTTCTGTTCACCGAACGTCCGGATGCCCTGCCTGCGATCGGAGAGATGCTTGGCGATGGCCAGATGCTGGTCGCCGGCGTCGTTCGCGAGGAAGGCGGCTCGGCGGCCGGCAGCCGTTACTACAACTCTGTGGTGGCGATCGACGAAAGGGGCGAAATCGTCGATGCCGTCGACAAGGTCCACCTGGTACCCTTCGGCGAATACCTGCCTTTCGCCGATCTGCTCGGCCGCTTCGGGCTTGAGCAGCTTGTTGCCGGTCCAATGACCTTCGCGGCGGGCAATGAGCGGCATCCGATCGCGCTGCCCGGCGGTATCCGGGCGCTGCCGTTTATTTGCTATGAGGTCATCTTTCCCGATCTGGTCGCAGTTGACGCAACGTCAGCCGAGCTTATTGTGAACGTCACCAATGACGCCTGGTTCGGCGACACGCCGGGGCCGTACCAGCACTTCAGGCAGGCGCAGATCCGGGCGGTGGAGAATGGGGTGCCCCTGTTGCGCGCGGCTAATAACGGCATTTCGGCCGTTGTCGACCCGCGCGGTCGCATCGTCGACGCGCTGGCAATCGATGCACGCGGCGCGATCGATGTGCGTGTGCCGATCTCCAACCAAGCCGTCGTTTCCTCCGGCCAACGACGCATTAACGGAATGCTGATCATGTTTTTGCTTGCCGTTACGGCATGCATTTTGAACGTAAGGCAAAGGCTACGGGCGAATTGACAGCCGACACATTAGAAACTCATACTGTAAGCGCCCGAAAATTTTCGAAGTCGATAAGGTCGTTCTGTTGGGGCACGGGCCGCGGCGTCGTTTGGGCAGCAAAATAGAAAAAGCCGGAAAAATTCGGCGAGGAAAAAATGACAGAAGAAAACAAGAAAAAGCCGAATCCGATCGACATCCACGTCGGAAGCCGCATCCGGCTTCGCCGCAATATGCTGGGAATGAGCCAGGAAAAACTGGGTGAAAACCTCGGCATAACGTTCCAGCAGATCCAAAAGTACGAAAAGGGCACCAATCGCGTCGGCGCCAGCCGTTTGCAGGCAATCGCCTCCATACTCGGCGTCCCCGTCGCCTTCTTTTTCGAGGATGCGCCCGGTCAGGAGCCCGTGGGCAACCGTGGATTTGCCGAGGATGCTTCGATGACCTCCGCCGTCGAATTCTGCGGCAGCCCGGAAGGCCTCCAGCTGAATCGCGCCTTCGTCAAGATCGCCGACGTGAAAGTGCGCCGCAAGATCATCGAGCTGGTGAAGTCGCTTTCCACCGACGAAGTCGATTGACTGGCCCGTGAAGAGTTCAACAAGGAAGGGGTCGTCGTAGCTGGGCATGCAATTTCTCGCGGCTGCGCCATTGAGGGATGTTCATTCCGCAGATGCGCTGAAGCGCAGATCGATTTCGCTCGACACGCTTCCTCGAAGCCGTTTTCCTCAGTCTGTTGGTGCAAGGGCTGATCGCAGTGCGCCCTGCCGCCGTCTCGGGATGCAAAGATAATAACGTCAAAATTCATGCCAGAACGGCTGCATGGCTTGACGAGCGACGCCCGGCACCGTTAACAACTGGCGCGCCAAAATCGGCGGCCTGCCGATATTTTTTTCAAGAGGGGACACCCGTGACGCGGCACAATTACTTCTTCACCTCGGAATCCGTTGCCGAGGGCCATCCCGACAAGGTCTGCGACCGCATCTCCGACGAGATTGTCGATCTCGTCTATCGCGAAGCCAGAAAGACCGGCATGGACCCGTGGAAGGTCCGCGTTGCCTGCGAGACGCTTGCGACGACCAATCGCGTTGTCATCGCCGGCGAGGTGCGCGTCCCCGAGACGCTGCTCAAGAAGGACAAGGAGGGCAACGTCCTGAAGGATGCGGCCGGCCATCCGATTGTCAACCCGGCCAAGTTCAAGTCGGTCGCTCGCAAGGCGATCCGCGAAATCGGCTACGAGCAGGCCGGTTTCCACTGGAAGACAGCCAAGATCGAGGTCCTGCTGCACGGCCAGTCGCCGGATATCGGCCAAGGCGTCGATAACGCCTCCGACCGGCAAGGCGAGGAGGGAGCCGGCGACCAGGGCATCATGTTTGGCTATGCCTGCCGCGAAACCCCGGACCTGATGCCGGCGCCGATCTATTACAGCCACAAGATCCTCGAATTGCTGGCGGCTGCGCGCCATGAAGGCAGCGGTGATGCCGGCAGGCTTGGGCCGGATGCCAAGAGCCAGGTCACCGTCCGCTATGTCGACGGCAAAGCGGCGGAAGTGACGCAGATCGTGCTGTCGACCCAGCATCTCGATGAGACGTGGGATTCGAAGAAGGTGCGCAACGTCGTCGAGCCCTATATTCGCGAAGCACTGGGCGACCTGAAGATTGCCGACAATTGCAACTGGTACATCAATCCGACCGGCAAGTTCGTCATCGGCGGGCCTGATGGCGACGCCGGCCTGACCGGCCGCAAGATCATCGTCGACACTTATGGTGGGGCTGCGCCTCATGGCGGCGGCGCTTTTTCTGGCAAGGACACCACCAAGGTCGACCGCTCGGCGGCCTATGCGGCGCGTTATCTCGCCAAGAACGTGGTTGCCGCAAAGCTCGCCGATCGCTGCACCATCCAGCTTTCCTATGCGATCGGTGTCGCCCAGCCGCTGTCGATCTACGTCGACCTGCACGGCACCGGCAAGGTCGACGAGGCAAAACTCGAGCGTGCACTGCGCGCCGTGATGGACCTGTCGCCGTCCGGCATCCGCCGCCACCTCGATCTCAACAAGCCGATCTATGCCAAGACGTCGTCCTACGGCCATTTTGGCCGCAAGGCCGGCCGCGACGGATCCTTCTCCTGGGAGAAGACCGATCTCGCCAAGGCGCTCAAGGACGCTCTCGCCGAACCGGTCGCCGAAGCAGTCGCCGCCTAACCGCGGCGCCTATGGATCCGAAGGACCGGCCAAGCCGTGCGACCGAGGCCTTTTTCGGTCGCCGGCGCGGCAAGACCATTCGACCACAACAGGCAGCGGCGCTGGAGAGCGGCTTCGCCGCCTACAGGCTCGATCTGACGGTTGAACCGCCGGCCGACTTGCGCAGCCTTTTCGAAGCCGAAGTTTCGGCTGTCCAGCTCGAAATCGGTTTTGGCGGCGGCGAACATCTTCTGCACCGTGCTACGGCCAGCCAGGCGACCGGCTTTATCGGCGTCGAGCCTTTCGTCAACGGCATGGCCAAGATGATGATAGCGGTCCGGGAGCGGCCGCTTGCCAATCTGCGCGTCTATGACGACGACGCCACACGTCTGCTGGACTGGCTGCCGCAGGCTTCGCTTGACGGCATTGATCTTCTCTATCCGGATCCGTGGCCGAAGAAGAAGCACTGGAAGCGGCGCTTCGTCAGCCCGGTCAATCTCGACCGCTTCGCGCGCGTCCTGAAGCACGGCGGAAAGTTCCACTTTGCGTCCGATATCGACAGCTATGTGAACTGGACGCTCCTGCATTGCCGGGCGCACGACGCCTTCACGTGGCAGGCAAGCGAAGCAGCCGACTGGCACCGGCCCTATGATGGCTGGCCGGGGACGCGCTATGAGGCCAAGGCCATTCGCGAAGGCCGACGGCCCGCCTATCTCACCTTCGTGCGGAAATAAGCGGGAAATTAGAGCTGAGCACAAGGCGAGCGGGCCGAAGGCTCTCGGCGCTCACTTGGCTCAGAAGCGACGGATCTTGTCGAAGGCTGCCGGCTCCATGCCGAGATTGCGCAGATCACGCGCACGCGGCTTGCGACCGCTTTCCACAGCCCGCGACGCGGCTACGGCGCTGCCGAACACGCTAAAGACATCGCCTATGGCTGAAAAAAATCCACGATTGTTCATGATGGTACCCTTTCGAGCGCAGTGAGCGCTCCAATTGTGCAATGCAACATAGATAGTCGTGCGTGGCCGGTGCTCAAAGGGGGATCACTGCATGGGCGCCATGCATTTGGCGCAGCGCTGCGGACTCGGAGCCTTGCCGTCATGCAGGACGGGCTTGAAACGAGGACCACGATCGTCTATATCAGCTTCAAATTCTTGGTCGCTATGACGAAGAGTGGGTCCACCCGGTCCCGCTCTTTTTTATTACCTGCCGACCAACAGAAATCGAGTGACAGGACCGAATGACAGTGACGGCAAGCGAAGGCGACGACCGCATCATCCGCGAAAGCGGCATCGATGCGCGCATCGCGCTGATCGTTCAGCCGGTACTGCGCGCCATTGGCTTCCGCTTGGTACGTGTGCACCTGTCGGGCCAGAACGGGCTGACGCTGCAGATCATGGCCGAGCGCGAGGACGGCACGATGACGGTCGAGGATTGTGAAGAGGTCAGCCGGGCGGTGTCGCCGGCGCTCGATGTCGATGATCCGATCGAGAAGGCTTATCATCTCGAAGTGTCGTCGCCGGGCATCGACCGGCCGCTGGTCCGCAAATCGGACTTTGCAGCCTGGACCGGCCATCTGGTGAAGATGGAAACGTCGGTTCTCGTCGCCGACCGTAAGCGCTTCAAGGGCAAGATCGCCGAAAGCGACGCGGACGGTGTGCTGATCGAGCGTGACAAGGCCGCTTACGGCGAGGAGCCGACGGTACGTGTTCCCTACGATGCGATTGCCGAAGCGCGGCTGATTCTGACCGACGACCTTATCCGCGATGCGCTGTCGAAGGACAATCGGGCGCGCAAGGAAGCCAGGAAACGCCGCGGCGAACCCGAAGACGCACCAGAGGGTGCGGAAGACGAAACCGAACAGGAAATGTGATTGGGCTGCCGGCCGTAAAGGTCGGCAACAAGCTCGGGAGAAAGAAGATGGTTGTAAGCGCCAACAGGCTTGAACTGCTGCAGATCGCCGATGCGGTCGCGCGTGAAAAGTCGATCGACAAGTCGATCGTCATCGCCGCCATGGCCGATGCGATCCAGAAGGCCGCGCGCTCGCGCTACGGCCAGGAAACCAATATCCGCGCCGACATCAATGCCAACACCGGCGAGATGAAGCTGCAGCGGCTGATGGAAGTGGTCGAGAAGGTCGATGACTACGCGACGCAGATTGCCATTTCCTCGGCGCGCGAGCGCAATCCGGACGCCCAGCTCGGCGATTTCATTGCCGAACAGCTACCGCCGATGGATTTTGGCCGCATCGCCGCCCAGTCCGCCAAGCAGGTCATCGTGCAGAAGGTGCGCGAGGCCGAGCGCGACCGGCAATATGACGAATACAAGGACCGTATCGGCGAGATCGTCAACGGTACCGTCAAGCGCGTCGAATACGGCAACGTCATCGTCGATCTCGGCCGCGGCGAGGCGATCATCCGCCGCGACGAGCTGATTCCGCGCGAAAACTACAAATATGGCGATCGCGTCCGCGCCTATGTCTATGACGTGCGCCGCGAACAGCGCGGCCCGCAGATCTTCCTGTCGCGCACCCATCCGCAGTTCATGGCGAAGCTGTTCACCATGGAAGTGCCGGAAATCTACGACGGCATCATCGAGATCAAGTCGGTCGCCCGCGATCCGGGTTCGCGCGCCAAGATCGCTGTCATCTCGCGCGACAGCTCCATCGATCCGGTCGGCGCCTGCGTCGGCATGCGCGGCAGCCGCGTCCAGGCGGTCGTCGGTGAATTGCAGGGCGAGAAGATCGACATCATTCCGTGGTCGCCTTCGGCCGCGTCCTTCATTGTCAATGCGTTGCAGCCGGCGGAAGTCGCCAAGGTCGTGCTCGACGAGGATGCCGAGCGCATCGAGGTCGTCGTTCCCGACGATCAGCTGTCGCTGGCCATCGGCCGCCGCGGCCAGAACGTCCGTCTTGCCTCGCAGCTCACCGGCTGGGATATCGACATCCTGACCGAGCAGGAAGAGAGCGAACGCCGCCAGAAGGAATTCGTCGAACGGTCGTCGCTGTTCATGGAAGCCCTCGACGTCGACGAGATGGTCGGCCAGGTGCTCGCTTCCGAAGGCTTCACCAGCGTCGAGGAGGTCGCGTATGTCGACTCCGGCGAAATCGCGTCGATCGACGGCTTCGACGAGGACACGGCTTCGGAAATCCAGACCCGCGCCCGCGAATATCTGGAGAAGATCGAAGCCGAGCATGACGAGAAGCGCAAGGCGCTCGGCGTCAAGGACGAGCTGCGCGAGATTCCCGGCATCACCACCGCCATGATGGTGACGCTCGGCGAGGACGGCGTGAAGACGATCGAGGATTTCGCCGGCTACGCCGCCGACGACCTGACCGGTTGGAAGGAACGCAAGGACGGCGAGACGAAGGTATTCCCGGGTGTGCTCGCCAACCACGGCGTATCACGCGCCGATGCCGAGCAGATGGTCCTGGCCGCTCGCCTGAAGGCTGGCTGGATCACCGAAGACGAGCTTGCCGCCGAGGGCGTGCCGGCTGACGAAACCGTCGGTGCGTGAGGTGAAACCGCATCGCACCGAACCCGCCCTTCGACGAGATGAACGATCGCACCTGCATCGTCACCCGCAGGCAAGCCGAACCGGATGAACTGATCCGTTTCGTCGTCGGCCCGGATTCGGCCGTCGTTCCGGACATCAAGAGAAACCTGCCCGGCCGCGGTTGCTGGGTGACGGCCGACCGCCTACATATAGAAAAGGCAGCGGCCAAAAACCTGTTTGCCCGTGCTTTTAAGGCGCAGGTGAGCGTGCCGGCCGATCTTGGCGGCATGGTCGACGCGCTGCTTTCCAGGTCCGCTCTGGGCATGCTTGGCCTGGCCCGCAAGGCGGGCGCCATAGCGCTCGGAGCGACCAAGGTCGAGAGCGCCGTGCGCGGCGGACTTGCACTTTTCGTGCTCCACGCGATCGAGGCTTCCGACGATGGCGTCCGCAAGATAAGCCAGGCGCGGCGGGCAACCGTCCACCTCGGCGGGCCTGCGATCCGCGCTTACAAACTTTTCTCCGAGGCCGAGTTGAGCTTGGCATTGGGGGGTACAAATGTGATACATGCTGCCGTTCTCGCGGGAGACGCGGGCAGGGCGGTCCAGAAGCGCATGGTTGCGCTCGACCGATATCGGGGCGGTTCCCCGGACGATCTGGCAATGCTTGCGGCCGTTGCTGACGAAGATGATGCCGCAGAGGATATGGAATGAGCGATACGAAATCGGGCGACGACAAGACGCTGAGTGTTACGCCGAAGAAGACCTTGACGCTGAAGCGCCCCGGTATGGAACAGGGCACGGTGCGCCAGAACTTCTCGCACGGCCGCACCAAGTCGGTGGTCGTCGAGACCAAGAAGCGCAAGTTCTCGCTGCCCGGCGACAAGCCGGAGCCGGCGGCAGTGCCTGTGTCCGTCTTCACGCCGAAGCCGGTCGCGGCAGCGCCTGCCGTGCAGGAAGCTCCCAAGGCGCCTCCCCCTCCGCCGCCGGTCGAACGCGGCGGCATGGTGCTGAACGAGTTGTCGCGCCAGGAAATGGAAGCACGCCGCCGGGCTCTCGAGGGCTCGAAGGTCCGCGATGTCGAGGATCGCCAGCGCGCCATCGAGGAAGCCAAGCGCCGCAGCGAGGACGAAGAGCGCCGCCGCCGCGAGCGCGAGGAATCGGCTCGCCGTCAGGCCGAGGAAGAGGCACGGCTGCAAGCCGAGGCCGAATCCCGCCGCCGTGCCGAGGAAGAGGCGCGCCGCCGTGCGCCGCTCGCCGCCGAACTGGCAACAGTCGATGACGAGGAAGAGGTCAAACCGAAGCGGACCGGTGCCGGCGCACCAGTGCGCCGTCTGGTCACGCCGGAAGTGGCGCGTCCGGCCAAACCGACCAAGGGCGAGGAAGACCGCCGCCGCGGCAAGCTGACGCTGAATTCGGCGCTTTCCGACGAGGATGCGCGCGCCCGCTCGCTCTCGTCGATGCGCCGCCGTCAGGAGAAATTCAAGCGCGCGTTGCATAACGAGCCACGCGAGAAAGTCATGCGTGAAGTGATCCTGCCCGAAACCATCACCATCCAGGAGCTGGCGCAGCGCATGTCCGAGCGCGCTGTCGACGTGGTCAAGTTCTTCATGAAGCAGGGCCAGATCCTGAAGCCTGGTGACGTCATCGACGCCGACACGGCCGAACTCGTCGCCACCGAATTTGGCCACACGGTCCGCCGCGTCGCCGAGTCCGACATCGAAGAGGGCTTGTTCAACATCGCCGATCGTCCCGAGGACCTGCAGCCGCGTCCGCCGGTGGTAACGATCATGGGCCATGTCGATCACGGCAAGACCTCGTTGCTCGATGCCATCCGCAATGCCAACGTCGTCTCCGGCGAGGCCGGCGGCATTACCCAGCATATCGGCGCCTATCAGGTCGAGAAGAACGGTCACAAGGTTACCTTCATCGACACGCCCGGCCACGCCGCCTTCACGGCGATGCGTGCCCGCGGTGCCCAGGCGACCGATATCGCCATCCTCGTGGTGGCAGCTGACGACAGCGTCATGCCGCAGACGATCGAATCGATCAATCACGCCAAGGCGGCCGGCGTTCCGATCATTGTGGCGATCAACAAGATCGACAAGCATGACGCCGACCCGCAGAAGGTGCGTTCGGAACTGCTGCGCCACGAGGTGTTCGTCGAATCCATGGGCGGTGAGGTGCTGGATGTCGAGGTGTCGGCGACCAAGGGCATCAATCTCGACAAGTTGCTCGAAGCGATCCTGCTGCAGGCCGAAATCCTCGACCTGAAGGCCAATCCGGACCGCACCGCCGAAGGCGTGGCCATCGAAGCCCAGCTCGACAAGGGCCGCGGCCCAGTCGCTACCGTGCTGGTGCAGACCGGCACGTTGATGCCGGGCGACATTCTCGTCGCCGGCAACGAATGGGGCCGGGTACGCGCGCTCGTCAATGATCGCGGCGAGCAGGTCAAGGAAGCGCCGCCGGCAATGCCGGTGGAGGTGCTCGGCCTGCAAGGCACGCCGCAGGCCGGCGACCGCTTCGCCGTGGTCAACAACGAGGCCCGCGCCCGCGAGATCACCGAATACCGCCAGCGTCTGGCACGCGAGAAGGCGGTTGCCAGGCATGCCGGCCAGCGCGGTTCGCTGGAGCAGATGATGTCGCAGTTGCAGACCAGCGGACTGAAAGAATTCCCGCTGGTTATCAAGGGCGACGTGCAGGGTTCGATCGAGGCGATCAACGCGGCGCTGGACAATCTCGGCACCGACGAGGTGCGTGCGCGCATCGTCCATGCGGGAGCCGGCGGTATCACCGAAAGCGACGTGTCGCTGGCGGAGACCTCGGGGGCCGCGATCATCGGCTTCAACGTTCGCGCCAATGTGCAGGCGCGTGCGGCAGCGGCCGCGGCAGGCATCGAGATCCGCTACTACTCCATCATCTACAATCTCGTGGATGACGTGAAGGCGGCGCTCTCCGGCCTGCTCTCGCCGGAGCGTCGCGAGACCTTCATCGGCAATGCCGAGATCCTCGAGATCTTCGACATCACCAAGGTCGGCAAGATCGCCGGCTGCCGTGTCACCGAAGGCAAGGTCGAGCGTGGTGCGGGCGTGCGCCTGATCCGCGACAACGTCGTCATCCACGAAGGCACGCTGAAGACCCTGAAGCGCTTCAAGGACGAGGTTTCGGAAGTTCCGGGCGGCCAGGAATGCGGCATGGCCTTCCAGAACTACGAGGACATGCGCGTCGGTGACGTCATCGAGTGCTTCCGCGTCGAGATGGTGACCAGGACGCTCTGAGCTCGAACGTTCGAGTTCGGGCATCCATCGAGACCGGGCGGTGGTCGAAAGACCGCCGCCCAAACCATATGAGACATGTGGTGCGGTCCTATCCCGCGCCCCACGATTTCAGGATAGAGAAAAATGCCCCGTTCAATCACATCAGGCCCATCCCAGCGCATGCTTCGCGTAGGCGAGCAGGTGCGCCATGCTCTGTCGGAAACCTTGCAGCGCGGCGAGATCCTCGATCCGCTGATCGAGAACACGGTGGTTTCGGTCTCGGAAGTGCGCATGTCGCCCGATCTCAAGATCGCCACCGCCTTCGTTTCGCCGCTCGGCGCCAAGGATGCCGGGGCGGTGATCGAGGCGCTCAACAAGCATGCGAAGTTCGTGCGCGGCCGCGTCTCCGGCGCGCTGCGCCAGATGAAGTACATGCCGGAATTCCGCTTCCGGCTCGACACCAGCTACGACAATTTCCAGAAGATAAACGAGTTGCTGCACTCGCCCGAAGTGGCGCGCGATCTCAGCGCCGACGACAAAGACAAAGACGACCGGAAGGACAGCGAATAGTGGCGCGTCGCGGCAAGAAGAAGGGCCGGCCGATCTCGGGCTGGCTGGTACTGGACAAGCCGGTCGGCATGGGCTCGACTGAAGCCGTCTCCAAGATCAAATGGCTGTTCCAGGCGGAAAAGGCCGGCCATGCCGGCACGCTCGACCCGCTGGCGTCCGGCATGCTGCCGATCGCGCTCGGCGAAGCGACCAAGACCGTGCCATACGTCCAGGACGGCGCCAAGGTCTACCGCTTCACGGTTGCCTGGGGCGAGGAGCGTTCGACCGACGACCTCGAAGGCCCGGCGACCAAAAGCTCGGACCGCCGTCCGGCGGAAGCCGACGTACGGGCGCTGCTTTCGAAATATACCGGCGTCATCATGCAGACGCCGCCGCAATTTTCGGCGATCAAGATCGCCGGCGAGCGCGCCTACGACCTTGCCCGCGATGGCGAGACGATCGACATTCCGGCACGCGAGGTCGAGATCGGCCGGCTCGATCTGGTCGAGCACATGGCCGATCGCACCATCTTCGAGGTCGAATGCGGCAAGGGCACCTATGTCCGCTCGCTGGCGCGCGACATGGGCCGCGACCTTGGCTGCTTTGGTCACATCGCCGAGCTGCGGCGGGTCGAGGTCGAGCCGTTCACGCAGGAAGATTTCGTTACGCTGGCCGAGCTGGAAGCCGCCCGCTTCGGCGAGCAGGGCGAGCCGCAAGCAGCAGACGCCCCGATCGACTTCGGTGCCATCGATGCACTTCTGGTCGACACCGCCGCGGCGCTCGAATGCCTGCCGCAGGTCGCGATCAGCGATGATGCGGCAACCAAAATCCGCCTCGGCAATCCGGTCATCATTCGCGGCCGTGACGCGCCGGTAGAAGCGGAGGAGGCCTGCGCCACCGCGCGCGGCAAGCTGGTCGCCATCGGCGCCATCGAGCAAGGCATGTTCAAGCCAAAGCGGGTCTTTATCGGGTAACAGCTGTCTCTCGGCGCATGATCTCCAACCGGATTCTATTTTGGGAAAGGATCATGCGCTAAATCAACAGGGCGACGGCGTCGTTTGCCGTCCGAAGGGATGCGCGGCACCGACGCTGCATTCGAGGGGGCACATGGCAAAGGCTGAGACGGGCAGGAAGCGGGCGGTGCTCAACACACGGCGGCCGCCCGTCGGGGCTTCGCCCGGCACGCTGATCGCCGACCCGGCGGCACGCCGTTCCGAGCTTAGGCTGACATTGATCTCGCCCGAAAAGTTCAAGACCATCGACAATGCCAGCATCGACGACGTCAACACCCATTGCCACAATTGGCCGGTTATCTGGCTCGATTGCACAGGCCTCGCCAACATCCAGCTGATCGAGGAGATCGGCCGGATCTTCAACCTGCATCCGTTGGCGCTGGAAGATGTCGTCAACACCGGCCAGCGGCCGAAGGTGGATTTCTTCGAGGACCATGCCTTTGTCGTCGTCAGGATGATCGACGATGTCACCGCGCATCGCTACGAACAGATCGCCGTCTTCTTCGGCAGGAACTTCGTCGTCACCTTCCAGGAACGCGAAGGCGACCCGTTCGATCCCGTGCGCAAGCGGATCGCAAGCTCGGTGCCCAACCGCTTGCGCTCGCGCGGCGCCGACTATCTCGCCTATGCTTTGATCGACGCCATCGTTGACAGCTATTTCCCGCCGATCGAGGCTGCCGGCGAATTGGTCGACAGCATTGAGGACCAGATGCTGAACCAGGCGCACAAGCATCAGATGCGGCAGCTTCACGAATTGCGGCGCGATGCCAATGTGCTGAAGGGCGTGCTTTGGCCGATGCGCGACGCGCTGGCGACCATGATCCGCAACGACGTCTCTTATGTGAAGGCCGAAACCAAGATATTTCTGAACGACACGCTCGATCATTCGCTGCGATTGATCGAACTGGTCGAAACCCAGCGCGACATGCTGACCGGCCTGATCGAGATGCACTTGTCGCTCAGCCAGGCGCGCACCAACGACGTCATCAGCTATCTGACGATCGTCTCGGTGATCTTCATGCCGCTTACCTTTCTCGTCGGCGTATGGGGCATGAATTTCGACCCCGACACCTCGCCCTGGAACATGCCGGAGCTGAAAGCCTATTACGGCTATCCCCTGTCGCTCGTCTTCATGGCGCTTGTTGCGGTCGGGCTCTTTGCGTACTTCAAATGGAAGAAATGGCTCTGACTAGGCGGAAGTGCCCGTTTATGCAGCAAAAAGCCGGCTTGTGAATTAGGCTGGCCTTTTTGTCGGAATTGCACTATATGCGCCGCAGCCTCGCGCTTTGACGCGTTGCTTGCACCGGCCCCTGCTGGACGACATCCCGGCTGAGGGCGTCCCGTTTCCTCAAACAGACAAGGAAAAACACGATGTCGATTACTGCCGAACGCAAGAAGGAATTGATGGGCGAATTCGCTACCGCCAAGGGCGATACCGGGTCTCCGGAAGTCCAGGTGGCCATCCTTTCGGAGCGCATCAAGAACCTGACCGACCATTTCAAGGACCACAAGAAGGATAACCATTCCCGCCGTGGTCTGCTCGCTCTCGTTTCCCAGCGCCGCAGCCTGCTTGATTATCTCAAGCGCAAGGACGACGCGCGCTATCAGACGCTGATCGAGAAGCTCGGTCTGCGCCGTTGACGAATTGACCGGCGGGTTCTTTCGAGAGCCCGCCGGTCGCGCATTGGAGCATCGGGTCATCCAAGGCTCCATGAAGGAAGTAGAGCGCCGCGCATCGGTTTGGATGCGCAAAGGACGCTCTGAAGTTTAGATTTGCGCAGGATATTTTCCGAAAACCTGGTTTTCGGGTTCACGCGCAAGGCCACTCGGATCGATTGGCCAACCCGGTTTCGAAACAGCAGAGGGCCGCTCGAAACCGCCCATGGACGGTCATGGGGCAGGATTGCAGGACGCTCGTGCGGCACCGCGCCGAATAAACCGAGCCTCCCGTTGTCTTGCCCGTGGCTGCCCGAGAAAGGAAGCCAAGGGAAAGGGGCATCCGCGCACGCTGAAACGGCGCGGCCCTTTCCGCATATGAAGGACAAGACATGTTCAATTACCACAAAGTGGAAATCGAATGGGGCGGCCGTCCGCTCATTCTCGAAACCGGCAAGATCGCGCGTCAGGCTGATGGCGCGGTGCTGGCCACCTACGGCGAAACCAAGGTTCTCGCCACCGTCGTCTCGATGAAAGAGCCGAAGCCCGGCCTCGACTTCTTTCCGCTGACGGTCAACTACCAGGAAAAGACTTACGCCGCCGGCAAGATCCCGGGTGGCTATTTCAAGCGGGAAGGCCGTCCGAGCGAGAAGGAAACGCTGGTTTCCCGCCTGATCGACCGCCCGATCCGCCCGCTCTTCGCCGAAGGCTACAAGAACGACACCCAGATCGTCGTCACCGTCGTCCAGCACGATCTCGAAAATGACCCGGACATCCTGTCGATCGTCGCCACCTCCGCCGCCCTGACCTTGTCCGGCGTGCCGTTCATGGGCCCGGTTGGCGGCGCCCGAGTCGGCTACATCAACGGCGAATATGTGCTCAACCCGCATGTCGACGAGATGCAGGAATCGAAGCTCGACCTGGTCGTCGCCGGCACCGCCGACGCCGTGCTGATGGTCGAGTCCGAAGCCAAGGAACTCGGCGAGGACCTTATGCTCGGCGCCGTCATGTTCGGCCACAGGGGCTTCCAGCCGGTGATCGACGCGATCATCAAGCTGGCTGAAGTCGCGGCAAAGGACCCGCGCGACTTCAACGCGCCAGACTATTCCGCACTTGAAGCCGAGATGCTCAAGATCGTCGAAGGCGAGCTTCGCGACGCCTACAAGATCACCGACAAGCAGAAGCGCTATGCCGCCGTCGACGCCGTCAAGGCGAAGGTCAAGGCCGCGTTCGCACCGGCAGAAGGCGAAGAGGCCAAATACACGTCCGAACAGATCGGCACCGTGTTCAAGGAGCTCCAGGCCAAGGTCGTGCGCTGGAACATCCTCGACACCGGCTCGCGCATCGACGGCCGCGACCTGAAGACGGTCCGCAAGATCGTCTCGGAAGTCGGCGTCCTGCCGCGCACGCACGGCTCGGCGCTGTTCACTCGCGGCGAGACCCAGGCGCTGGTCGTCGCCACGCTCGGCACCGGCGAGGACGAGCAGTATGTCGATTCGTTGACCGGCATGTACAAGGAGAAGTTCCTCCTGCACTACAACTTCCCTCCCTATTCGGTCGGTGAAACCGGCCGCATGGGTTCGCCGGGCCGCCGCGAAATCGGCCATGGCAAGCTCGCCTGGCGCGCCATCCGGCCGATGCTTCCGACCGCCGACCAGTTCCCCTATACGTTGCGCGTCGTTTCGGAGATCACCGAGTCCAATGGCTCGTCGTCGATGGCTACCGTCTGCGGCACCTCGCTGGCTCTGATGGACGCGGGCGTGCCGCTTGCCAAGCCGGTCGCCGGCATTGCGATGGGCCTGATCAAGGAAGGCGAGCGCTTCGCCGTGCTCTCCGACATCCTTGGCGACGAGGACCACCTCGGCGACATGGACTTCAAGGTTGCGGGCACCGCCTACGGCATCACCTCGCTGCAGATGGACATCAAGATCGAGGGCATCACCGAGGAGATCATGAAGATCGCCCTCGACCAGGCCAAGGATGGCCGTCAGTACATTCTCGGCGAAATGGCCCACGCGCTGTCCGGCGCACGTGCCGAGCTCGGCGAGTTCGCGCCGCGCATCGAGGTCATGCACATCCCGACCGACAAGATCCGCGACGTGATCGGCTCGGGCGGCAAGGTCATCCGCGAGATCGTCGAAAAGACCGGCGCCAAGATCAACATCGAGGACGACGGCACCGTCAAGATCGCCTCGGCCAATGCCAAGGAGATCGAGGCGGCGAAGAAGTGGATACACACCATCGTCGCCGAGCCGGAAGTCGGTGAAATCTACGAAGGCACGGTCGTCAAGACCGCCGACTTCGGCGCTTTCGTCAATTTCTTCGGTCCGCGTGACGGCCTCGTCCACATCTCGCAACTCGCCAATGACCGCGTCGCCAAGACCTCCGATGTGGTCAAGGAAGGCGACAAGGTCTGGGTCAAGCTGATGGGCTTCGACGAGCGCGGCAAGGTCCGCCTGTCGATGAAGGTCGTCGACCAGGCCACCGGCAAGGAAATCGTGCGCGACAAGAAGAGCGAAGGCGAAGAAAACGCCGCCTAAGCTGATCTAACTATGCAATCGAAGCGGGCGCGCCGGAAGGTCGCGCCCGTTTGCGTTTCAACAACAGCCTTGCAGTTCAAGAGTGGTGAATGTCCGCCGAGCCGCTGAAAACGCTTTTCCATCCGTTCGAGGCCGGTGCTGTTTCCCTGCCACGAAAGGATGAACGGATACTCTTTCTCGGTGCCGAGCCCGGCTTTCGCTTGCCGGAAGGGTTTGATGCCAAGCTTCATCTTGTCCAAGGCTTCAGGCCGCACTTTCGCGCCTTGCAGGCGTCCGGCTTCGCGGTCACACCGCAGGTCGAAGGCGAGGCTTTCGACGCGGCATTTGTGCTCGCTGGCCGCCATCGCGGCCAAAACGAGTTGCGCGTTGCCGAAGCGGTCGAACGCGCAGCACCAGGCGGGTTGATCGTTGTCGCCGGCAGCAAGGACGATGGAATCGCCAGCCTGCGCAAGCATGTCGGCGCCCTTGTGCCGCTCGAAGACCACCTGCCGAAGCATCACGGCATTGCCTTCTGGTTTCGCCGGCCGGCCGATACCGTTGCCGCGGCAACGCTTCGCGCCGCCAATCCGGACTTGGTGGTCGAGGACCGCTTCGGCACGGCCCCAGGCATGTTTTCCTTCGACAAGATCGATGCCGGATCGAAGCTGCTGGTCGAAAATCTGCCCAACGATCTGCGTGGCAGCGTTGCGGATTTCTGTGCCGGTTGGGGCTATGTCGCCGCCGAAGTCGCCGCCCGCTCACCCGGCATATCGGCGCTTGACCTTTACGAAGCGGATTTCGAGGCGCTGGAGGCGGCCAAGGCCAATGTCGGCAACACAGGCGTGGGGCCACGTTTCTTCTGGATAGATCTTTTGAGCGAACCGGTCGAGCGCCGCTACGACGTGGTCGTCATGAACCCGCCCTTTCACCGCAGCCGGGCGACTGAGCCGGAAATCGGTGCCGGCATGATCCGCGCGGCAGGCAAGGCGCTGAAGCCCGGCGGCCGGCTGTTCATGGTGGCAAACCGTCAGCTTCCCTACGAACCGGTGCTGGCGGCCGCCTTCTCCAGCCATGCGGAGCTCGCCCGCGACGGCATGTTCAAGGTCTTATCGGCGCGACGCTGAAATCCTGCGGGGCAAGCCGGCGATACGTCGCTCGCGCTATTCCCGCCCGCCGTCGGTCTGCTTCAATTCGTCAAGCGTCGGCATGGAAACGATGTGATAGCCGGAATCGACATAGTGGATTTCGCCGGTGACGCCGGATGACAGGTCGGACAGCAAATAGAGCGCGGAGCCGCCGACTTCGTCGATCGTCACTGTACGACGTAGCGGCGAGTTGCGCTGCTGGTAGGAGAACATGTGGCGTGCGTCGGAAATCCCGGCGCCCGCAAGCGTCCGTACCGGTCCCGCCGATATGCCGTTCACCCTGATGCCGCGCGGGCCGTAGTCGTTGGCGAGATAGCGGACGCTGGCCTCCAGCCCCGCCTTGGCGACACCCATAACGTTGTAGTTCGGCATGACACGGACCGAACCAGCATAGGTCAGCGTGATCATCGAACCGCTATCCTTCATCAATGTGGCGGCGTGACGGGCGATCTCGGTGAAGGAGTAGCAGGAGATCACCATTGTGCGGATGAAGTTGTCGCGGCTCGTGTCGGCGTAGAGGCCTTTCAGCTCGTTCTTGTCGGAAAAGCCGATGGCATGGACGACGAAATCCAGCCCGCCCCACGCCTTCCCCAAAGTCTCGAAAGTCGCGGCGACCGACACGCTGTCCTCGACGTCGCAAGGCACCACCAGGGATGCGCCCAATTTCTCGGCGAGCGGCTTGACCCGGCGCCCGAAGGCCTCGCCCTGATAGGTGAAGGCGAGGTCCGCGCCATGTTCGGACAGTTTGCGGGCGATACCCCAGGCGATCGAATGATCGTTGGCAACACCCATGACAAGCCCGCGCTTGCCCTTCATCAATCCGTCCATGGTCGGCAAATCCTTATGCGGAATAGCGCTGGAAAATCAGCGTTGCGTTGGTGCCACCGAAACCGAACGAATTGGACAAAACGGTGTCGATCCTTGCATCGTCGATGCGCTTGCGCACGATCGGCATGCCCTCGAATTCCGGATCGAGGTTCTCAATGTGGGCGCTCTCGCCGATGAAGCCGCCTTGCATCATCAGGATCGAGTAGATCGATTCCTGCACGCCGGCGGCGCCCAGAGAATGGCCGGTTAGCGATTTGGTCGACGTGATGAAAGGCATCTTCTCGCCGAACACCTCGCGGATGGCGCCCATTTCCTTGGAGTCGCCGACCGGCGTCGAGGTGCCGTGCGTATTGATGTAGTCGACCGGCGAGGACACCGTTGCGAGCGCCTGCTTCATGCAGCGCGCCGCGCCTTCGCCCGACGGCGCCACCATGTCGTAGCCGTCCGATGTCGCGCCATAGCCGACGATCTCGGCATAGATCTTGGCGCCGCGTGCCTTGGCATGCTCGAGCTCTTCAAGAATCAGCACGCCGGCGCCGCCGGCAATGACGAAACCGTCGCGATCGACGTCGTAGGCGCGTGAGGCGACCGATGCCCTGTCGTTGAACTTGGACGACATGGCGCCCATGGCATCGAAGAGATCCGACATCGTCCAGTCGAGATCCTCATGGCCGCCGGCGAAGACGATGTCCTGCTTGCCCCACTGGATCAGCTCGTAGCCATTGCCGATGCAATGCGCAGACGTCGAGCAGGCCGATGAGATCGAATAGTTGACGCCGTGGATCTTGAACCAGGTGGCAAGCGTCGCCGACGCGGTCGACGACATCGCTTTTGGCACCGCGAACGGCCCGATCCGCTTGGGGCTGCCGTTTTTGATCGTGGTCTCGGCCGCCTCGACGATTGCACGGGTCGACGGTCCGCCGGAGCCCATCACGATACCGGTGCGCTCGTTGGTGATGTCGGCCTCGTCGAGGCCGGCGTCTGCGATCGCCTGGTCCATTGCGACATGGTTCCAGGCAGCACCCTGCGACAGGAACCGCATGGCGCGACGGTCGATCATGCCCGATGGGTCCAGCGTCGGCGCACCCCACACCCGGCAACGGAAGCCATGCTCGGCGAAAGAGTCGGAGAAGCTGATGCCGGATCTGGCATCGTGCAGCGAGGTCTGCACCTCGTTGGCATTGTTGCCTATCGACGACACGATGCCGAGACCTGTGACTACGACCCGTCTCATTCGCAACTCCTTCCAGCGCGGACCCCGAACCTGAAATCAATTTCCGGAATGGAACCATGCGCAAAATTAAAGTGCTACAGCGTTCATCAGACGTCAAAGACGTCGTACTGTAGGGTCTTCGTTTCAGACGGCGGCCGATTGCTTGGACAGACCGACCTTCAGATCCGTTGCCGCGTATATGGGCTCGCCATCTGCCTTCAGCCAGCCATCGGCGATGCCAAGCACAAGCCGACCGCGCATCACTCGCTTGAAGTCGACGCCATACTCCACCTTCTTGACCGAAGGCGTGACCATGCCTTTGAACCTCACCTCACCGGTCGACAGCGCCATCCCCTTGCCGGGTTCACCGAGCCATCCGAGATAGAACCCCGTCAACTGCCACATGGCGTCCAGGCCTAGGCATCCTGGCATGATCGGATTACCGATGAAATGGCAGGCGAAAAACCACAAATCCGGCTTGATATCGAATTCCGCGCGGATGAAACCCTTGTCGAACGCACCGCCGGTCTCGCTGATCTCGGTGATGCGGTCGAACATCAGCATCGGCGGATAGGGCAGCTGCGCATTTCCCGGTCCGAACAGCTCGCCGCGGGCGCAGGCAAGCAATTCCTCGTAACCGTAGCTGGATTTCGAACCCGCCATCAATCTCGTCCCCGTGATCGTCCCGGGCGATAGGCGCCCTTGTCGGTGGTTTCCTAACACAATCTGTTTCAGGCCGGAAACCGGCGCTTGCGCTTAACCTGCCCGTCTGCCCGGGTCAATGCGCGCTATTGATCGCATTCGGTCGACAGAATATATGTCAGGACACGTCCAGTTTCGGCAGATGCTCAATTTCTGCCATTTTGGACCTGTCTGAGGCGGAACTGTGAGCGCGACGGATAGATGGATCTGGGTTGCCGGAAGGATAATGTCGCTGTGGACAAGCGGGTTCGCGAGGCCGGTCTGAGGCCGACACGCCAGCGCATCGCGCTGGCCGATCTGCTTTTCGCCAAGGGCGACCGCCATCTTTCGGCCGAGGAACTGCACGAGGAGGCGCTTGCCGCCGGCGTGCCGGTGTCTCTGGCCACCGTCTACAATGCTCTGCACCAGTTTACCCAGGCCGGTCTTCTGCGCATCCTTGCCGTCGAGGGATCGAAGACTTATTTCGACACCAACACCTCCGATCACCATCATTTCTATATCGAGGGCGAAAACAGGATCTTCGATATCGACAGCGGCCCGGTGACGGTTTCCAACCTGCCGGAACCGCCGGAGGGCATGGAGATCGCCAATGTCGATATCGTGGTGAGACTGCGTCCGAAACGCTGCGACTGACCGGCGCCTTATGAAATTCCTGGATTTGACGCTCCGGCTCGAATGGGTCGCCGTCGCGGTGGCGGCTCTTGTCTTCTATGCAATCGCCGGTGTTTCCTGGTGGCTGTTTGCCGTGCTCATTCTGGCGCCCGACCTGTCGATGCTGGGTTACATGGCCGGGCCGCGCGTCGGCGCCGTCGCCTACAACGCCTTGCACATACTGATCTTGCCCGTTCTGCTGGCGCTTGTCGGCAGCGTCTTTGACAATGCAATGGCGATAGCTGTCGCGCTGATCTGGATCGCCCACATCGCCATCGACCGCGCTCTGGGCTATGGTTTGAAGCTGTCGAGCAGTTTCCAGGATACCCATCTCGGCCGCATCGGCCGCTAAACCATCCCCGAACCGAAGATCAGCGAAACAAATGCCGATCCGGTGCTTGCAGCGCTGGCCTGACCTCCGGTTCGGAAAGGTCAGTTCTTGACCTTTTCGCCGGGATAGGCACCCCAGACGAGCGACTGTGCGAGCCAGCCGGTATGGCCGTCGAAGGTCATTTCGCACCATTGGCCATCGCAGGACTTGATCGTGCCCATTACCCCCGGTTCGAGGATCGCGATGACGCCTGCATCTTTTGCCGGGTCGTCAAGGAGGTTGACGCGAGCGTCCTTGCCGCGCTGCCAGGGGGCGACGATCGCCGTGCGACGGCCCGAAAGCAGCGACTGATTGATCCAGCCTTCCGAGCCGTCGGCATCACGCACACGGCGCCACGTATCGAACTCCTGGATGATCTCCATCGGCAGGCCTGGCTTCATATACATCCAGTCGACGGAATAATTGACGCCCGGCCCAACGCGCGAGTTGACGCGGCCGGATTTCAGGCTGACGAAGCGCGGCAGCGGCAAGCCGCTTGGTCCGAGCGTGACGCTCTGGGCGGGTGCGGCGGCACTTTGCGCCATCACCAGTGGGCTATGGATGAGAGCGCCGAGGAATGCTGCACTGAGGGTCAGGCGGAGCGACGCGAAACCAGACACTTTCGTTCCTTTCGGCGCCCACCCATCGGCCTTCGCGCCCATTTTTCTTTGTCTTCGGCGGAACCGCTTGTTACATGGATGACCGGTACCGCGATCGGCTCTCAGTTTCGCCGTTCTTGGTTAAAGAGGTCTCAACGAGATCGAGTTCGAGGAAACAATGGCAGGCAAAAAGAAGCCCCTCGTCGTCATCACGCGCAAGTTGCCCGACCTAGTCGAGACCCGCATGCGCGAGTTGTTCGACGCCCGCTTGAATGTGGAGGACAGGCCGATGACGCAGCCGGAACTGGTGGCGGCGGTCAAGGAGGCCGACGTGCTGGTGCCGACTGTGACCGACAATATCGACGCGGCGCTGATTGCCCAGGCCGGCGACAACCTCAAGCTGATCGCCAACTTCGGCAATGGCGTCGACAAGATCGACGTTGCGGCAGCGGCCAAGAAAGGCATCACCGTCACCAACACGCCGAACGTGTTGACCGAAGATACGGCCGACATGACCATGGCGCTGATGCTGGCCGTACCGCGGCGGCTGGCCGAAGGCGCCAACGTGCTGACCGGCGATAAGAAATGGGCGGGCTGGTCGCCGACCTGGATGCTCGGCCGTCGCATCTGGGGCAAACGGCTCGGCATTGTCGGCATGGGTCGCATCGGCACTGCCGTCGCCAGGCGCGCCAAGGCCTTTGGCCTCTCGATCCACTACCACAACCGCCACCGCGTGCTGCCGGCAATCGAGGAGGAGTTGGAAGCCACGTATTGGGAAAGCCTCGACCAGATGCTTGCCCGTATGGACATTATCTCGGTCAATTGCCCATCGACACCGGCAACTTTCCATCTGCTTTCGGCACGGCGGCTGGCGCTTCTGCAACCGTCCGCTTACATAGTCAACACCGCGCGCGGAGATATCATCGATGAGGAATCGCTGATCAAGCTCATCCATGACGGCAAGATCGCCGGCGCCGGCCTCGACGTCTACGAGCACGAGCCGGCGCTGAACAGCAAGCTGCTGAAGCTTGCCCACAAAGGCAAGGTCGTGCTGTTGCCGCATATGGGTTCGGCGACGCTCGAAGGCCGTATCGACATGGGCGAGAAGGTGATCATCAATATCCGCGCCTTCTTCGATGGTCATCGCCCGCCCGACCGCGTGCTGCCGTTGAGGGCGTGACCTGCCGTCACGCCGACACGGTCTTGCCGCGGCAACCGCGCGTTCGTCGTTGGATAGCGTTGGCTTACGAAAACGCCTTGCGCATGGTGATTGAGGTCGGCCGCTCGTAGCCCTTGTGCGCTGTCCGTTCGGTTTCACGAAAACCGAGGCGGGCAAAGGCTGCGTGATTTCCGGTCAGCTCGATCCGGGTCTGGAGCTCGATGGCGGTCCTGTTGTGGCTGCGGGCAAGATCTTCGACGGCCTGCATCAGCTGTTTTCCAATGCCTTGTCCCTGAAGAACCGGCTCGACCGCGAGCTTTCCAACATAGAGCTCGTCTGCGCGCTTCAGGATGAAGACGCAACCGACGATCTCGTTTTCCTTCAGCGCCAGGAATGCTGTCTCCTCCAGCGCTCTAGCCCTGAGATTTTCAACGGTGAGCCGATGCGCCGAGGACGGCGGGTCAATAACCCCGTCCATAAAGGCGAAGGCCCGCATGACCAGCGCCAGCACCTCGTCCCAACGGTCGAAATCGGCCGCAAGCTGCACGGTGGAAACGTCGGCAGGCAGGCTCACGGGCTGGTTCGCTTGTAGCGGATCGTGTCGAAGCGTGCCGCCAGCGCATCGTAGAGCAGCAGTCGTCCGACCAGCGGCTCGCCAATCCCGGTGATCAGCTTGATCGCTTCCATGGCTTGCAGCGTGCCGATGACCCCGGTCAGCGCGCCGACAATGCCGGCCACCGCGCAGGATGGCACCAGTCCCGGCGGCGGCGCCTCGGGAAAGAGATCGCGGTAGCTTGGGTTCAACTTGCCGTCCGGGCCGGTTTCGAATGGCTTCAGTACGGTGACCGAGCCGTCGAAGCGGCCAACGGCGGCATGCACGAGCGGCCGGCTTTCCGCGGCGCAGGCGTCGGCCACCGCGTAGCGTGTCTCGAAATTGTCGGAGCCGTCAACGACGATGTCATAACGGGCAATGAGGGTAGGGGCGTTGTCCACGGTCAGCCTGAAATTGTGCTCTTCCACGACGACGTTTGGATTGATGCGGATGATCGCCGCTCTGGCGCTGTCGGTTTTCGCCACCCCGACATCGCCCGTGGCGTGGATCACTTGTCGTTGCAGGTTGGAAAGCGAAACGATGTCGTCGTCGACGATACCGAGAGTGCCAATCCCTGCGGCGGCGAGATATTCGAGCACCGGCGCTCCCAATCCGCCGGCGCCAATGACGAGCACCCGCGCCCGCTTCAGCCGCTGCTGGCCGGCGCCGCCGATCTCGGGCAGCACGATGTGGCGGGCGTAGCGTTCGAGCTCTTCATCGGTGAGGGCGGCTGTGATCATCGCCGGACCATATAACGGAGGAAAAAGCTTGTCAGGCGTCAATGCATGCAGCTCAGAAATGCGCCATGGACGAAATTCAAATGGTCGGCCCGACCTTGCCGTGATCGACGGTCAGGAATTGCGCGCGTCCCTTGAGGCTGTCAAACAACGCGGCATCGGTCCCGGTCATGAAGGCCTGGCAGTTTAGTTCCTCCAGGATCGAGAACAAGGCCGCCCGTCGACCGCCGTCGAGATGGGCGGCGATCTCGTCGAGCAGCAGGATCGGTGTCATGCCCGACATCTCGCCGGTTAGCCGCGCATGCGACAAGACAATGCCGACCAGCAGCGCCTTCTGCTCGCCGGTCGAACAGAGCTCGGCCGGCATCGCCTTGGGCCGGTGGCGCACCACGAGGTCGGAACGGTGCGGGCCGTCGAGCGTGCGTCCGGCGGTGCGGTCGCGGTCGCGCCCCTGGGCAAGCGCACGACGGAACCGTTCCTCTACGTCGACGGCCGGCAAAATACCGAGTTCGCCTTCCAGTTCGCCAGAGATGCCGATGTCGGCTTGCGGAAACGGTCCGTCGCCGGGCAGCCGGTCGATCATGGCGGCGAGCAGGCGCACCAGTTCGGCACGCGCCGCGGCAATCGCCACGCCGGTCTCGGCCATTTGCATCTCGATCGCATCGAACCAGGCACCGTCGCGTGAACCGTCGGCGAGCAGTCTGTTGCGGCCGCGCATTGCCTTTTCGTAGTCAAGCGCGCGCTGGCCGTGGCCAGGATCGATCGCCAGCACCAGCCGGTCTAGGAAGCGCCGGCGGTCGGCAGCCGGCCCGGGGAACAGGCCGTCCATCGCCGGTGTCAGCCAGACCACGCGCAGCCATTCCAGCATGTCTTCGGCTGAGCGTGCCGTCGCGCCGTTGATCCGCACCCGCCGGCCGGCTTCGCCGTCGCTGCCCGATATTCCGGTACCGATCTCGACCTGGCCTTCCGGCCCGTCAAGCCGGGCATGCAGCGCAAAGCCACCGTCGCCGCCTTCGCGCGCCACCTCGGAATAGGGTGCGCGGCGCAGGCCGCGGCCCGGCGTGAGCAGCGAGATCGCTTCAAGCAGATTGGTCTTGCCGGCGCCATTGTCGCCGGAGAAAACCACAGCGCCGGGATCAAGGTCGATTGCCAACGCCGCATAGTTGCGGAAATTCGTAAGTGTGAGCTTACTTATGTACGTCTGCTGCGGTTTTGCAGATCTGGTCACGACAGCAAGATGGCCCCGTTCGGGCCCTACACCCGCATCGGCATCAGCACGTAGAGCGCGGTCTCGTCGGCCATGTCGTGGATCAGCGTCGGGGAACCGGCATCCGCCAGCATGAACTTCGCCTCCGTGCCGGTCAGTTGCGCGGCAACGTCGAGCAGGTATTTGGCGTTGAAGCCGATTTCGATCGGATCGGAGGAATAGTCGGCCGCCAGTTCCTCGGTGGCACTGCCCGAATCCGGGTTGTTGACCGCAAGCGTGACCTGCCCTTCGGCGATCGAAAGCTTCACCGCCCGGCCGCGTTCGGACGAAATGGTCGAAACGCGATCGACGGCAGCGGCGAAACTCTGGCGATCGATAATCAGCTTCTTGTCGTTGCCGGTCGGAATGACGCGCTGGTAGTCCGGGAAAGTGCCGTCGATCAGCTTGGAGGTCAAGATAACGCTGCCGATGGTGAAACGGATCTTGGTGTCGGACAACTCGGTGGTGACTGCAACATCGGGATCGTCGACCAGCTTTTGCAGCTCGCTGACCGTCTTTCGCGGGATTATGACGCCAGGCATGCCCTCAGAGCCTGCCGGCGCATCGATCTCGGCGCGCGCCAGCCGGTGGCCGTCGGTCGCGACAGAGCGCAGCTTCAGCTTGCCGCCGGCCTCGTGCGTGTGCAGATAAATGCCGTTCAGATAATAGCGCGTCTCCTCGGTCGAGATGGCGAACTGGGTCTTTTCGATGAGGCCCTTTAGTCCGACGGAATCGAGCCGGAAAATATGCGAGAACGACCCGGCTGAAAGCTCGGGAAAGTCGGACTGCGGCAGGCATTGCAGGCGGAAGCTCGAGCGCCCCGACGTCACCGTCATGGCGTTGCCGTCTTCGTCGGTCTTCAGCGCCACCTCCGCGCCGTCGGCAAGCTTGCGCACGATGTCATAGAGCAGATGTGCCGGGACCGTCGTCGCCCCGCCACGTTCGACCTTTGCCGGCGTTGCTTCGGTCACCTCCAGGTCGAGGTCGGTCGCCTTCATTTCAAGGCTGGCCCCCTCGGCGCTGAGCAGCACGTTCGACAGGATCGGAATGGTATTGCGCCGCTCGACCACGCGGTGAACATGGTTGAGCGACTTCAGGAGATTTGACCGTTCCAGGATAACACGCATGACGAAACAGGCTCGCTTGAATGAATGAACGGGTCTCCGGCAAGCGGCGCCCCGCGAAAGGTCTGAACAGGCTCAGAATCTGCGTAAACTGACAGGAAAAACCCGGCAAACGCAAGCCCGCGCCACCGGTTCGGACCGGCTGCACGGGCTTTCTGGGGATAAAAAGGCCGGAGTCCGCGAGCCGGCGTTTTTCGGGCCGTCAGGCCTGGTCGTTGATCAGCCTTCTCAGCAATTCGAGTTCCTGCGCCAGTGTGTTGTCGGCACCGGAAAGATCCTCGATCTTGCGCACCGCATGCAGCACGGTCGTATGGTCACGACCGCCGAACCGCCGCCCGATCTCCGGCAGCGAGCGCGGCGTCATCACCTTCGACAGATACATGGCGACCTGCCGTGGCTTGACGATGGTGCGTGTGCGCCGGTTGGACAGAAGTTCGGTCTTCGACACGTTGTAGTGGCGCGCGACGATGCGTTGGATGTCCTCGATACGCACCCGCTTGGGTTCGCCCGAACGATAGATGTGGCCAAGGATCTCGTCGATGCGGTCGATGGTGATCTGCGGTTCGAAGGATTGGCGAAACAAAAGCTGGTTGAAGGCACCTTCGAGCTCGCGTCCGCTGCCGGTCACCGTGCGGGCGACGTGGTTGAGGATCTCTTCGGAAATATCGAGCGACGCATCGTCGAGCTTGGCGGTGGCAAGCCTGAGCTTGAGCATACCGATACGCATGGCGAAATCCGGGGCTGACATTTCCAGCGCGACGCCGCCGTTGAGGCGCGAGCGGACGCGTGGCTCCAGCGACTCCAATTCCGACGGCGGCCGGTCGGCAGCGACCACCACTTGCTTGGCGCTGTCGAGCAGCATGTTGATCAAATGGCAGAATTCGTGCTGGATCGACTTGCCCTGCAGGAACTGCATGTCGTCGATGATGAGGAGGTCGATGTCGCGCAGCTGTTCTTTCAGCGTCAGTGCGTTGTTGTCGCGGATCGCGGTGGCGAACCGCCACATGAAATACTCAGCCGTCAGATAGACGACCCGCGATTTCGGATTCTGCTTCAGCGATTCTGCGGCGATCGCCTGCAACAGGTGCGTTTTGCCCAGCCCGACCGTCGCGTGAAGAAAGAGCGGATTGAAACGCACCGCGCTCGACTGCGATTCCGCGACCGCCTTGGCGGCGGCAAAAGCCACTCGGTTCGATGGTCCTTCGATGAAGGAGGTGAAAGTATAGCGTGGATCGAGTGGCGAACCGAGAACATTGTGCCGGAACTCGGTTTCTGCCGGCATCCCCGGGCGGGGTACCGGGACCCGTTCGACCCTACTGGGGCTCGCCGTGCCCGCAGAGAGCGCGGTTTGCGTCTGCCTGGTCATCTTGCGCGCCGGGGCCACTTCTGGCTCGACGCTGTTGCGGCCCTGCCGTGTGGCGGTGCGAACCACGATCTCGATCTTGAGGATCTCCGGATCCTCGTGCTTCCACAACTCGGTGATGAGATCGAGATAGTGGCCGTTGATCCATGAACGCAGGAATGCGGTTGGCACTGAGATGCGGACAATGCCCTTAGAGGATTCAGCGACCTTCATGCGCCCGAACCAGCTCGAATAGACCTCGGTTCCCAGACGCGCCTTCAACTGGGCCTTGACCCGATCGAACTTCTGTTCAGCTTCATTGGAAGCCGCCATGTCGTTCCTTCCGATTAACGTTCCAGGAAATGGGAGGTCGCCTGTAAGCTCCCTTTCGATGCCGCCGCTCTGCATGATCGAGTTCCTTGTCTCTTGTACCTGTTTTCCGCCGGGGATGCGCCTCCTGCATCCATGTTTCCGGCGACCGTGTCTTCGCTGCGACACCATCGCCGCCGCCGGCTGATGAATCGCCTCGTTGTCGGTCCGGCGCCGAAGAGCCGATCCGCTTTGGTCATGTCAGGGCAACAAAATGCCGTCCGGCGAAAAACCGCCGGCGCACCGTCGACCTGCCATGTACAATTACGCCAGTCCCCTACCGTATCGAAAAGACAAACCAACCCCGTCCGCGGAGTTGAATCCGCGGTGTAAACTCTGCCAATTTGAGCTGGCCGGTTTCAGGCTGGTCAAGGGCCAAGGGCCCGTCCCTTCGATGGACAGACATTACCGAAATCGCTGTGGATAGGGCAAGGCCACCCCTAACGGATTTTTAAGGAATCTGACTAGCAAGGGACGTTTCGAACGCCATGCTGCAACAGTTGATTTTGACAAAGCCATTGTGATTCAAACCCTTTTCCGGCGAATATGAAAAAGGCCACACAACGCGAAATTTTCTGAAATAATTCACTTGACAGCCAATTGTCGCCTATCGGCCGCAGCTGATGTGAACAAGCTGTGGATCACCATCGGTAAGCTTCTGAAAAGAAAAGGTAATCTGTGACGCTCGGAAATTTTCGCATTGGCGGTTTCGAAGGCTGCGAATATCAGCAGGCATGTATATGCCGGCAAAGCATTTCGAACTTTGAAATGCCCGCGGAGCGCCATTTTGCGGGCTTTCTTTTAAGTACTTGCCGGCAAACGAAAAAAACCCGGCGCGATTGGCCGGGTTTGAAGAAGCGCAGTTCAGGAAAAGGTATATTAGGCCGACAGCACCTTGACCCGTTGGGCCAGCCGCGACACCTTGCGCGATGCCGTGTTCTTGTGCACCACGCCCTTGGTCGCGGCGCGCATCAATTCCGGCTCGGCCACCTTGAAGGCAGCCTGTGCGGCCGCCTTGTCGCCAGCTGCGAGCGCCTCTTCGACCTGGCGGATGTAGGTCCGGACGCGGGAGCGGCGGTTCTTGTTGATCGCTGCGCGACGGGCGATCTTGCGCGTTGCCTTTTTGGCCGAGGAGGTATTGGCCATGGTGCCTCTCTTCTGATCTGGTGGGCGCTTGCGGGATACCGCAGGGCGCAAAAAACAAACGGGCAGCCACAGGGCCGCCTCGATTGGTGCGGCTTATAGTTCAGCTTTTCCGGCGCGTCAACGCTGCAGCGCTTTCTTTTTGACCGGCGCCTTCGTCATCTCATCGGTTCGTGAAATTCGGCTTCCGCTTGCCGGTGAAGGCCGCCATGCCTTCCTTCTGGTCATCCAGCGCAAACAGCGAATGAAACAGCCGGCGCTCGAACCGCAGACCCTCGGTGAGCGTCGTCTCATAGGCGCGGTTGACGGCCTCCTTTGCCATCATCACCGACGGCAAGGAAAAACCAGCGATCTTGGACGCTGCCTTAAGCGCTTCCTCGATCAACTCGCCGGCTGGCACCACGCGCGAGACAAGGCCGGAACGCTCGGCCTCGGCTGCGTCCATCATTCGACCCGTCAGGCACATATCCATCGCCTTCGACTTGCCGACAAAGCGGGTCAGGCGCTGCGATCCGCCCATGCCGGGCATGACGCCCAGCGTGATCTCGGGTTGGCCAAATTTGGCGGTGTCGGCGGCGATGATGAAGTCGCACATCATCGCCAGTTCGCAGCCGCCCCCCAGCGCATAGCCCGCCACCGCCGCGATGATCGGCTTTCGTGCCCGCGTAAATTCTTCCCAGCCGACGAAGAAATCCTGCAGATAGGCATCCACATAGGAGATGGACTGCATTTCCTTGATATCGGCACCTGCCGCGAAAGCCTTTTCCGAACCAGTGATGACCATGGCGCCGATGTCGGCATTGGCGCCCATGCTATTCACCGACGCGACCAGTTCCGCCAGCACTTGTGAATTCAGCGCGTTGAGCGCCTGCGGCCGGTTCAGCGTAATCAGCCCGACCTTGCCGCGGGTTTCGACGATGATGGTTTCATAGCCCATGCTTTGCTCCTCCTCGCTTCTGGTTCAAGCCTGACAGGCCCGGCAGTGGAAAGTCGAACGACCGCTTTGCACGATACGCTCGATGTGGCCGCCACAACCAGGCTTGGAGCAGGCTTCCCCCTCGCGATCGTAAACCGCGAAGGAATGCTGGAAGTAGCCCAGCGATCCATCGGTCTGCATATAATCGCGCAACGACGAGCCGCCGGCGGCGATCGCATCGGCGACGACCGAGCGGATTGCTTCGGCCAGGCGTTCGCTCTGCTCTTTGGCTTTCTTGCCGGCTCTCGCGAGGGTGCCCGCTTCGCGCAGCGGCGACAGGCCGGCCCGCCAAAGCGCTTCCGAGACGTAGATATTGCCTAGCCCGGCAATCAGCCTCTGGTCCAGAAGTGCCGCTTTCAGCGGTGACTTGCGACCTTTCAGCAACGAAGCGAGCAGCGCGCCGTCCAGTGCGTTGCCTGTAGGCTCGACGCCTAATCCCGCCAGCATCGGATGCATGTCGGGCTCGCCTTCCGAAAACAGCATGAACCCGAAGCGGCGCGGGTCGTTGAAGATCACGCGAGAGCGGACGCCGGCAGGGGATGCGATGTCGAAGACGACGTGATCGTGAGCATTGTTTTTCGAACGTTCGTGGTGGAACGCGCCGGGCGTTGCGCTCTCGTCGGCCGTTTCGATGCGAAACGAACCCGACATGCCGAGATGGCAGATCAGAACCGGGCCGTTGTCCATGTGCATTGTCAGATATTTGGCACGGCGGCCGAGCGCCGCAATCGTCTTGCCGGTCAGCCGCTCCGAAAATCTCTCGGGGAACGGAAACCGCAAATCCGGCCGGCGTGCCTCGACACCGACAATGCGGGCACCTTCAAGGGCCGGCTGCAGACCGCGCCTGACTGTCTCTACCTCCGGCAGCTCAGGC
Source organism: Mesorhizobium sp. M0408 (assembly GCF_040321495.1). NCBI lineage: Bacteria > Pseudomonadati > Pseudomonadota > Alphaproteobacteria > Hyphomicrobiales > Phyllobacteriaceae > Mesorhizobium > Mesorhizobium sp. M0408. The sequence continues at coordinate 127,913 of NZ_JAMYRO010000015.1, read as the reverse complement.
ATGGCCACCTATCGTGGCATGGAAGGAGGTGCCGTGACGGCCGCGCGCCAGCCCGAGATGTTCGGCCACGGTTTCGCCAATGTCGGCAAATGTTGTCCTCAGTCCGATGTCTGCGCCTTTGAAACCCGGCCGTGTCCCGATAATCGGAATACGCTCGCGCGTGTGGTCGGTGCCGCGCCACGTCGGATCGTTGCCGTGATCGGCGGTCAAAATGAGCAGATCGCCTGGCCTCAGCCGTGCGAATGCCTCGGGCAGGCGCCGGTCGAAAGCTTCGAGTGCGGCGGCATACCCCGCAACGTCGCGCCGATGCCCGAACTCGGTGTCGAAGTCGACAAAGTTCGCGAAGACGAGGTCGCCGTCGCGGGCGTCTTCCATGGCACCAAGCGTTTTGTCGAACATCGCCATGTTGCCGGCAGCCTTGCGGACTTCCGAGATCCCCCGATGGGCGAAAATGTCGCCGATCTTGCCGATCGCGATAACCCGGCTGCCGCGCGCCGTCAGCCGGTCGAGCAGCGTCGGTTCCGGCGGCGGTACGGCATAGTCGCGACGATTATGCGTTCGCTCGAACGTGGCGGCGGTTTCACCGATAAACGGCCGCGCGATGACGCGGCCGATATTCAGCGGATCGACGAGCCTGCGCACCACTTTGCAGAACTCGTAAAGCCGTTCCAGGCCGAAATGAACCTCGTGCGCGGCGATCTGCAGGACGGAGTCGATCGAGGTGTAGCAGATCGGCTTGCCGGTGCGGATATGGTCTTCGCCGAACCGTTCGATAATCTCGGTGCCCGGAGCATGGCAATTGCCGAGGATGCCAGGCACCTTCCCTTCACGCACCATTGCTTCGGTCAACTCGGCCGGAAAGGCGGGAATCTTGTCTGGGAAGTAACCCCAGTCGAAACGGACCGGCAGGCCGGCTATTTCCCAATGGCCCGATGGCGTGTCCTTGCCGCTCGAAACCTCTTGGGCCGCGCCGTGAAAGGCGGCGCTAAGCGGGGCACTGCCATTCTCGAACCTGAAACCCGTCGCCGTTGCCGCGGCCTGGCCGAGGCCGAGCGCGAACATGTTTGGTACAAGAAGGGGTCCGGCACGCAGGCCTTCGCGATCGGCGCGGCCTTCTGCGCAGGCCCGCGCGATGTGTGCGAACGTATTGGAGCCGGTGTCGCCATAACGTTCGGCATCGGCCGCGCCGCCGATGCCGAAGGAGTCGAGGACAAAAAGGAAGGCGCGTGCCATCGAAAGGTTCATCATTGCCTGTGCGTTGGCTCAGACATAGGGTTCCGCGCCGCCATTGGCAATTCGGAAACCCAACGGCACGGCTTGGCGTGCTGGTCCCGGAGAGACGAATCGCGGCATGGTCGATCTGCGGATGGAAATGCGCGGCGCGGAGCTCGCATGAGGCTTGCCCTGACAGCATTCGCCGCCGTACTGGCTTTGCTGCTGGATGCGTCTTGCACAAACCTGGCGCGAGCCGATTGGCGCGATGTTATCGGAACGTTCCGTATCGGTATCGTCGCCGAACCGTTGCCGGTCCGAGGGACTGCGTGCTGGCTGCAGCCATCGTGCGTCTAGTCTCGGCCCGCGGTCGCAAGCAATAGCAACAGACCGGTTAGCGGGCTTCAGGCGTCAGCAATCGCTGCACGGAATGGTCGGGCTCCTGCGCGGCCGCAGATAATAAGTTTCCGCCATCGATATCGAATTGAAGACCGAGCTCAACCCGAACCGGCTTTGGCCGTCCGCCGACCAGGTGATGATTGGCTTGTAGGCGAGATCGCTTTCGACCCGAATGAGGAACGTGCCTTTGATCTTGAGCGCGCTCGGGACCGTTGTGGTGGAATCCTTGACCGCGTCGACGCTAGAGACGCCATCGACCAGTTTGCGCGACCACACGACCAGGACTTTCGGCGTCGTCTCGTTGGTCACCTGTATCGCCGTGATAATGATCTTCGGTTTCGAGCGGTTGTAGGGCTGGAGCGTGGAACTGCCGATCGCCATGATGGCATCGACATCGGCCGCCTTGACGGTCTGCTGCTGCGTGACGAGGTCCGCTACCATGCTGCCGATGCGGCTGACCTTCTTGCTGGTCTCGATGGCTTGCGAGGCCTCCATTGTCATAAAGTACATGATCAACAAGACAGGCACGATGAGGGCAAACTCGACAGCCGCAATACCGCGGCGGTCCGAGCAAAGCCGGACTGCTCTTGTACAAATCCCTGCGATGCCCAGCTGTGCCCCCGCACGAATCATGGCTTTGCCCTTTTCAAGCGACTACGTGGTTCAGTTGTCGAACGGCTCGTTCTGCCAAGTGATCGAAGCAAAATGCAGCGTTTTGCCGTCCTTCAGGTTGGCCATCGATTTGGCCATGAAGTCGGTCATCACCGGCCATTTGTAAAAAACACGCAGCATGTTTCTCGACTCCGCCAGGCCAGGTGCGACGGTGAAGGTCTGTGTGCTCGTGCCCTTGGTCAGCACGACGTCGCCATCCTGGATCTTGAAACCGGCCAGCGCCGCATCGGCGAAGGTCGGATATTCGCGCAAGTCCACCAGCAATCCGGGACAGGTCTTGGCGACCATGATCTCCAATTTGGTGCAGATCATATCCCGCAGCTTGGTGCCGGACACATCGGCCGGTCTTAGTTGGCCGGTACGCAGCTGGCGCGCGATGTCGTCGGTTGCGTTTGCCATCACTTCCTGTGCGGCAAAAGAAATGCAGCTCTCCAGGATGGCGAAGACAAGAAGCGCGAAAGGAATTGCAAGCATGGCGAATTCGATCGCCGTGCTTCCGCGGCGGTCGCCCAAAAACCGTCTTGGAGAACCTGCTCGTCCTGCCTTGCTCATGTCCTCTGCCCGCCGATGCCGCTTCTGTATCGGTCCCACCCTTAGTCGGAACCGATTGAAGTCCGGTTGGAATGACCGTTAAATTCAACGGGAAGGCCTTAACCCGGCGATAACCGAAGCACGTACTCGCCAAAGACGGAGACGTCGGCTACTAATGCGCGGCGCTCATTTCGGCTTCAGAGGCCTTCTCGGCATCGCTCTTATACGAGCTTTCGCAATATGGCGCGCAGGACATGGTCTGTACTTCGGAACGCCGATAGATGCGCACCGACGACGCTGCCTGGCGTACGACGGTTATTTGCTCATCGACGATCGGGTTGCCCTCCTGGTCGAGGACGACGAGATTGGTGACGCCAAATCCCTTGCCGGTCAGTACGATCGTCGATGCATCCTGCACGGAGGCGTCGGCGATCGCCGGATTGCCGACGACAATCGTATCGGCGGCGCGCGACAATTTGATGATCTTTGCCTGGTTCATCGTCACCTCGATGCCGGCGCCGGCCCTGGCTGGAAAGGCGAAAGCCGCTGCGGCAAAAAGCACGGCAACTGGAAATGATGATCTCGGCCCGGCCATTGAGGCGCCCCCTGGCAAACTGTTCAACGGAACATGAATGAGATTGGTGAACCAACCGTTAAGCGGCTGGAGTTCAGGACCAAGCCGGAACCGGCATTGGGCCTAGCCGGCACGGCTGGAACGTCTTTGCCGAATTGCGCCTCTTGCGCCTTTTGTCAGCCCGGGGGCCTAGCGGCGGGTATTTTAGTTCTGGGTTAACCACGCAATGTCGTCGAAGCGGGAAAGGAATCGGTAAGCCTGTTTATTAAGCCGATTGAAACAGCTTCTCCTTAGATTCGCAGTATCCGATCAGCCACCAAGAGAAGTTGACGGAAGTGCTGTAACAATTGGAGTAGGAGCTCGAATGTCTAACCTCATCGCACGTTTTGTGAAGGACGAATCCGGCGCGACCGCTATCGAATACGGTCTGATCGCCGCTCTTATCGCACTCGCCATCATGGTCGGCGCCGGCCAGCTCGGCAACTCGCTGAACGCCAAGTTCACCGCCATCTCCACTAAGGTGAACGGTAGCTGACCGTAACGGGTTCGGTTGTTCTGAAATAAGGGCCGCCGCACTGGCGGCCCTTATTTAGTCCTCGCATGATTTGAAATTTAGGCCTCATCAGTCGTTAATCGAATAGGATTAGGCTGGGGCTAGATGCAATTGGGTCATAGGCGCGCCGATGCTTGAAGCCGTGATCTTCGTCGTGTTTCCGTTCTGCATGCTTTTTGCCGCGATCTCCGACATGCTTTCGATGACGATCGCCAATCGCGTGCCGGTGTTGCTTGTGGTTGTCTTCGCCTTGGTTGCGCCTTTGACCGGCATGGACTGGGCCACCTATGGCTGGCATTTCGCCGCCGCCGGCCTGGTTCTCGCGGTGACGTTCGGCCTGTTCGCGCTGGGCGGCATGGGCGGCGGCGACGCCAAGCTTCTGGCTGCCACTGCCATGTGGATGGGACTGAACATCCATCTCATCGAATACCTCGTCGCCTCGACATTCATCGGCGGACTGCTGACGCTAGCCATCCTCGCCTATCGAAAATCGCCGCTTGCCGCCGTCACAAGCCACAATCCGTTCCTGCGCCATTTCGCCGATGAGGCGACCGGCGTTCCGTACGGCATCGCGCTTGGCATTGGCGGTCTGCTCACCTATTCCGACTCGCCATTGATGGCCTGGGCACTTACCAGGCTGGCGGGCTGAATTTCGCTTTACGCGGTTGGCGCCGAGCAGGCGAGTTGGCCACGTTTTCCTTCGGGCCGGGCTTGTCGGTCCAATTTATGTAAACGTTAAATTAATCACGATCGTAAGTATAACATTAACCTTGTTTTGACGATTGCCGCTGCAAAGTCCCGCTTGGCTACGTGGTTTGCCAAGGCGAGGTTCGGACAGATGCCAGCATCCCGATTGATTATTCTGAGCGTGGCGATAGCCGCGGCCGGTGGTGCAGGCTATGTCGCGAAGAACATGGTCGTGGCTCCGCCGCCTCCGGTTGTCGATTCCGGTCCTCAGGCGCCGGCGATCGCGCTGCAGGATGTGCTTGTTCTTTCCGGCGACGTTCCGATGGGCAGTCCGCTTGAAAACAACATTTCCTGGGAGTCATGGCCGTCCGCCGGCATCAACGCAAATTTCATCACCCGCGCCGCCGAGCCTGAAGCGCTGGACAAGCTGAAGGGCGCCGTCGCTCGCGTGGCGCTCTACGCCGGCGAGCCGCTGCGGCGCTCGAAGCTGATCGGTGAAGGGCAAAGCTTCATGTCGTCGATCCTGCCCTCCGGCATGCGGGCCGTTGCCACAAGCATCTCGGCCGACACCTCGGCCGGTGGCTTTATTCTTCCCAACGATTTCGTCGACGTCATCATGACCCGCAGAGCCGATCCCGCCAATGGCGGTGGTCCGGGCTTCACGACCGAAACTATCCTGAAGAACATTCGCGTCCTGGCGATCGACCAGACCATTCAGGAGGACGAGGAAGGTAAGAAGACCAGGGTTGGCCAGACCGCCACCCTGGAACTGACGCCGCAGCAGTCCGAGATCATCACCGTCGCACAGCAGATGGCGGATCGCCTGACATTGGCGCTGCGCTCGATCAAGGACAGTCAGGACAAGAATGTGGGCGAAGCCGATTACCTGGTTTCCGGCAATGGCCGGCGCGGAACCGTGCGGTTGATCAAGTCGGGCGAAGTTTCCGAAGTGGGGGCGAGGAAATGAGGCTAAAAACCAAATTGCCGGTCACGCTGGCTGCGGCGATCGGCCTGCTTTTCCTTGGAACGAATGCATATGGCGTTCTCTGTGCCAGCGCAGCAGGCGACAACGCCAGGGTGACGGCTTCGACCGCCACCCAGCGGGTCAAGCTCGGACTGAACAAGTCGGTGGTCATCGACCTCCCGAGCGATGCCTACGACATTCTCGTCGCCAACCCCGCTGTAGCCGACGCGGTGACCCGCACCGCCAGGCGCATCTATCTGTTTGGAAAGGCGGTCGGCGAGACCAATATCTTCGTCTTTGGCCCGAATGGCGAGCAGATCGTCAGCCTTGACCTAGCGGTCGAACGTGACGTCGCCGGGCTGGAGGATTATATCAAGCGCTTCATCCCGTCATCGGAGGTCAAGGTCGAGTTGCTGAACGACAACGTCGTTCTGACCGGAACCGTGGACACTCCTCTGGACGCCAAGCGCGCGGCCGATCTGGCAACCATTTTCGTGTCCGGCGGCGAGGCGACCACGGGTCAATATTCGCAGACCGCTGCCGGCGGTTCGGCTGAAGCCGGCGTCGCGATCGATAACCCAGATGCCGAGCGCCGCGTCAGCAAGATCGTCAACCTGCTGCAGATCATCGGCGACGACCAGGTGACGCTGAAGGTAACGGTCGCGGAAGTCAGCCGCTCGGTGATGAAGCAGCTCGGCGTCAACATGGTGGGCAACGGCAGCAGCAACGGCATCAGCTGGGGCGCGGTAAGCGACAATTTCACTGGTTTGGGCAAGTCGCTGTCGAACTCGGGCCTCTCTATCGGGAGCTCGACGCTGCAGGCCTACATCAATGCCATGGAACAGTCCGGTGTCATGAAAACCCTCGCCGAACCAACATTGACGGCCGTATCCGGCGAGAAGGCGACCTTCAAGGTTGGCGGCGAATACAACATGGTGACCAGCGTTTCCCAAGCCGTATCAAACGATAACCAGACCGGTCTGAAGACGTATTCGGTCGAGAAGATCGAATACGGCATTGGCCTGGAATTCCAGCCGGTGGTGCTGTCTCCCGGCCGTATCAGCCTGAAAGTCAGAACCTCGGTTTCCGAGCCGACAACGGAGGGGTCTGTGTCTTTGTCCGAAGGCGTAACAAGCCCGGGCATGAATGCCCTGTCGCTCCGCAAGCGCTTGGCCGACACAACAGTGGAACTGCCTTCGGGCGGCTCGATGATGATTGCCGGCCTTGTCCGCGATGATCTCAGGCAAGCCGTCAACGGCTTACCTGGTCTGACAAAGATTCCAGTGCTTGGCGCGCTGTTCCGCAGCAGGGATTTCGTTCGCAACGAGACCGAGCTCGTCATCATCATTACGCCCTATCTGGTGAAGCCGGTGGCGCGCAACGATCTTGCCAAGCCGGATGACAATTTCAACGCCGCCAGCGATGGCGCCGGCATCTTCCTTGGCCGCGTCAACCGTGTCTACGGCACCATGCAGACCGACAAGCCCAACGGCCGTTACCACGGCGTTGTCGGCTTTATCTACAAGTAAGCGGGGAAGCGGTCATGTCTAAGGCAGCATCGAAGGCACGGGCGATCACCGCGACGCGGTCGGTCCATTCGCGAATCTGGCGGCCGGCCGTTCCCATTATGGCGATCGCGGTGGCGGCATTGCTGGCCGGCTGCGCCAATCGCGACAGCGTCACGGTGGGTGCCATACCGGACGATTATCGCACCACCCATCCGATCGTCATAGCCGAGAAGATACAGAAGATCGACCTTCCGGTCGGCGCCGGCGACCGTGGCATGACCAGATCCCAGCGTGACACGCTCCTGGGCTTCCTGGACGGATACGACAGGAGCGCGGCTCCGGTGCTGACGATCGAGATTCCGAGCGGCTCAGCCAACGAAATCGCAGCGGCCGTGGCCGGCCGCGATTTCGCCAGGCTGGCCATAGCCAGCGGCATCAGCCGGAAGCGGATCGCCATGCGGTCCTATCAGTCTGTTTCGGCCGAAGCGTCCGCACCGATCCGTGTTGCCTACGTCTCGGTGAAGGCTCAGACGGATAAATGCGGGCGCTGGCCCGAAGACCTGCTGCAGACTTCGGAAAACAAGCACTATGCCGATTTCGGCTGTTCGTATCAGAACAACCTGGCTGCCCAGATGGCCAATCCGTCCGATTTGATCGGGCCACGCAAGCCGACCCCGATCGACGCGGAAAATCGCGGCGCGGTGATCGACGTCTATCGTGACAGAGGTATTTCGGACGAATTCCTCGGCAATTCGGAAGTCGAATATTAACGAGTGTTGAGGCTCAACAAACCCTAAGCCGCGCAAGTCACGGAAAGTGATGACAATGAGCAATCTTGCCTATGACACAGAGGTACCGGGCGGCGAAACCTCGGAGCAGGATATTGCCGCGATGCAGGCGTTGCGGCCGATCCCGCGCATTTCGATCCAGGCATTTTGCGAGACCGAAGGCGTAGCCAATCCGGTCGAGCGCGCCGGCGAGGATCGCCGCATGGCCAAGGCCCATCTGAAGGTGCATATGGGGGGCATCCCTACCGCTATCGAATTCTATCAGTCGGCGCCGACACCGAACCTGATCCTGCTTGAATCGCGCAGCGAGCCGAAGCTATTGCTTGAACAACTCGCCCAGCTCTCCGAGCATTGTGACCCGACCTCCAAGGTGGTGGTTGTCGGCCACTACAACGATGTCGGCCTGTACCGCGAACTCATTCGTTCGGGCATTTCCGAGTATGTCATCGCGCCCGTATCGATGGCCGACATCGTCAGCGTGGTGTCTTCGATCTTCGTTGATCCGGAAGCGGAGCCGATCGGCCGCTCGATTGCCTTCGTCGGCGCCAAAGGCGGCGTCGGCTCCTCGACCATAGCCCATAATGTGGCCTGGGCCATGTCGTCCCTTTTCAAATCCGAAGTGGTTGTCGCCGATCTCGACCTCGCCTTCGGAACGGCCAATATCAATTTCGACCAGGATCCGGCGCAAGGCATTGCCGAGGCAGTCTTCTCGCCGGAACGCGTCGACGAGGTCTATCTCGACCGGCTGCTCGCCCAATGCGCCGAGCACCTGTCGCTGCTTGCGGCCCCTTCGACCCTGGAGCGGGTCTACGATTTCGATCCCGACGCCTTCACCCAGCTTATCGACATAGCCCAGCGTAGCGCGCCGCTCCTCGTGCTCGATGTTCCCCACGTGTGGGCCGGCTGGACCAAGAACACGCTGGTCAAGGCCGACGAGATCGTCATCACGGCGACGCCCGAACTGGCCAATCTGCGCAACACGAAGAACCTGGTCGACATGCTGAAGCGGCTTCGTCCGAACGATCCCGCGCCAAAGCTTGTGATCAACCAGGCCGGTGTGCCGAAACGTCCTGAGATTACGCCGTCCGACTTCTCCGAATCGCTCGGCCTTTCGCCGATGTCGGTCATCCCGTTCGAGCCGCTTTTGTTCGGAAATGCTGCCAACAACGGACGTATGCTCGGTGAGATGGATGCCAAGAATCCGGTTGTCGCCACGATCAACGAGATCGCCCATGTGCTGACAGGGCGCAGCGAAATCAAGGTGAAGAAAAAGGCTGGCCTCGGCAATCTGATCGGCAAGCTTTCGCGCAACAAGAAGTGATGCCTCAGCGGTGGAATTGGTAAGCGATCATGTTTGGTAAAAGAGGCAGCGACGACGGCAACCGGACCATTCCGGAATTCCGTCAGCCAGCACCCGCACCTGCTGCGCCGGCGGCCGCAAACCCTGTGGAAGCGGCTGTAACTGCCAGGTCGGCGGCGCTGCCGCCATCCGGCGCGCCTGCCGCGCCGGCGGTTCGCCGTGCGGTCGAGCCGCCGCCATTGGCCCCGGAGCCGAAAAGTATCCAGCGCCAAAAGAGCGAAACCTACTACGACACCAAAAGCCAGGTCTTCGCCGCACTCATCGATACGATAGATCTGTCGCAGCTCGCCAAACTCGATCCCGAAAGCGCGCGCGAGGAAATCCGCGACATTGTCAACGACATCATCGCGATCAAGAATTTCGCGATGTCCATCGCCGAGCAGGAAGAGCTTCTCGAGGATATCTGCAATGACGTTTTGGGCTACGGGCCGCTGGAGCCACTGCTTGCCCGCGACGATATTGCCGACATCATGGTCAATGGCTCCAAGAACGTCTACATCGAAGTCAACGGCAAGGTCGAGCAGACCGGCATCCGTTTCCGCGACAACCAGCAGCTCCTCAACATCTGCCAGCGTATCGTCAGCCAGGTTGGCCGCCGCGTCGATGAATCAAGCCCGATCTGCGATGCGCGTCTTCCTGATGGCTCCCGTGTCAACGTCATCGCACCGCCCCTGGCTATCGACGGCACCGCACTTACCATCCGCAAGTTCAAGAAGGACAAGCTGACGCTCGACCAGCTGGTCAAGTTCGGCTCGATTTCTCCGCAAGGGGCCGAGATTCTCAAGATCATCGGGCGTGTCCGCTGCAACATTGTCATCTCGGGCGGTACCGGCTCAGGCAAGACGACGCTGCTCAATTGCCTGACCAACTATATCGACCGCGAAGAACGCGTCATCACCTGCGAGGACTCAGCTGAGCTGCAATTGCAGCAGCCGCATGTGGTGCGTCTCGAAACCCGTCCGCCCAACCTCGAAGGCGAGGGCGAAGTGACCATGCGCGACCTGGTCAAGAACTGTCTGCGCATGCGCCCCGAACGTATTATCGTCGGCGAAGTGCGCGGACCCGAAGTGTTCGACCTGCTGCAGGCGATGAACACCGGCCATGACGGCTCGATGGGAACGATCCACTCGAACAGCCCGCGCGAATGCCTCAACCGTATAGAGTCGATGATCGCCATGGGCGGCTATACGCTGCCGCAAAAAACCGTGCGCGAAATCGTCGTCGGCTCCGTCGACGTGATCATACAGGCTGCACGCCTGCGCGACGGATCGCGGCGTATCACCCACATCACCGAGGTGATCGGCATGGAAGGCGACGTCATCATCACCCAGGACATCGTTCTCTATAACATCAAGGGCGAGGACGCGAACGGCAGGCTGCTGGGCGAGCACGTGTCGACTGGCATCGGCCGTCCGCATTTCTGGGAGCGCGCCCGCTACTACGGTGAGGAGCAGCGCCTCGCGGTTGCGCTCGAGGCGATGGAGAAACGCGCTGATTGATCCGTCTGGAAGCGTGGGGGCCAGGGTCGATGTTCGGAATTGACGGCACCGTATTGGCATTCGTCGTGCTCGCCGGCTTCAGCGCCGGCGCTGTGGCCTATGCTTTCCTGTTTAACCGGATCAGCACCGAGAAGCAGGTCGGCAAGCGGCTTGAATCGATCAAGACCGCCGAGACGGATCGTTCCGTCGTCAAGGCGTCGCGCGATCGCGTGGCGGAAGCGGCCAAGCGTCGCAAGTCCGTCCAGGATTCGCTGAAGGATCTCGATCAAAAGCAAAAGTCCAATCAGAGCCTGGTCAAGAAACCACCGCTGAAGATCCAAATCCGTCAGGCCGGCATGAAGATCTCGCTTGAGCGCTTCTATGTCTACTCGGCGGTCTGCGGCGTCGTCTTGACGGCTCTCGTCTATTTCATCGGCGCACCGTTGCTGGTCTTGCCGGCTGCGCTGCTGGTCGGCGTCTTGGGTCTGCCCCGCTGGTTCGTCTCGTTTCGCCGCGCGCACCGCGTCAAGGCGTTCCTCAACGAATTTCCGAACGCGCTCGATATCATTGTGCGTGCGGTAAAATCCGGCCTGCCGCTGAACGATGCCGTGCGCCTGATCGCCAACGAATCCCCCGAGCCGGTCAAGACCGAGTTCCGCCGCATCGTCGATTCGCAGCAAATGGGTTTGTCGATCCCCGACGCGGCCATGCGCATGCCAGAAACGATGCCGTGCACCGAGGCGAGCTTCTTCGGCATCGTCATCCAGATCCAGTCTCAGGCCGGCGGCAATCTTTCCGAAGCGCTGGGCAATCTTTCGCGCGTGCTTCGCGACCGCAAGAAAATGAAAGCCAAGGTCCAGGCATTGTCCATGGAAGCCAAGGCATCCGCCGTGATCATCGGCGCGTTGCCTTTCGTCGTCGCCTTTCTCGTCTATTTGACGAGCCCGAACTACATCATGCCCCTCTTCATCACCAGCACCGGCCATCTGATCCTCGGTTGTTCCGGCATCTGGATGTCGATGGGCGTCCTGGTAATGCGCAAGATGATGAATTTCGAAGTCTAGGACTCGCGTATGACCGATCACGTCATCAGAACTCTCACCGACCCGTCCCTGCTGATCGCACTGCTGGTCGGTATCGCGGTGTTTGCGACCGTCTTCACGCTGCTGCCCGCTTTTGGCGGGAACCAGCTCAAGGCGCGCATGAAATCCGTAGCGCTGGAGCGCGATGAGCTGCGCGCCAAGCAGCGCGCGCGGCTGGCAGTCGAAGCCGACCGCCGCCGCAAGGGCCTGCGCGAAGAACAGTCGGTCGGCATGCGCAATATTGTCGATCGCCTGGATCTCAGGCGTGCGCTGGCGGATGAAGGTACCTTGCAGAAATTGAAAGTGGCGGGTTTTCGCGGGCAAAATCCGCTGACGCGCTTCCTTTTCTTCCGTCTCGTCCTGCCCTTCATCGGCTTTGCATTGGCGGCGATGTATCTGTTCGTGCTCGGCGGATTGCCCGAGCAGCCGCTTTTCGTGAAGCTGTTCGTGTGCATCGTGGTAGCCTATGCGGGATTCTACGCGCCCGTGCTCTACGTCAACAACCGCGCTACCAAGCGCAAGCAATCGATTCAGATGGCGTGGCCGGACGCGCTCGACCTGTTGCTGATATGCGTCGAGTCCGGCATGTCGGTGGAAGCGGCGCTTCGCAAGGTCGCCGATGAGATCGGCGCGCAATCGGTGGCATTGGCGGAAGAATTCATCCTGACAAACGCCGAGCTTTCCTATCTGCAGGAGCGCAAGCAGGCCTACGAGAACCTTGCAAGCCGAACTGGCCTGGAATCCGTCAGGTCGGTGTCCCAGGCGTTGGTTCAGGCCGAGCGCTACGGCACGCCCGTGGCGCATGCGTTGCGGGTGCTTGCCAGTGAGAGCCGCGACATGCGCATGAATGCCGCCGAGAAGAAGGCGGCCGCGCTGCCGCCGAAGCTCACCGTGCCGATGATCCTGTTCTTCCTGCCGGTGCTGTTCGCCATTATTCTGGGTCCCGCCGGCATCCAGGTGAGCCAGCGCGGCATCTTTGGCGACCAGCCGAAATCCAGCAGCGAGTAGCGCCAGCGGCGTTGCCAGAAACGCTGATACGATTCAGAGCCACGCTGCCGGTGCAGCGCGGCTCTTTGCGTTAGACATGTTGCGGAATTCGCGCGCCGGTTCGGCGCTCGAAGCGGTCAGTTGGTGGCGGGCTTTGCCTTGTCCTGGTCCTTGAGCTGGCTCCAGGCATTCTGCTGCGCCAGCATCTGGCGAAGGTAAGCGACGTTAGCCTGCGCCTGATCCTGCGACAGCTCTTGCGAGGCGATCTTCTCGGCCTCGTCGAAACGGCCTTGCAGACCGACGACCAGCGCAAGGTTCTGGCGGACGCGGCTATCTGCATTCGGCTGCTGGGCGGCTGAGCGCATATAGGTTTCGGCCGTGCGCAAATCACCTTCCAGCACGTACGACATGCCGAGATTGGAAAGGATCGACGGTTCGTTCGGCCTGAGATCCAACGCCTTGCGATAGCCTTGGCGCGCCTCGTCCTTTTGGCCGAGCTGGTCGAGAATGGCAGCTTCCGCCGACACCAGTTTCCAATCAGGATATTCAGGGGTCTGCGCGCGGCGCACGGCATCGAGAGCCGGTTCGAACTGTCCGTTGGCGGCAAGCGCCTTGCCATAGGCGGCGAGCACGTCGCGGTCCTTCGGCAGGGCGATCGCCAGCTTGCGCATCACCGCAAGCGATTGGTCTGCGTCGCCGTCCATCTGCAGCGCCGCGGCATAATTTGTCGCGATCCGCTTGTCGCTGGGGTTTTTCGAATAGGACTGGCCAAGCGCCATCGTAGCGTTGTGCAGTTCGCCCGCCGACATTGTTTCCAGCGGCTTGCCGCTTGGACGAGAAATCGAGCCAGTCGTCAATTTGCTGGTTCCGCAGCCAGCGACGCCTGCGGCAAGCGCCATCATCAACGCCGTGCTGATCAGCCTATTTGCGCTGGCGTTCATCCTGCGGTTGGTCGGCATCGGCACCAGGGCTCCGTTCATGCGCGTGACCATTTGCGAGGTCATCTTTCCTCCCGCAGAAATATTCTGTTAACCCTAACGGAGAGTTAAGAAACGCCGACTCGGAAGCCGGAGGCCAGCGAATGCCTGTCGAACTCGTCGAGAAAGAATTGAGCAATGCGCTGCCGGTCCATCTGGTGGCGAAGGATGCTCTGGCGGCGGCGGGCCTTGCGCCATCGTCGGTCGCCTGGGCCAAGGCCAACGGCTTTTCCGGCGAGGCCGGCAGGACGCTGATCGTGCCTGGCGACAACGGCGCGATTGCCGGAGCCCTGTTCGGCACCGGTGATGGCGAGGGCGCACTGGCCATCGGCGCACTAGCGAGAGCCTTGCCCGAAGGCGAGTGGCATTTTGCGTCCGCACCGGCCAAGCCGGAGCTTACGGCACTCGCCGTAGCGCTCGGCGGCTATGTCTTCACCCGCTACGGCAAGAAGCCAGGCAAGACGCTTCGCCTCGCGCTGCCGGCAGGCACCGACATTGCCCGCATCCGCCGCATCGCCAATGGAGTTTTCCTGGCGCGCGATCTGGTCAACACGCCGACCAGCGATATGGGCCCCGATCAGCTGGAAAAAGCCGCCCGAACCTTGGCCGCGACGCACAAGGCCGAATTATCGGTGACCAAAGGCGACGATCTTCTTACCGCCAACTTTCCGATGATCCACGCCGTCGGTCGGGCTTCTGCCGACGCGCCGCGCCTGATCGACATGATTTGGGGGCCGAACAATGCCCCCAGGATAACGCTGGTCGGCAAGGGCGTCTGCTTCGATACAGGCGGTCTCGACATCAAGCCGTCCTCGGGCATGCTTTTGATGAAGAAGGACATGGGCGGCGCTGCCAACGTGCTGGGCCTCGCTTCCATGATCATGGCCACCGGGCTGAAGGTCCGGCTTCGCGTGCTCATCCCGGCTGTCGAGAATTCGATAGCCGGCAACGCCTTCCGGCCAGGCGACGTGCTGGTGAGCCGCAAGGGCATCACCGTCGAAATCGGCAACACCGACGCCGAAGGACGGCTGGTGCTCGCCGATGCCTTGGCCTTGGCCGACGACGAAGAGCCGCAGATGCTGGTCGATATGGCGACGCTGACAGGCGCTGCCCGTGTTGCGCTCGGTCCCGACCTGCCGCCGTTCTACACCGGTGACGAGGCGCTTGCATCCGAGCTGGCGGACGCCTCCGTTGCGGTCGAGGATCCGCTATGGCGCATGCCGTTGTGGAAGCCCTATGACGCCAAGCTGGCGTCGAAGGTGGCCAACATCAACAACGTCACGTCGGACGGTTTCGCCGGCTCGATCACCGCGGCGCTTTTCCTGAAGCGCTTCGTGGAAAAGACCGCCGGCTGGGCGCATGTCGACATCTTCGCCTGGAACCCGTTCGACCGCCCGCACGGCCTTGCCGGTGGCGAAGCGCAAGGCATCCGGGCGCTGGAGCAGGTCATTTCGAACCGCTACGGCTGATTCTCGGGCATAGCCGACGAAGGTATTGACTGAAACGGAACCGAAACAATTTTCCGTCATGCTGGACGGATGTCGATTATCATGCGTCCAAGCCAGGCCTTGCGACTATGGCAACAGGTGGTGTTATCCGAGGTGCGTGACGACGCGCCCGATCTCACTATGCGCCAGACGGCGATCCTGTTCACCATCTATCTCGATCCGCCGCCGCACACGGTGCGGGGGTTAGCCGCCCGACTCAACGTCACCAAGCCGGTGATCACCCGTGCGCTCGATACGATGGGGGCGCTGAAACTGGTGTCGCGCCACCGCGACGAGCTCGACAAGCGCAACGTGCTGGTCAGGCGCACAGTCGAAGGCGCGCTCTTTGTCGAGCGCTTTGGCGATGTTATCATTGCCAGAGCCCAAGAGTTGCCCATTTGAACGAGTTGCCGATTTGACCGCCAGGGATGCCCGCCTCCATGCCTTCCGCTCCGATCTCGCCGACGCCAGGCTGACAGGCGAGGTCGCCGCCGACCGTTTCGTCGCCGGCCGGCCGGCTCGCATATCAGCCTCCGCGGCCGATGTCCGCAAGGCTCCGCGCCCGGATGCCGGCGTCGATACCCAGCTTCTGTTCGGCGAAGACGTCCTCGTCTTCGAGGACGTTGAGGGCTGGGCCTGGATACAGGCCGAGCGCGACGGCTATGTCGGCTATGTCGCCGACACTGTGCTGGGCGGTCGGGACCATGCACCCACGCATGTTGTCTCGGTGCCGCGCACTTTCCTCTATCCGGGACCGGATTTGCGGTTCCCGGTGAGCGGGGAGCTCTCGATGGGGTCAGCGGTAACAGTGAAAGGCGCGGCTGAAACACGCCGCACGTACTATGCTCTGCTGCCATCCGGCGAGGCGGTCATATCTGACCATCTCAGGCCTGTCGCCGAGGTTGCCCCCGACTACGTCGCGGTCGCCGAGGCGTTTCTCGGCACGCCCTATCTATGGGGCGGCGTTTCCGGCTTCGGCATCGATTGTTCCGGTCTCGTGCAACTTGCAATGCACATGGCTGGCAGGCAAGTGCTGCGCGACACCGACATGCAGGCGGCGACCGTCGGTGAACCGCTCGACCTCGGGCCGGATTTTGCCGGGTTGCGGCGCGGCGACCTGGTCTTCTGGAAAGGCCACGTCGCGATCATGACGGATCCGGAGACCATGATCCACGCCAACGGCCACACCATGCTGGTGTCGCGTGAAGGACTGAGGGAGGCGGTCGCCCGTATCGGCTATCTCTATGGCGGACCGACCGGGTTTCGCCGGCCGTAACGCGAATCGATCACCTTTTGTTCTGATTCTGCTTGGCGATTGCGCGCCGCCGCGCTACGTCTGGCGCGTGACAGAGCAGCCGCGCCTTGCCGAACAGAATGCCGCCGTCGTCCTGCCCGAGCCATTTGTCAAATGGTTTGAAGAAAAGGGCTGGTCGCCGCGCGCCCACCAGATCGATTTGCTGGCCAAAGCCCAGGGCGGCCGGTCGGTATTACTAATCGCCCCGACCGGCGCCGGCAAGACGCTGGCCGGGTTCTTGCCATCGCTGACCGAACTGGCCGGCCGGCCGAGGAGAAGGCCGGGGCAGGCGCATCGAGGCATCCACACACTCTACATCTCGCCGCTGAAGGCGCTGGCCGTCGACATCGAGCGCAATCTCGGCAAACCCGTCGCAGAAATCGGGCTGCCGGTCACCGTCGAGACGCGCACCGGCGACACGCCCGCACACAAGCGCCAGCGGCAGAAGCTGGCGCCGCCCGACATTCTCCTGACCACGCCCGAGCAATTGGCGCTGCTGATTGCCGCGCCCGATGCCAGGCGCTTCTTCGAGGACCTGCGCTATGTCGTGCTCGACGAATTGCATTCGCTGGTGACCTCGAAGCGCGGGCATCTCCTGTCGCTCGGGCTGGCCCGGCTGCGCTCGTTTATGCCCGCCCTGCAGACGATAGGCCTGTCGGCGACGGTCGCCGAGCCTGACGAATTGCGGCGCTGGCTGGTCAGCCAGAATCCACCGGGGCCGATGGCCGAACTGATCGTCGTCACTGGCGGCGCCAAGCCCGACATCTCCATTCTCGATTCGGAGGAGCGCGTGCCGTGGGCGGGACATTCGGCCCGCTACGCAACGCCGGAAATCTACAACGAGATCAAGCGCCACAAGACAACCCTGCTGTTCGTCAACACGCGCAGCCAGGCGGAGTTGCTGTTCCAGGAGTTGTGGCGGGTCAACGAGGAGACCTTGCCGATCGCGCTGCATCACGGCTCCCTCGACGTCGCGCAGCGCCGGCGTGTCGAAAAGGCAATGGGCGAGAACGCCCTGCGCGCCATCGTCGCCACGTCGACGCTCGACCTCGGCATCGACTGGGGCGATGTCGACCTGGTCGTCCATGTCGGCGCGCCGAAAGGTGCCAGCCGGCTGGCGCAGCGCATCGGCCGTGCCAACCACCGTATGGACGAGCCGTCCAAGGCGATCCTGATACCGGCCAACCGCTTCGAGGTGCTGGAATGCAGGGCGGCGCTCGACGCCAATTATCTCGGTGCCCAGGATACGCCGCCGCTGGTCGATGGCGGGCTCGACGTCCTGGCGCAGCACGTGCTGGGCTGTGCCTGCGGTGCGCCGTTCCATGCCGATGCGCTGTTCGAGGAGGTGCGGACGGCAGCACCCTATGCCGATCTCGATCGCCCGACATTCGATCGCGTCATCGATTTCGTCGCCACTGGCGGCTATGCGCTAAAGAACTACGAGCGCTATGCCCGCATCCGGTTGAACAAGGACGGACTGTGGCGGGTCTCAAATCCTCGCGTCGCCCAGCAATACCGGCTCAACGTCGGCACCATCATCGAAGTGCCGGCGCTCAACGTCCGCTACGTCCAGGCCGGCAGCAGAGGCGCGGCTTCGCGTGGCGGCCGGGTTCTGGGCAAGATCGAGGAGGCGTTCCTCGAAACGCTGACGCATGGCGACACCTTCATGTTCGCCGGCAAGGTGCTGCGCTTCGAAGGTATCCGCGAGAATGAGTGCTTTGTCTCGAATGCACCCGGCAGCGACGCCAAGGTGCCGTATTACGGTGGTGGCAAATTCCCGCTTTCGACGTACCTGGCCGAACAGGTCCGCGCCATGCTGGACGATCCGCAGCGCTGGAAGAAGCTGCCGGAGCAGGTCGCCGACTGGCTACGCTTCCAGGCCGACAAGTCGGTGCTGCCGAAACGCGACGATCTGCTGATCGAGACCTTTCAGCGCGGCAACCGCCACTATCTGGTGGCCTATCCGTTCGAGGGCAGGCTGGCGCACCAGACGCTCGGCATGCTGCTCACCCGCCGCCTCGACAGGGGGGGAGCCAAGCCGCTCGGCTTCGTCGCCACCGACTATGCGCTTGCCATATGGTCGCTGGCCGATATGGGCCATATGTTCAGGGCGAAGAAACCGTCGCTGGCTGCGCTATTCGATCAGGACATGCTGGGCGACGACCTCGAAGCCTGGCTCGCCGGCAGTTGGTTGTTGAAGCGCACCTTTCGCAATTGCGCGCTGATCTCGGGATTGATCGAGAAACGCCACCCGGGGCAGGAGAAGAGCGGCCGCCAGGTAACCGTGTCGACGGATCTCATCTACGACGTGCTGCGCAGCCACGAGCCCGACCATATCCTTTTGCAGGCGACGCGTGCCGATGCCGCGACCGGTCTCTTGGATGTCAGCAGACTTGCCGAGATGCTCTCGCGCGTCCAAGGTCGAATCATGCATAAGAACCTCGAGCAGATATCGCCGCTCGCCGTGCCGATCATGCTCGAGATCGGCAAAATGCCGGTGCACGGCGAGGCCGATGACACGCTGCTGATGGATGCAGCCACGCTGGTCGAGGAGGCCATGGGGACGAAATGACTGTCGCGCTGGCCATGGCTGCGCCTCTGGCGGATGCGGGCGCTGTCCGTATCGCCGGCGAACGCGCGATCTGCGACCGTCGCGGCGTGCTCTATTTTCCCGAATTCCGGCTTCTGACCGTATCCGACCTGCATCTGGAAAAAGGCTCATCACTGGCCAGGCGCGGCACGCTGGTCCCACCTTACGACACCGGTGCGACGTTGCTCCGGCTACAGGCGGTGATCGCCGATTATCAGCCTGCGATCGTTATCAGCCTGGGCGACAGTTTTCACGATGGCGGCGGCGCCGCACGTATGCACGCGAGCTTTCGCCAAAGGCTGGAAGGGCTGATGGTCGGGCGCGACTGGTTCTGGGTCGCCGGCAATCATGATCCAGAAGCGCCGGCCGACTTGCCAGGCGAGACCGTGCGCGAGCTGGCCATAGGCTCGCTACTCTTCCGGCACGAGCCTTCGGCGGTGAGAGTGGAAGGCGAGATATCAGGCCACCTGCATCCTTGCGCCCGCATCGTGCAGCAAGGCCGTTCGGTGCGGCGTCGTTGCTTTGCCGGCGATGGCGGCCGCATGATCATGCCGGCTTTCGGCGCCTATACCGGCTCGCTCAACGTGCTCGATCGCGCCTATGCCGGGCTGTTCCGCCGCGAAACGCTGATGGCCTATATGCTTGGCACAGAGCGCATTTTCGCGATTTCCCACGCGATGCTCAGGCCGGGCTGAACCTACCTGCCGTAGTACAAAGTGACCGTGTGCTTGGCCTCGGCGAAGAACAGCCAGCGCTCGACCAGCATTCCGGCGAGTTGGGCGATTGCGGCGAGTATCGACAGTGCTGCCGCATAGGGCCACGGCAAGGCGAACGCCGCGACCAGCAGCAACGCGGGCAAAGCAAAGGCCAGCACCTGCGTGATCTGGCGGAGTTTAGCGCTGTGCTTGCGCGCAATGCGAAAGCCCATCTCCTTGAGCAGATAGTTTTCCTCGGTATGCGGCCATTCCAGCGACCGCACCGTGCCGCCGGAAAGCCCGGTTGCGGTGTTGGCATTGGTCGGGATCTCCAGCCTGTCATTGTATCGCCAGGTCGCCAGCTTCAAACCCCAGCCGAGCGCGGTCAGCAACAGGGCAGCCGCCAGAAGCATATTCGAGCCTGCGGCAAATCCCTGCAGCAGGGCGTTGAGCAGTACGCTGCCGGTCATCGCCGAAAAGACCAGGTAGGCGGGCAGGGTGAAGCGGCTGTGCCACTGGGCAATCGGCTTCAACGACGCGTAGATCATGCCGGTGGTGCAGACGGTTGCGACCGCGCCGATGGCAGCGAGCAGCCCGGCGACAGCCGCCCAGCCGCTCGTACGGCCGAGGACCACCCAGCCAATACCGAACAACCCCGCCGGCACGAAGGTGGCGACCGAGGCAACACCTTCGCGCGACAGCCATGAGCTACGCCATTGCGAGAAGGCACGCCAGGCGCGTTCGGGCCGGCCGAGATGGCCGGCCGACGACAGCAGGCCTGTCGAGATCAGGCCAAGCGCCAGCCCCATGCCGGTGAGGCCAAGCCAGAAATCGGGCGGGATAAAGCCCTGTCCGGCGAGCACGCCAAGCAGCGCGAGCAGGCCGTAACCGGCGCCCGTGGCCGTGGTGAAAAAGACGACGGAGAAGGCTGGATGCATGAAGGCACGGGTCAGTTCGAAAGCATGCGGTCGACCCAGCCGAGGAAGCCGCCTTCAGCCTGCACCGCTTCAAGCGCTGGCGCCGGCACCGATGCGGCGCGGGTGGTGTGGGCACGTGGCGGCAGATATTTGTTGGTCGGCTTATAGCCCATTTCCGGCATCAGATCGACACCGCCGCGCTCGGCCACCAGTTGCGAGATAGCGGATGCCGGATCGCCCAGATCGCCAAAATGCCGCGCGCTGGTCGGGCAAGCAGCGACGCAGGCGGGCACGCGATCTTCTTCCGCCAGATTGTCGTTGTAGATGCGGTCGACGCACAACGTGCATTTCTTCATCACGCCGACATTGGTGTCGAATTCGCGCGCTCCGTAGGGACAGGCCCAGCTGCACAGTTTGCAGCCGATGCATTTGTCCTCGTCGACCAGCACGATGCCATCCGACGCCCGCTTGTAGGAGGCGCCGGTCGGGCAGACCGTGACGCACGCCGGCGTCTCGCAGTGCAGGCAGGAGCGTGGGAAATTGACCGTGCGCCCACCCATCTCGGTCATGTGCTCATAACTGTGCACGCGGTTGAACCAGACGCCGTCGACATTGCCGCCATAGGGGTCGATGTCGGTCAGCGGCGCCATGTGGCCGCCGGTGTTCCATTCCTTGCAGGCGGTAACGCAGGCCTGGCAGCCGACGCAGGTGTCGAGATCGATGACAAGGCCGAGCTTCTTGTCGGTGTGGGTGGGAAGGCAAGTCATTTGGCAGCTTCTCTTTCCCGACGGAATTCGGCGCCGAAACTAAGCTTATCGGGCGGGGGTTCAAAATGCGGCGGCTGTCGGAACCGCTCGAACTGCGGTTCGGTGAAGCCTGCTTCCTCGTCTGCGCATTTGACGATGCGCACGCGCAGGTCGAACCATGCCGCCTGGCCGGTGACAGGATCGGAATTCGAATAGTGTTTGCCATTCGCATCGGCAGAGGTCTGGTCGCCGATGATGTGGTTGAGTAGAAAGCCGCGATTGGATTCGGCCGCCTCATCCTTCAGCCCCCAGCTGCCGCGACGCTTGCCGATCGCATTCCAGGTCCACACCGTATTGGCGTTGACGCCGTCGACCAGCTTGATCTGTCCTTTGACCTTGCCGTTGATGCTCTCGATCCACACCCAGTCATCATCGACAAGCCCGAGGCTGGCGGCGGTCCGATTGTGCACGAACAGCCGGTTCTGGCTGGTGATCTGCCTTAGCCACGCATTCTGCCCGCCCCAGGAATGGTACATGTGCATCGGCCGCTGCGTCAGCGCGTGGAGCGGATAGGCTTGGCTATCGACGGCAGCCTCTTCGAAGGGCGCGTACCAGAACGGCAGCGGATCCATATAGGTCTCGATACGGCTGCGCTCCGCCTCCGGCGGCAGCACCCCGCCATGGCCGCGCGCCGCAAGGCGAAAGCGCTGCATCGGCTCCGAATAGAGTTGGAAGACGATCGGCTCGGCCTTCGGCATGAAGCCCATGCTCTCAGCGAATTCGAGATACGAGCGGTTGGCCATCTTGTAGTAGCGCTGATCGGCGGCGAAATCCTGGTGCCAGAAGCCGCCATTATCGATGTAGCGCTGCAACTGGTCGGGATTGACCTCGCCCTTGCCGACCGAGGCCCCGTCCTTGCCGCGCCAGCCGGCGAGCGGACCGACACCTGGCGTGCGCTCGTGATTGACGATGTAGTCGGCATAGTCGCGGTATTTGGCGGAGCCGTCGTCATGAACGAAGCCCGGCAGACCGAGCCGCGCGCCGAGTTCGATCAGAACCGTCTGGAACGGCCTGACGTCGCGATCCGGCTCGACAACGGGATGGCGGATAGCGTCGCCCGGACCGTCGGCGTGGCTGATCGGCCGGTCGAGCAGACTGATACAGTCATGACGCTCGAGATAGGTCGTGTCCGGCAGCACCAGATCGGCAAAAGGTACGGTCTCGGAATAATAAGCGTCGGAATAGATGATGAACGGGATCTTGTGCTCACCTGACGCATCGATATCGGTCAGCATTGCCATCGTCTCGACGGTGTTCATCGACGAGTTCCAAGCCATGTTGGACATGTACATGAACAGAGTGTCAATCGTGTAGGGATCCCCGGCCCAGGCGTTGCGGATAACCGTGTGCATGAGCCCATGGGCGGCCAGCGGCGCGTCCCAGGAGTATGCCTTGTCGATACGGATCGGTTTGCCGCCTCCGTCGATCAGCAGGTCTTCCGGCCCGCAGACGAAGCCGAGCGGCATGCCTTCGAGTGGTGTCATCGGCTTCACATTCTTGCCGGCGGGCTTTGGACCCGGCGGCGCGGACCGCGGATAAGGCGGTTTGAAGCGGAAGCCGCCCGGCACGTCCACCGTGCCGAGAAGCACCTGAAGCAGATGAATGGCGCGGCAAGTGTGAAATCCGTTCGAATGGGCCGAGATGCCGCGCATCGCATGCATCGACACCGGCCGACCCTTGATGGTCTCGTGCCGGCGGCCGGCCCAGTCCGTCCAGGCCACCGGCAGTTCGATTTGCTGTTCGAAGGCGACATGAGCGAGTTCTGCGGCAATGCGTCGGATGGTGTCGGCGGAGATGCCGCACCGGTCAGTGACGGCGTCCGGTGAATAGCTCTCGTCCAGATAACGGTCGGCGACGAGTTGGAAGACCGGCACGCAGCGGCGGCCGTCGACGAGAACGCTGCCGGTCAATGCGGGCTTCGCGTCGGCATCGCTGGCATTGACAGGCGTCTTCGCCACCCTGTCCCAAGCCAGCGGATTGCCGTCGCCATTGCGCATGAACAGCCCGTCATCGACAGCTCCAGGCTCCTGAACGACCAGGATGTGGGCATTGGTGAACCGCAAGAGGTACTCGAGATCGATGCGGCCAGCCTTCAGCAATTCATGGATGAGGGCGAATACGAACAGGCCGTCGGTGCCGGGCCGGATGCCGATCCAGTCGTCGGCAATTGCATTATAGCCGGTGCGGCAGGGATTGATTGAAACCACCTTGGCGCCGCGCGCCTTGAGCTTGCCGAGTCCGATCTTGATCGGATTGGAATCATGGTCTTCGGCAACCCCGAACAGCATGAAATATTTGGTGTTGTCCCAGTCGGGCTCGCCGAACTCCCAGAACGAGCCGCCAATCGTGTAGAGGCCGCCGGCTGCCATGTTCACCGAGCAGAAACCGCCATGGGCGGCGAAGTTCGGCGTGCCGAACTGGCTCGCCCACCAGCCGGTCAGCGATTGCGACTGGTCGCGCCCGGTGAAGAAGGCGAGTTTCTTCGGATCGGTCTGGCGGATGTTCGAAAGCCGTTCTGTCGCGATCGACAAAGCTTCCTCCCACTCGATCTCGCGGAACTCGCCCGAGCCGCGCAGTCCGGTGCGCAGCAATGGTTTCGTCAGCCGGGCCGGGCTGTAATGCTGCATGATGCCGGCGCTGCCTTTGCCGCACAGCACGCCGCGATTGACCGGATGATCCTTGTTGCCGTTGATGTACCGAACCTTGCCGTCCTTGATATGGACGTCGATGCCGCAGCGGCAGGCGCACATATAGCAGGTGGTCTTGGCGATGCTGTCGGAGACATCAGGCGAAGTATCGACGCCGTCGCGTTCAGCGGGCGCGCGCGTATCGGCAAGCGGCCGTTGTGATGGTGCCGAATTGGCTCCGCGCAGCAGGTTGTTGGTCATGATCCGGTGATGCTCTTGCGCTCCGCGAACTTGGCTCTCGTCTTCGGGCCTGGGCCGCGCATGTAATGCTCTTCCGGCCGATAGCGTTCACCCAAGAGCCGCCGCCGCAGGCTGCGGGTCCAGTGCGCAAACACGGATTTGAACCGCCCCACCAATTCTACCCTCGACTGCTCTGGCGCGACTTTTTTCCAATTTCGGGCCAAAATTTAGAACAAAGCGACCGATCCGTCTAACAACTTGCTCTTGTAATTCCAATCGGATTTGCTTCTTAGTATCGGAATGACCCTGGACCAGTTGCGGATCTTCGTCGCCGTCGCCGAACGGGCGCACATGACCAAAGCGGCCGAGTTGCTGGGCATCTCACAGTCGGCCGCATCCGCCGCGATCCGCTCGCTCGAACAGCAGCATGGCGTCCAGTTGTTCAACCGCGTCGGCCGCAACATCGAGCTCGCCGAGACCGGACGCCGATTCTTGCCCGAAGCCAAGGCGGTCCTCGAGCGGGCTGCGGCGGCCCACAATGTGCTGGAGCATGTCTCGCAGACGATATCAGGCAGTCTCTCGATAGCTGCCAGCCAGACCATCGCCAGCTATTGGCTGCCGCGCCGGCTCGCCTCTTTCCACGAAGCCTATCCTGCCGTCAGGCTGAGTGTGAGCATTGGCAACACCAGGCAGGTCGAGACCAATGTACTTGATGGCGCAGCCGATTTTGGCCTGGTCGAGGGGCGCACCGAATCCGACATTTTGCGGCGTGCCAAGGTCGATATCGATCGCATGATGCTGGTCGTGGCGCGCTCGCACCCTGAGATCGCGGAAGTTTCGCCTGGACATCCCGACCTTGGCGGGCTTCGCTGGATCATTCGCGAAGGCGGGTCGGGCACACGCGAGGCGCTGGAGGACCTTGCCCGACGCGACGGGGTTTCGTTCGCGGACCTGCAGATATTCCTGGTATTGCCGAGCAATGAGGCTATTCGCCAGGCGGTCGAGGCCGGCGCCGGCGCCAGCATCATCTCGGAACTCGTCGTCGCCCGCGCGGTCGCCGAAGGCAGCCTGCGTTCTGTGCCGGTCGATCTGCCGAAGCGCGAATTTGCCATGATCACGCATCGCGACCGGCAGCCAAGCCTGGCCCAGATGGCGCTCAAGGCGCATCTTGGCGGCAAAGCTGAGAGATCCGCGCCGCTTTAAGCCGATCAGCCGAACTTCCGCTGCGCGTCGAGCGCCAGTCCAAGCCCGACCGAGCCGAACACATCGCCTTCGATTACCGACGCCTGCGGCACCAGCGCCAGGATCTGCTGCCTGGCCAGCGGGATCGCGGTCGATCCGCCGGTCAGGAACACCGCGGTGATGTCCGAGGCCTTCACCTGTGCGTCGCGGATGGTCTGCTCGACCGTAGCCGCAACACGCTCAATGTCCCTGACTATGGTGGCTTCGAGACCCTTGCGCGTGATTTCTGCCGTGAACCTCACCTCGGGCAGCGCGACCTCGACATCGGCCGACGATCGGTCCGTCAGCTCGATCTTGGCCTTTTCGACCAGCGCCGCCAGCGCATGGCCGTAACGATGCTCGACGATGTGGATGAAGCGCTCGACCAGGTCCGGGCGCTCCGCCTCGTAGCGGATCTGGCGCAGATGCGTCATCGCCCTCGCTGTGTAGACCAGGTTGATGCGCTGCCATGTCGCCAGCTCGATGAAGTAGCTCGCCGGCAGATTGCGCTTGCCGTCCTTGGTTGGCGTCAAATAACCGAGCTGCGGCATTACATGGGCGATGCTCAGCAGCCGGTCGAAATCGGTGCCGCCGATGTGGATGCCGCGGCTGGCCAGTATGTCGTCCTTGCGGTCGAGCGAGCGGGCGCGCTCGGGCGAGACCCGCACGATCGAGAAGTCGGACGTGCCGCCGCCCATGTCGACGATCAGCGCCAGTTCCTCGCGCGTCACCTTCTGTTCGTAATCGAGTGCCGCCGCGATCGGCTCGAATTGGAAGGCGATATGTTTGAAGCCTTGGGCGCGAGCGGCGTTTTCGAGTTGGTGCTCCGCCTTCGCATCGGCCTCGGCATCGTCGTCGACGAACTGCACGGGCCGTCCCAGCACGACGCTGTCGACCGCGTCATGGGCTTCTTCTTCCAGCTTCTTTTTCAGGTGGCCGACAAATAGGCCGACAATTTCCATGAAGCCGATCGAGCGCACCTTGATGCGCGTCTTTTCGTGAGCGAGCGAGCTGCCGAGCACGCTCTTCAGCGAGCGCATCAGGCGGCCTTCGATACTGTCCGTATAGTTGGCAATGGCGCGTCGCCCGAAATAGGTGAGGTTGTCCTCGAAATTGAAGAATACCGCACTGGGCAGCGTGACCTGGCCGTCTTCCAACGCCACCAGCCGCGGCTGCCCGTTCCTGACCACGCTCACGGTGGAATTCGAAGTGCCGAAGTCGATACCGGCAAATGCTGGTCGCATCGTGCGTTCCTGTAGTTCTGATTTGGGGAGCAGCAGCTCGTATCCGGTCGGGCCGGGGGTCGCG
The DNA here is from genome assembly GCF_040321495.1 of Mesorhizobium sp. M0408. Taxonomy (NCBI): domain Bacteria; kingdom Pseudomonadati; phylum Pseudomonadota; class Alphaproteobacteria; order Hyphomicrobiales; family Phyllobacteriaceae; genus Mesorhizobium; species Mesorhizobium sp. M0408. Next base: position 100,956 of record NZ_JAMYRO010000015.1, on the reverse strand, counting down.
GTCTAACCCATACCCTCGGAAAGGGAAACCACTTTTACGAGAGTTCAGTCTTTCCTGAACACCAGTCTTCCGAGCCAGCCGGTCAGCATGGCCAGCGATACGGCAAAGACACCATAGAGGAAGGAATAGTCGTGCGCGACGCGGAAGATCGACTGTTCGAAACCGGACTTGCGGATTTCGAGCTGGGCGGAGCTTTCCTTGATGAACAAGCCGCTCTTGAACAGGAAGGCGCGGGCCTTATGGGTGCCGACCGGAACGTTTGGGGCGAGCCTGACGGTGGCGCGGAACAGGTTCTGCGACAGAAACTGCACACCGCCGACATTCTCGCTGTAGAGGCCGGTCGCCGCCTTGCGTTCGCGCAGCGCGGCGGTGAACTCCTCGATTGTCGCCGGGCTGTCCTCCGCGTCGGCGGGCTGCAAATAGAGGTTGGAGGCGCCAAGCGACAGCTGCTTGTAGCTGTTCGGATCGGTGACGTCCTGCAGCGGCCGCGTCGTCGCCACCGAATAGGAGACAGGTACGTTTTTGAAGGTCTCCGACTCCAGATTGACCCAGACGCCGAGCACCCGGTCCTTGCGGCGCACGACGACCGGCCGAGCCGGGCCTTCCAGCACGACGATCACGTCGTAGCGCCCTTGCCGCGCGACAAGCGGATCGGCATTTTCCAGCGAGCCGAAAATGGTCAGGTCGGCGCCGGAAAAGCCGGCGGTAATCGAGACATTGTCGGTGGAAAGGCCGATCTGGATGTTTTCGGTTAGTGGCGCCTGCGCCTTCGCCGATGGCGCAGCAGCCAGCAGCGACAGCAAGGCGGCGGCCGCGAGCGTCCTTAGGCCGGCCATCAGCTCAGGCCCACGCCGGACAGAGAATAGAGATTGGGCGGCGTGACGAAAAGATCGATGGCAAGCCGGATGGCTACCGCCAGCACGAGCAGCGCCAGCAGCGCCCTGAGTTGCTCGCCCCGCAGCCTCTGACCAGCCTTGGCGCCATATTGCGCGCCGGCGACGCCGCCTGCCATCAACAGGAAGGCGAGCATGACGTCGACCGTCTGGTTGGTGGTGGCGTGGACCAGCGTGGTGTAAGCCGAGGTGAAGATGATCTGGAACAGCGAGGTGCCGATGACGACGTTGGTCGGCACCTTCAAAAGGTAGATCAGGGCCGGCACCATGATGAAGCCGCCGCCGACGCCCATGATCGAGGACAGGAAGCCAATCGCCGCGCCCAGCCCAAGCACCGGAATGACGCTGACGAAGAGCTTCGAGGCCCTGAACCGCATCTTCAGCGGCAGGCGGTGGATCCAATTATGCTGGCCGGATTTCTTCAACACCGGTGCGGCGCCGCTGCGAGTGGCGCGCAGCGCATTGACGCTCTCGACCAGCATCAGTCCGCCGACGGTGCCGAGCAGCACGACGTAGAGCAGCGAGATGAACAGGTCGAGCTGGCCGAGCCGGCGCAGGAGCGCAAAGACATAGATACCACCGGTCGAGCCGACGATGCCGCCGGCTAAAAGCACGCCGCCGAGCTTGAAATCGAGCGTGCCGCGCTTCATGTGCGACAGGGCGCCGGAGAAGGAGGAAGCGATGACCTGGTTGGCGCCGGTGGCGACCGCGATTGCCGGCGGTATGTTGTAGAAGATCAGCAGCGGCGTAATGAGAAAGCCGCCGCCCACGCCGAACATGCCCGACAGGAAACCCACCGCCGCACCCATGGCCAGCAGCACGAAGATGTTGACGGAAATTTCCGCGATCGGGAGATAGATGCCCACCCGTCAGTCTCGATCAGTTTGCCTCCTGGCGAATGCAACCGTTGCGGGCATTTTTGCGTCAGAAGGCTATCTCGTTCTTGCGCCGGCCGGGCCGTGAAGTCAAACTTCGCAGCACCGCCGAAACAAAAAACAACTCAATCAGTTAACAGGCAAATCTGTGGCAAAGGCGTCGCGGAAACGACGCATCCGCCGTTATTTACGCGCAAGCAGCGCCTTGACCAGCTTTTCGTCGATCGCGCCGGTTGCCTTCATATCGTTGTCGGCCTGGAAGGCCATGATCGCGTTCTTGGTTTTCTGGCCCATCATGCCGTCGGGATTGCCGGCCTCGTAGCCGTTCTTGTTGAGAATGCGCTGGATGTTCTGGACCGCTTTCTTCATGTCGATGCCGGCGGTCGTCTGCGGTGTGCCGTCCTGCCACGATTCAGGAACGTCGGCCGAATTGGCGGCTGGATCGAGCGGCTTGGCCTTCCACAGTTCAGCCGCGGCCCGCGCACGCTCCAGCTGGTCGGGCCTCAGCGCCTTGGCGATCTCGTCGCGCTTGGCCGCCGCATCCTTGTCGCCGGTCTTGGCGACGAGTGCGAACCATTTGTAGCTCTCCTCGAGGTTCTGCTTCATGCCGACGCCCTTCGCCGCGAGGATGCCGAGATTGAACTGGCTATCCTTGACACCGAGATCCGCCGCCGCCTGGAACCAGCGCGCTGCCGATTCATTGTCGGTCACGCCATCCGTCGCCATCGCAAACAGCACGGCAAGATTGTGCATCGCGCTGGCATTGCCCTGCGCTGCGGCAAGCTGGTACCAGGTTTTCGCTTTCTTGATGTCGCGTGCGACGCCGACGCCCTTCTCGTAGAAATTGCCGATGCGGTATTCTGCCGGTACGAAACCGAGTTCGGCAGCTTTCTCATACCATTTGGCCGCCGCCGCCATGTCTTCTTTGACGCCGCGAGACTCGGCGTAGCGCGAGCCGATCTCGAACAGCGCCTTGGCGTCGCCGCCGGCCGCTGCATCGCGCAGGGCGGCCGGACCCGCATCGGCCGGAACGTCGATCTTGGCAACGCCTGCCGCGGCAGCATCCGCCGGCGGCACCGTGCCGGTCGTGTCCTGCGTCGCAGTGGTGGCTATAGCAGGCGCGGCAGCCATTGGCTCGGCGTCGCTGGCCGTCGCCGCTGCCGGCGCGGGCACTGCGGCCGCGGTGTCTTGCGCCGCCAGGTCAGCAGGCGCCGCGGAAGCCGAGGGCGCCGTCGATGTCTCGGCTGCCGGTGTAGCGGGGCCGGTTTGCGCCGCCGTGTCGTCCTTGGTCATCGATGCGGATGGCTCTGCCTGCCTGACGGTGGGCGACGGCGCGCTCTCCTGTGTTGTCGTCTGCGCGTCCGCCTTCGGCTCGCTGGCAACGCTGGCCAAAGCGGTTTCCACCGGCTGTACGGCCACGGCCGGTGCCGCCTCATTGTTGGTGACTTCGACCGGGTCGGAGAAGAAGGCTTTGCCCAGTTGCAGGCCGGCAAGCGCCAGCATGATGGCGATTGCCCCCATCAGGATCGGCTTGCGCCGCGCCTTGAGCAGGTCGCCGATCCTGAGTGCCTTGACCGGGCCTTTCATCGTCGACTGGCGCTTGAGGGCGTCCGCCTCGGCGGCCGCCGCTTGCGCAGCCCGTCTGGCTGCCGCGATGAAGTCCGATTTCGCCGCCTCAGCGCCGCCTTCCCGGGTCGGCTGCCCGCGCTCGTCGCGCACGCGCTTCATGATGGCGCTGAGGTCGGGTGCGCCGGAGCCGGGTTCCAGTGGCCGGTTGGCGAGCTTGGGGTCGAGGGGCTCGTCGAGATCGACGCTCGGTATCTCGGCGCTCTGCGCCGAGCCTGCAAGCGGCGGCATCTCGGCGTCCTTCTTGCCCTTCAAGGCGCGCGCCAGCCCGCCTAACATCGATTTCCTGCCGCCGCCTTGCTCGGTTTTTTCACGCGTCGTGTCTGAACCGAGAGCCGCCAGGGCTGCTGCGGCGGCGGCCTCGGCTGGCGTACGCGGACCTGGCTCGTCGCGCACGAGCGCCGCGGCGCGGCCGTCGAGATCGGCCATGCTGCCCGTCAACGGCAGCGGCTGGTCGAGGTCCATCGACGGTGCGTCCTGCACCGAGATCTTGGATGGCCGGCCGAAACGCTTGCTCAACTCCGCGCTTGCCGGTTCGCCCGTCTCCAATGAACCAAGCCTGTCAACGATCTTGAGCAGCGTATCGTGGATAGCCTCGAACGTTCTCGAATTGCGCTCGTCCGAACGGCGCGTCAGTGCCTCGAGCGTCTTCAGGTCCTGGGCGAGGCCGGTAACGGCCGCCGTGTTGGCGCTTGATCCGGCCAGTGAGCGGACGGCGCTCTCAGCCGCCTCGCGCGCCGCGCCGAGGATGGAATCGCGGGTTCCGGCCAGCGACTTCTCGATTTCGTTGAGACGCGGGCTGATGTCGTCGAATTCCGGCAGCGGCGTGCCGGGCTTGGAAAGATGCGCCGTCAGGCCGGCGACCTGCGCTTCAAGGCTGCGGATCAACGCCGGGTCGATGCTGGCGACCTGCGCCGCGGACGAATCCAGCCGGCTTGAGATGTCTTCGAGCCGGCTCTCCAGGCCACGGATCGCCGCCTCGTTGGCGGGATCTGGAACGCGCGTCTCAATCCGCTTGGCCAGCGCGGTGAAGCGGGCGTCGATAGCATCCATAATGCCGGCGCTATCGACCTGCGGCATGCGCTGGTCCAGCCTGTCGGCGACCTCGTCCAACCGGCGCTCAAGGTCGCGAAACAGCATGTTGCCTTGTTCGATTGCGTCGCCCTGGCGACGTTCCATCATGCTGGACAGCACGTCGAAGCGCTGCTCGAGCCCCTGGAAGATGTAGTCGGCGTCGGGCATGGCAGGCGCGTGGTCGATCTTGTCGGCAATAAGCGCGACTTGCCTGGCAAGGCGCTCCATCGCCTGTTCCGGCAGATTGGCTCGGCCGGCCAGTTCATCCACGCGGCTCGACAATGTGTTGAGACGGTCGATGACCTCCCGACCCGGACGATCCTGCGACACTTCTTCGATTTGCTGGGCCAGTGAATCGATCCGCTTCTCGATGCGTTCGAAGGGCTCGGGGTCGAACGAATTGGCTTGCGCGGCAACCGTCGAGGCGACGATCGCGCGGGAAATCTCGTCGAGCCGCTCGTCGATCTGACTGAATGTGTCGCCGCCGCGATTGTCCTGCTGGCGGGCGAAATGGTCGACCGCTCCGGCAAGCGTGCGGACCTTTTCCTCGAGCGAGCGCAGCGACAGCGATTCCGGCAGATTGCTGACGGCATTGCTGATCTGTTCGAGCCGCTCCGTCAGCGCCGACAGGCCGGGTGCATCGGAACGCTTGCGCTGATCGGCCTCGACGCGATCCTCGAAAGCGTTCCAGCGGCGGTCGAAATCGTCCCAGCGGCGTCCGACCGCCTGCACGCTCTCCTCGCGCGCCAGCGTATCGAGCGCGGCTTTGACCTGCTCAAGCTCGAGCCGCAGCATATTGACGCTTCTGTCGTCGCTTTTTTCGGCCAGTGTCTGGATGGCGCCGGAAAGCCGCTCGAATTCGACGCTGAGTTCGGCGCTGCCTTTGCCGCCGCCATTTGACTGGAAGGCTCGCCCAATATTCTTGCGCAGTACCTCGAACTCGCGTTGCAGGCCGGAGGTCATCTGCTGGCGCAAGTCTTCGCGCAGGCCGCGCAATTCCCCGGCGATCTTGCCGGCTAGGGCGACGCTGTCCTCCTGGCCGCGTACCCGGTCGATATCGCGGGCGATCGCCTGGTAATTCTGGTCGAAAGCCGCTGCTGGACCTTTCGGCCGCTGCGCGCGTGGATCCTCATACCGGCGCTGCTGGCCATAGGGTTGGGCGCTGGGATAGCGTGGTTCTGCCGCTGGTCGGCGCGGATCGGGGTGGCTTGCCGTCTCCTCGCGCGTCCGCTCCAGCCGCTGCTCCAGAGTTTCCAGGGAGCGGTTGAGCTCTTCAAGCGTCGTGTGCGGCCGGCGTTGCCTGCCGGCGTTGAGTGTATCGAGGTAGGACCGCTTGCTGTTCATCAATGCGCCCGTTTCAGAATTGCTGGCTTTCACCAGGTTCCCAAAGTCCTGCCGGGACGAAGGCGACTGCTTGGCTTGTTGCAGTGGAAGACGAGCTTCCCGGGTCTCATCCGCGCTCCGAAAAACCGTGAAAAATTCAGTACAGGATAGACACGGGTAACCGACATGCGCACATTTCGCCCCAACGTGGTAAACAACGCGTTAACCAAGCTTAAGAAGTTGCAACTTTGTCGGCTGGCCGCCGACGGCGCCGGGTGTCTTTTTTGGACGCGCAAAAGACGTTGTAGAATTTTGATCAGCCGCATGATCGCTCCCGAAATCGGCAACGACCTTTTAGGTTGTCCGCTGGTGCTGCGGCATAAAGTTGCAAGACCAGAACGCTCTTGCGTGGTGAGGCGGCTATCGATATAGAATTGACGTAAACGTAAATGAGCGGATTACGCCGTTTGCGATTTGTTTGTTGAAACCACGAGTGGAAGCACGCCCCCGCTTTCACTCAGGCGACGCAAGGTCCGCGACCGCGACGCCACCAGACGGGGAAAGCCAGTGACCATGAAACTTATTTCGCCCGGCCAAGCCGCGGCCAACACCAACGATATGTCGAGCGAAGCCGGTGAAGAGCTTGTCCGCATCGGCGAAATGGCCAAGAAATACGGAGTGACGCTGCGTACGCTGCGTTTCTATGAGGACAAGGGTCTGCTCAACCCGCAGCGCGACGGCTCGACCCGTCTCTATACACGCCGCGACAGGGCCCGGCTGAAGCTGATCCTGCTTGGCCGCAAGGTCGGGTTCTCGCTGCGCGACGTCAAGCAGATGATGGACCTCTATGATCCGAACGGCTCCAACACCAAGCAATTGCGGCTGGCGCTCGACAAGTCGGAGAAGCAGCTTGCCCGTCTGCAGAAGCAGCGGGCGCTGATCGACGACGCCATCAGCGAACTGAGTGCTTCGATGTCGACCGTCCGGCAAATGCTGATCGAGCGCTCGACGCCGCAGGCCAGCGTAGCGAGCTAAACTAAGCTTTCGATTTGTGACGAATAAGAGCCGCGTGGCTTTCGCTGCGCGGTTCTTCGTCGTTTGCCGTGCTTTGTCGTTTGTCGTCCTGGCGCGCGGGGAAAATTTGACGCACCGCCGAATTGACGTTTACGCAAACGTCAATATTTGTTATCTCGACCACAACGTTGGTCCGTCTGCCATCCTCATATGCTGGGGCTGATTTCGGGGCCAAGACCGCATGGTGGAGGAAACGCATGCCGATCTACAGAGCGCCGGTCCGGGACACGCTGTTCGTGCTGAACGAAGTGCTGGGATATCGGCGTTATTCCAATCTTCCCGGATTTTCCGACGCGACGCCGGATGTGCTCGAGGCCATCCTTGCCGAGGGCGCGAAGCTCGCCGAAAACGTGATGCAGCCGCTGAACCGCGTTGGCGACGTGGAAGGCTGCATGCGCCATGACGACGGTTCGGTAACGACGCCGAAAGGCTTCAAGGAAGCTTTCGACCAGTATCGCGAAGGCGGCTGGATGGGGCTCGCGGCACCTGTCGAGTTTGGCGGGCAAGGCTTGCCCTACGCGGTGCACACTGCGGTTGCCGAATACATGGTGTCGGCCAATATGTCGCTGATGATGTATGCCGGCCTGACGCAAGGCGCGATCGCTGCGATCATCACCCATGGCACCAAAGAGCAGAAGGCAACATGGTTGCCGAAGCTGGTCGAGGGCGCCTGGACCGGCACCATGAACCTGACCGAGCCACACTGCGGAACCGATCTTGGCTTGCTGCGCACCAAGGCCGTCCCAAATGGCGACGGCACCTACAGGATCTCCGGTCAGAAGATCTTCATCTCGGCCGGCGAGCATGACATGTCGGACAATATCGTCCACCTGGTGCTGGCCCGTATCGAGGGCGCGCCGGATGGCGTGAAGGGCATCTCGCTGTTCATCGTGCCGAAGCTCAAGCTCGATGCCTCAGGCAATCCGGGCGAGAAGAACACCGTCTCCTGTGGCTCGATCGAGGAGAAGATGGGTATCCATGGCAACTCGACCTGCGTCATGAATTACGACGACGCTGAAGGCACGCTGCTCGGCGAGGCCAATGGCGGGCTGAAAGCAATGTTCACCATGATGAATGAGGCGCGGCTTGGCGTCGCCCTGCAGGGACTTTCGCTATCTGAGGTTGCCTACCAGAATGCGGTTTCCTACGCCAAGGATCGTCTGCAGGGCCGCTCGCTGTCAGGGCCGAAGGCGCCGGACAGGAAGGCCGATCCGATCATCGTCCATCCGGACATCCGCCGCAGCCTGATGACCATGAAGGCTTTCAACGAGGCCGGCCGCGCGCTGGCGCTGTGGACGGCGATCAAGTCCGACATCGCTCACCGCTCCGGTGACGACAAAGATCGCCAGGTCGCAGACGACTACACCGGCCTGATGACGCCGGTGGTCAAAGGCGTGCTCACCGACAAGGGGTTCGATCATGCGGTAATGGCGCAGCAGGTCTTCGGCGGCCACGGCTATATAGAAGAGCACGGCATGAGCCAGTTCGTCCGCGATGCGCGCATCGCCATGATCTATGAGGGTGCCAACGGCATCCAGGCGCTCGACCTCGTCGGCCGCAAGCTGGCCTTGAATGGCGGCCGCGCGGTCCAGGCTTTCTTTAAGGAAGTCGGAGAGTTCTGCGAGGAAAACCGCACCGACGAGACGATGGCGCCCTTCACCAAGGCGCTGAAGAAGGGCCTCAACGATCTGCAGACGGCGACGATGTGGCTGGTGCAGAACGGCATGGCCAAGCCCGATAACGCCGGTGCCGCCTCGACCGATTACATGCATCTCTTCGGCCTGGTGGCGCTGGGCTATATGTGGGCGCAGATGGCCAAGGTGGCCGCAGCGAAATTGGCGAACGGCGCCGACGGCGCTTCGTCCTTCTACGACAACAAGCTGGTGACGGCGCACTTCTTCATGGAGCGGATCATGCGGGAGACGTCGGCGCATCTTGCCCGCATCTCCAGCGGCGCCGACACATTGATGGCACTGCCGGCGGAAGCGTTCTAGGTTCGGCGTCTCCCTCCCGCTCGAGGGGATGGTGGCCCGAAGGGCCGGGAGGGGTCCTGCGTGCAGTGCGCCGACCTCCATTCTGGTGCATGCCTTGGAGGAAAATGATCGCAATGCCGTGGCACATGGCGCAGGTTGTAAAAGGTAAGGTCGAGCAAGTCATCGGCGACCCCACCCGGCCGCTTCGCGGCCACCCTCCCCTCGAGGGGGAGGGGAACGTCGGCGCGAGGGAGAAACCATGACCCACCCCGCCGAAATCCTTGGCCTTCCCAAGCCCGCCTGGGCGGCGGACGAGGTCGGCATGCTTTACGACATGGCGCACCGCTTCATGTCGGAAGAGATCGCGCCGCGTTACGACGAGTTCGAGAAGAACGAAATGGTCGACCGCGAGAGCTGGCTGAAGGCGGGTGCTGCCGGCCTGCTCTGCGCCTCTATGCCGGAGGAATATGGCGGATCGGGCGGCACCTTCGCGCATGAGAGCGCCATCATCGAGGCGATCGGCCATGTCGGCGTCGACGGGTTCGGCATTGGCCTGCACAATTCGATCGTTGCCCCCTACATCCTCCATTACGGCTCGGACGAGCAGAAGAAGAAATGGCTGCCGAGGCTGGCGACCGGCGAGCTGATCGGCGCCATCGCCATGACCGAGCCCGGTGCGGGCTCCGACCTTCAGAGCGTCAAGACGCGCGCCGAAAAGGACGGCAACCAGTACAAGCTCAACGGCTCGAAGACCTTTATCACCAACGGCCAGCTCGCCAATTTCATCATCGTCGTTGCCAAGACCGATCCTGAGAAGGGCGCCAAGGGCATCTCGCTGATCGTCGTCGAGACTGACGAGGTGGAAGGTTTCGAGCGCGGCCGCAACCTCGACAAGATCGGCCTCAAGGCCAACGACACGTCGGAACTGTTCTTCAACGACGTACGTGTGCCGACCTCGAACCTGCTCGGCAACGACGAAGGCCAGGGCTTCGTCCAGTTGATGCAACAATTGCCGCAGGAGCGGCTGCAGATCGGCACCACTGCTATCGCCATGGTCGAGCGGGCCTTGGCGCTTACCATCGACTACGTCAAGGAGCGCAAGGCCTTCGGCAAGCCCATCATCGAATTCCAGAACACCCAGTTCAAGCTTGCCGAATTGAAGACCGAGGCGACCATCGGCCGCGTCTTCTACAATGACTGCGTTGCCCGTCACATTAACGGCGGCCTCGACCCGGTGACCGCGTCTATGGCCAAATACTGGCTGTCGGACCTGCAAGGAAAAGTCGTCGACGAATGCCTTCAATTGCATGGCGGCTATGGCTACATGAATGAATATCCGATTGCGCGCATGTTCCGCGACGCCCGCGTCCAGCGCATCTACGGCGGCACCAACGAGATCATGAAATTGCTGATCGGGCGCTCGCTCTGAGCGAGTTTCAGCAAACCCAAGGAGCAGGAAAATGGCCGAAGCTTATGTCTATGATGCCGTGCGCACGCCGCGCGGCAGGGGCAAGAAGGATGGCTCGCTGCACGAAGTGCCGGCGGTGCGGCTCGGCGCCAAGGTGCTCGAGGCCATCCGCGACCGCAACGGGCTGGACACCGGCACCGTCGACGACATCATCTTCGGTTGTGTCGATCCGGTTGGCGAGGCGGGTGCGGTCATTCCACGTGCCGCCGCTTTCGAGGCCGGCTACGACACCAAGGCGCCTGGCATGCAGATATCGCGCTTCTGCGCCTCGGGCCTCGACGCCATCAATTTCGGCGCCGCCAAGATCGCGCAGGGCGCCGACGAGATCGTCATTGCCGGTGGCGTCGAATCGATGTCGCGCGTCGGCATGGGCGCCTCCGGCGGCGCCTGGTTCATGGACCCATCGGTCGGCCTGCCCGGCTGGTTCGTGCCGCAAGGAATCTCGGCCGACCTGATCGCCACCAAATACGGCTTTTCGCGCGACGACGTCGATGCCTACGCGGTCGAAAGCCAGAAGCGTGCCGCCAAGGCGTGGGGCGAGGGCCGCTTCAAGAATTCGGTGATCTCGGTCAAGGACCAGAACGGCCTGACCATCCTCGACCATGACGAACATATGCGGCCCTCGACCGACATGCAGTCGCTGGCCGCGCTCAACCCGTCCTTCGTCATGCCCGGCGAAATGGGCGGCTTCGACGCCGTCGCCGTGCAGAAGCATCCCGAGGTGGAACAGGTCAACCACGTCCACCATGCCGGCAATTCCTCCGGCATCGTCGATGGCGCGGCGGCCGTGCTGCTCGGCTCGAAAAAGGCGGGAAAGACGCTCGGCCTCAAGCCGCGCGCACGCATCCGTGCGTTCGCCAACATCGGCTCCGAACCGGTGCTGATGCTGACCGGCCCCGTCGACGTCACCGAGAAGCTGTTGAAGCGGGCGAAGATGAAGCTGTCGGACATCGACCTGTTCGAGCTCAACGAGGCCTTCGCTTCGGTGGTGCTGCGCTACATGCAGGCTTTCGACATTCCGCATGACCGGATCAACGTCAATGGTGGGGCCATCGCCATGGGCCATCCGCTCGGCGCCACCGGTGCGATGATCTTCGGTACGGTGCTGGACGAATTGGAACGCCGCGACCTCAACACCGCGCTGGTGACGCTTTGCATCGGCGCCGGCATGGGCACTGCAACGATCATCGAACGCGTCTGACGGAGAGAGATGATGAGCTACACCAATTTCACCCTCGACATCGACGCCGACGGCATTGCGCTGGTCACCTGGGACATGCCGGACCGTTCGATGAACGTCTTCACCGAGGAGGTGATGCTCGAACTGAATACCATCGTCGACAAAGTGGCGAGCGATGCAGCGATAAAGGGCGCGGTGATCACCTCCGGCAAGGATACGTTCTCGGGCGGCGCCGACATCACCATGCTGCAGAAGATGCTGGCGACCTTCGCCGCCGACAAGGCGAAGGACCCGGAGAAGGCGACCAAGGCGCTGTTCGACAATGCGGGCACCATGAACGGCCTGTTCCGTAAGCTGGAAACTTCGGGAAAGCCATGGGTTTCGGCGATCAACGGCACATGCATGGGTGGCGCGTTCGAATTGTCGCTCGCCTGCCATGGCCGTGTCGCGGCCGATTCAGACAAAGTGAGGATGGCGCTTCCCGAAGTGAAGATCGGCATTTTTCCGGGCGCCGGCGGCACCCAGCGCGTGCCACGGCTGACCGACCAGCAGCAGGCGCTGCAAATGCTGACGTCCGGCCAGACGCTGTCGCCTCAGAAGGCCAAGTCGATGGGCCTGATCCATGAGATTGCCGAGCCGGACAAGCTGGTCGAAACCGCCAAGGCGATGATCAGGAACGGCTTGAAACCGGTGGCGCCATGGGATGAAAAGGGCTTCAAGCTGCCCGGCGCCCCGATCTATTCGGTGGCCGGTGCCAATCTGTGGCCCCCGGCCATCGCCATTCTGCGCCGAGAGACCTATGGCAATTATCCCGCCGCTGCCGCCATCCTGAAATGCGTCTATGAGGGCCTGTTGGTGCCGTTCGACACCGCCTTGCGGATCGAGCAACGCTATTTCACCGAGATCATGCAGACCAGGGAAGCGGCAGCGATGATCCGTTCGCTGTTCGTGTCGCTGCAGGAACTGAACAAGGGCGCGCGCCGCCCGGCCGGTGTGCCGGAAACGAAGTTCAAGAAGATCGGCGTACTCGGCGCCGGCTTCATGGGCGCTGGCATTGCCTATGTGACAGCCAAGGCCGGCATTCCGGTGGTGCTGCTCGACCGCGACATGGAGTCCGCCGCCAAGGGCAAGGCGCATTCCGACAACCTGATCTCGGATCAGGTAAAGAAGGGCCGTGCCAAGCCGCAGGACAAATGTCAGTTGCTGTCGCTAATCACGCCGACGGCCGACTATGCGGATCTCGCCGGCTGCGATCTTGTGGTCGAGGCGGTATTTGAGGATTCGGCCGTAAAGAAGGGTGCCACCGAACAGGCCGAGGCTGTGCTCAAGCCGTCGGCGATCTTCGCCTCGAATACGTCGACCATACCGATTACATCGCTGGCCAGGAATTCGGCGCGGCCGAAGAATTTCATCGGCATCCATTTCTTCTCGCCGGTCGACAAGATGATGCTGGTCGAGATCATCCTCGGCAAGAAGACCGGCGACAAGGCGCTGGCAACCGCGATCGACTTTGTCCGTGCCATCAAGAAAACGCCGATTGTCGTCAACGATACGCGCGGCTTCTATGTTAATCGCTGCGTGCTGCGCTACATGTCGGAGGCCTACAAGATGCTGATCGAAGGTGTTCCGGCGCCAATGATCGAGAACGCGGCCAAGGCCGCCGGCATGCCGGTCGGTCCTTTGGCGTTGACCGACGAGACGGCGATCGACCTTGCCCAGAAGATCATGAAGCAGACCATGCGCGACCTCGGCGACAAGGCGGTCGATCCGAAGCAGATGGCGCTGATCAACACGATGGTCGACACGCATGGTCGCTTGGGCCGCAAGAACGGCAAGGGCTTCTATGACTATCCGGCAAAACCGGCCAAGAAGAAGCTGTGGCCAGGCCTCAGGGATCTCTACCCGCAGCTGGCGCCGGAGCAGGTCGATTATGAGGAACTGAAGCAGCGGCTGCTGGTCACCATCGCGCTTGAGGCGGTACGGGTGATGGAAGAGGGCATCGTTACCGACCCACGCGAGGCCGATGTCGGCTCGATCCTGGCCTTCGGCTTCGCGCCCTATACAGGCGGTGCACTGTCCTACATCGACGGCATCGGCGCGAAGAAATTCGTCAAACTCGCCAAGCGCCTGCAGAAGAAATACGGCACCGAGTTCAAGGCGCCGAAGCTGCTGCTTGATATGGCCGAGAAGGGCGAGACCTTCTACGAGCGCTTCGATCCCTATACCAGGGACGAGGCCAAGGAGGCAGCCTGACGCCGTCTTCGGCGGTGGACAAGATGGCGGCCAAGGGGTAAAACAGGGAAGGTATTTTTTCCTGTTTCGAAGGAAGAGCAAGGTGCTCTCGCACGACCGCGTTTGGGCCGCCATCGACGCTCTTGCCGAGCGTTATTCGCTTTCGGCCTCTGGGCTGGCCAGGCGCGCTGGCCTCGACTCGACCGCCTTCAACAAATCGAAGCGGCTGTCCTCAGATGGACGGCCGCGCTGGCCGTCGACCGAATCGCTGGCCAAGATCATCGAGGCGACCGGCGCCTCGCTGGATGAATTTGCGGGGCTGGTCGAGGGTCGGGGTAATTCCGGCGCACTACCCGTGCAGAGATCGTCGGTGCCGCTGCTCGGCTTCGCCCAGGCGGGCGCCGGTGGCTTCTTCGACGACGCCGGGTTTCCAGCGGGGCAGGGATGGGACCTGATCGAGCTTCCGGCACGGGCAACCGAAACCTCCTATGCCTTGAAGGTCCAGGGCGATTCCATGCTGCCGCTCTATCGCAATGGCGATGTCCTGATCGTCGAGCCAGGGGCTACCATACGAAAGGGTGATCGCGTCGTCGTCAAGACCAATGCCGGCGAGGTGATGGCCAAGGTGCTCGACCGCCAGACACCGAGGTCGATCGCGCTGGTCTCCCTCAATCCCGATCACCCGGACCGCGACATCCCCATGCGCGATGTCGAATGGGTGGCGCGGATTGTCTGGGCAAGCCAGTAGGCGCGGGGCCGGTGCGTCTGCCTCACCTTGCCTTGGCTGTTCTGGCGATCCCGGCGATGGCCACGGCAATTGTCGCCGGCGGCCGCGCCGTCCAGAGCGAAAGCGGCGGCCCCTGGGAGCAAATCCAGGTCGGCGCTGAACCGCAGCCCGCCGCGCCGGCTACGTCGGCCATCCCGAAACCAGTGCCGGCCAAGCAGGCGGCGCATTCGAGGGCAATCGATCCAGAAATCGTGGTGCCGCCGCAGCTCGGTTCCAACGAGCTTGAACGGATAGAGCCGCGCGCCCCGTTGAGCGATCTGGCATTGGCCGGACCGCCCAAGCCGCCAAAAACGAAAATGCCCGACGACTGGAAAGGCACGAAACTATTCCAGCCCGTCGCGTCGGCCGCCGGGGTCATCGAAGCAAAGGGCTATTCGATTGCGGTTTCCGGTATCGACATCGTCAAGCAGGAGGAGACTTGCACCGACGGCGGCGAGTCCTGGAATTGCGGCATTCGGGCGCGAACGGCCTTCCGCGCCTTTCTCCGCAGTCGTGCGGTGGTCTGTGCCGTGCCGCCCGAAGGCGGTCCTGATCTGATCGCCGCCGAGTGCCGGATCGGCAATCAGGATATCGGCCAATGGCTGGTCGAAAATGGCTGGGCGCGCGCCGCCAAGGGCGGCCCTTACGTAGAAGCCGGCGAGAAGGCGCGTGCAGCAAAAAAAGGCGTCTTCGGGCCGCCGCCGAGCGTTTCAGGCCTGCCGCCGCTCCCGGCTGCTGCGTCGCGATCCGCGCCTGTAGCGCCTAGCTCGATCCTGGAGGAGCAAGACGGCGTCCTCATGCCGCCAGCTGACCAGCCAGCGCCCGCTGAATGAGCTCGCGCGTTTCGGCGATGCCGTAGAGCGCGGCGAAGGAGCCGAAGCGCGGCCCGCGTTCCTGACCTATCAGCACCTGATAGATCATCTGGAAGAAGGCGACGGAGACACCGGGTCCGCCCTCCGGGCTCTGCTTGGAATGATCCTGGTAGCGCTCGATCTTGCGCGCAACATTGAGGGCAGCGTTCTGGATTGCCTCGCTGTCGGCATCAGCCGGCAGCGCGGCGAGCGCTTCCGAAAGCTTGGTCAGCGCCTCGCGCTCGACCGCGTCGGCAGCACGGTACACTTTCGCCGGCTTCACGAAATCGTCGAAATAGCGGATGGCATATTCGGCCAGCCGGTCGAGCTCGGGATGGGTTGTCGGCGTCACACCCGGCGCGTGGCGCGAAATGAAACCCCACAGCACGTCCCTGTTCTGCGCATTCGAGGCGCTGACCAGGTTGAGCAGCAGCGAGAACGGAACCGGCAGGTCGACTGCCGGGGGATTGCCGTCATGCATGTGCCAGACCGGATTGCCCAGCCGCTCCTTCCAGTCCTGCCTCTGATAGGCAGAGAGGAACGTGTAATATTCGTCTACCGCCTTCGGGATGACGTCGAAATAAAGCTTCTTCGCGGTTCGCGGGCGCTGGAACATATAAAGGCTAAGGCTCTCGGTCGGCGCGTAAGTCAGCCACTCGTCGATGGTCAGCCCATTGCCCTTCGACTTCGAGATCTTCTGGCCGTTCTCATCGAGGAACAGCTCATAATTGAAGCCCTCCGGTGCCGGAGCATCGAGCGCGCGGCAAATCTGCCCGGCGAGCTTGACGGAATCGATCAGATCCTTGCCGGACATCTCGTAATCGACGCCGAGTGCTGCCCAGCGCATCGCCCAATCTGGCTTCCATTGCAGCTTGGCATGACCGCTGGTCACCGGCGTCTCGAAGCGCTCGCCGGTGTCCGGGTCGCGCCACACGATGGTGCCGGCGTCGAGCTTGCGCTCGTCGATCGCGACTTGCATGACGATGCCGGTCTTGGGATGGATCGGCAGGAAGGGCGAATAGCTCAGCGCCCGCTCCTCGCGCAGCGACGGCAGCATAATTGCCATCACCTTATCGAAGCGCTCGAGCATCTTGAGCAGCGTCGCGTCGAAGCGGCCGGAAGTATAATAGTCGGTCGAGGAAGCGAATTCGTAATCGAAGCCGAAACGGTCGAGGAAAGCGCGCAGCCGTGCGTTATTGGCGGCGCCGAAGGACGGATACTCATTGGAGAACGGGTCCGGTATCCTGGTCAGCGGCTTGCCGAGATAGGCGCGCAGCATGTCCTTGTTAGGCACATTGTCCGGCACCTTGCGCAATCCGTCCATGTCGTCGGAGAAGCACAGCAGCCGCGTCTTGACCTTGTCTTCAGTCAGCACGCGGAAGGCGTGGCGCACCATAGATGTGCGCGCCACCTCGCCGAACGTGCCGATGTGCGGCAGGCCGGACGGGCCGTAGCCGGTCTCGAACAGCACCGTTTCCGGGTAGCCGCTGCTCGCGTAGCGGGCGACGATCTTGTTCGCTTCCTCGAATGGCCACGCCTTGCTTTCGGCGGCGGCGGCGAGGACTTCCGGGCTGAGATCGATCGGCTGTTGTTCGGCCATGATGCTATTCCTGCAACTTTGCCAGCATCCATGCCGGCAGCCGCATGCTCTAGACCATGATCCCGAAAAGTGGAACCCGGTTTTCGGGCAGCACCGTGATCAGGCAAGAAGATTAAGAGCCCCCGTCCCGATAGTCAGGATGGATCAAGTTCCAAGGCGTGATCGGAGCGCCAACGATCGCGGCTGTTTTTCCTTGCGGCGCCGGTCCCTCGTTCCTAACTTCGGGACCGTCTCAAGGAGTTGTAAATGCCATTGTCGCCACACGAAGCCATGATCTACCTGATGGTCATCACCTCGGCGTCAGACCGCGACATGACCGACGTCGAACTGGCGCGGATCGGCGACGTCGTTCGATCCTGGCCGGTGTTTGAGGATTTCAACCAGGAGCGGCTGGTCGAGGTCGCCCAGGCCTGCCAGAAAATGCTGCATGAAAAGGATGGGCTGGAGGGCGTCCTGGCGCGCGTCGCCGAGGCGCTGCCCGAACGCCTGCGTGACACCGCCTATGCCGCCGCCTTCGAGGTCGCAGCTGTCGATCTCGAAATGCGCCTGGAGGAGGTGCGCGTCCTGCAGCTCGTCCGCCGGGAACTCGACCTCGATGCGCTGACGGTCGCCGCCATTGCGCGAGCCGCCAAGGCCCGCCTTCGCACGCTGACCTGAGCCGGCGGCCAAGCTCAGAAAAAACTGACGGGAAAATAGCGCAGATAGAACTCGGCGAACGTGCCTTTCACCGAGATTTCCTGCAGCGCGTAGTCGAAAGCGGCGGCCAGTGCCGGATCGTCGGCCCTGGTGGCGATTGCCATGCCTGAGCCGAGATATTCGGGCGCCAGATAGGGGCCGCCGGCAAAGCGGCAGCAGCCCGCTGCATCCGAACCGCCGAGCCAGAAGGCGAAACGCATGCCGTCGCCGAAGGCGGCGTCGATCTTGCCGGCTTTCAGCTCGCCATAAAGCTCCTCCGGCTTTGCGAACGGGACGATTTGGACGTCGCCGAAATAATCGCGCAGCATCCGCTCGTGCGCGGAGCCGGCGATCACGCCGACACGCTTGCTGCGCAGCTTGTCGAACATTGGTTCGGTCAGCGCCTGTGTCTTCAGCATGATGAAGCGTGCCGGAAATTGCAGGTAGGAGCGTGAAAATGCGTATTTCGACCGCGACTCCGGCGTCGCGGCGATGCCGGCAATGATCGCTTCGCCCTCGCCTTTCCCGAGCGCACCTTCGAGCTCGGCCCAGGGCAGCGCCTGGATCTGGCATTTTTCGGCAATGCCGAGCTCGGCGCAGATGGCGCGCGCCAGGTCGACATGGAAGCCCGACAGCCGGCCTGCCCCATCGAGGAAATTGAACGGCGGGAAATCCGTGGTGGTCAGGAATCGCAGCCGCGGCAGCATCGAAAGGTCCGGCTTTGGCAGCCGCTCCTTGGCGTCCCAGAACACCGGCACCTGCGGCTCCGCGGCGAGCGCAGCAACCGCAAGCGATTGCGCTCCGATCAATATCGAGATCAATGAAATGGATATGCGCCGAAACGCCACGCGACGACTCCGTCCGGTCTTGCCCCGGCTTTCGTACGAAATAACAGGTTTTTGTACGAAAAAAACACAGGTACGACGGTTTTTGGTTTCATCATTGCAATTTAGGGATATTGTTTAGTGAGTTTGCAAGTGACTGCGTGATGCCGGCTGAAGAGGAGCAGTAGGACGCACAGGGGAGGCAGCTTTGCAGTCCGGGGTTGATGGCGTGGTGCGGGTTGATCACTGCCATTGGCGTCAAGAGCGGAAGGCAACATGGGGTAGATGTTGCGATGGGTCATTTCGATCGTACGCTGGAGTTGATAGATCAGTTGCAGCACGCCGGCACAGCCGCCGCCGTCTGCGAAAAGCTGCTGGGGGTAACAAGCGGGTTCGGGCTGACGGCGCTGATGGCCGGGACGGTTCCGCAACCTGGCACGCCGAGAAACCAGCAAAAGGACCATGTGCTGCTCTGCGACTGGCCGGCTGAATGGCTTGAGCGCTACGTCGCGCGCAACTACGTCGATCACGACCCCGTCGTCAGCCACATGAAGCAGCTTCAAGCGCCATTCCAGTGGCGGGAAGCATCTCAGGGCATCCGCATCGGCAAGAGCGGCGGCGAGGTGATGGGCGATGCCGGCGAATTCAAGCTGCGCGACGGGTTGGCCTTCCCGCTAATCACGCTCGATGGCCAGATCGTCATGGTGTCGCTAGGCGGCGAGGCTGTCGAATTGTCGAGTGCCGAGTTCGGGTTGGTGTCGCTGGTCTCGACTTATGCGATTGGCCGCGCAATGCAGCTCCACACTATGGCGGGCAAAACCATCGATCATGTCGAATTAACGCCGCGTGAGCGCGAATGCCTGCAATGGGCTGCTGTTGGCAAGTCCGAATGGGAGATTTCACAAATTCTCGGCATTTCGGAACACACGTCAGAGAAACACCTTCTTAACGCCAAAAGCAAACTCGGTGCTGTTAACCGGGTCCAGGCCGTCGCGGAAGCGATAAGGCGCGGCTATATTAACTAGGTCGGCCGCGCCGGCCTAGAAATTCTTGCTTGCGTGATCGCGTAATTTTTTTGGGAAAGCACGGCCGTATCTTCCTATTGAAACTAGGAGACGGCAAATGCTTTTTTCCCTCACGACCCAGGAATTGATGGAACGGCCCGACCTCTGGGAGGCAGTTCATCGTTTGCGTTACAGAGTTTTCGTCGAAGAGATGGGATGGACCGATCTGCAGCGCCCTGATGGCCTCGAGATCGATCAATTCGACCACGACGAGGCAGTGCACCAGATCGTCATCCGCAATGGCGAGCTCGCCGGTTATCAGCGGATGTTGCCGACGACCCGGGCACATCTTCTAACCGATGTGCTGGCGGACCTTTATGAGGGAACCCCACCGTCGGGCCCGAATGTCTATGAACTGACCCGCTATGCGGTTGCGCCGGGATTCCGCGACGGTCGGCGCGGCGTGTCGACGGTCGGCACCGAGCTGATCGCCGGCTTCGTCGAGTGGGGACTGAAGCGCAACGTCAACCAGGTGATCATCGAATTCGAGCCGATGTGGGTGCTTCGCGCGCTGCAGCTGCATTTCCTGGCAACGCCGCTCGGTTACCAGCGTACCTATGGCAACCAGCAGGTGGTTGCCACACTGCTCACCTTCAACGAGCACACGCTCGACGTGGTGCGTTCGCGCCGCAACCACTTTGCGCCGGTGCTGGCCAGAGGGTACCCGGACATGCTCGGACAGAGACGCGCCTCGTGAGATTGGAGAAAGGCCATGAACGTTCACTCAAAAGCAGAATTCCGCAATCACACGCTGATCGTCACGGTATCGTCGGGTGACGGCCGCCCGGTGCTGGACAGGCGGGCCTATGAAAGCCTGGCCAGGACATTCCACGAAGCCGCTGTCGACGACGACGTCCGCGTCGTGGTCCTGCGCGGCTTGGCCGGGTGCTTCTGCCTCGGTGCCGATTTCTCCGAATTTCTCGACGCCACCAAACATCGGCGACTGATCGCCGCCGTCACCGATATGTTCCGCACGCTGGCGACGTTCCCGAAACCGGTCCTTGCCTGTGTCGACGGCGACGCCGTCGGCGTCGGTTGCACCATCCTGTTCCACTGCGACATGGTGATCGCCTCGAGCAAGAGCACGTTTCGGGTGCCGTTCGTCGATTTCGGCCTGGTGCCGGACGCGGCGACCAGCATTCTGGCGCCGCAGAAGCTCGGCTATGCCGGGGCGTTCCGCTTCTTCTGCCTGGGCGACACGCTCGCCGCCGAAGATGCCAGGGCGCTGGGCCTTGTCGGCGAGATCGTGACGGACGGCAGCGTCGAGGAAGCCACGTTGGCAAGAGCCAGGCAACTCGCCAAGAAGCCTGTCGCGGCGCTGCTACAGACGCGCGACCTGCTGAGGGGCGACACCGGCGCGCTCTGCGACCGCATCGACCAGGAGATCTCGCTTTTCCAGCAGGCGCTGCAGGACGACACCACGCTGAAGCGACTGCAGCGGATTGCCCGGCTGGCGGCATGAGAGCCGCGTATCGATGAGGTGAGCTTATTTTTCGAGGAAAGTCGGCCCTTCGCCGATGATCTTCTTGTCCTCCTTGCCGATGACGTCGAGGTCGCGGCCGTCATAGGGAAGCGAAAGGAGAATGCGCTGCATGACGGCCAGCCGCGCGCGCCGTTTGTCGTTCGCCCGCACAATGATCCAGGGCGCGAACTCCTTGTGCGTGCGCTCGACCATCAGGTCGCGCGCTTTGGTGTATTCGTCCCATTTGGTGATGCCGGCGATGTCGATTGGCGAAAACTTCCAACTCTTCAGCGGGCTCCAGCGGCGGTCGTGGAATCGCTCGAGCTGCGTTTCCCGGCCGATGTTCAGCCAGAATTTGAAGAAATGTATGCCCTCGTTGCGGATCATCCGCTCGAAATGCGGAACCTCGTCCAGAAATTGCTCGTGCTGCTCGGGCGTGCAGAATCCCATCACCGGTTCAACGCCGGCGCGGTTATACCAGGAGCGGTCGAAGGTGACGAATTCGCCCGACGTCGGGAAGTGGTCGACGTAGCGCTGGAAGTACCATTGTCCAAGCTCGGTGGGCGTTGGCTTGGTCAGCGCCACGTTGCGCGCCGTGCGAGGGTTCAGATACTGGCGCAAAACGAAGATCGTGCCGCCCTTGCCGGCAGCGTCGCGCCCCTCGAACAGCGACATTACCCGCTTGCCCGTCGACTGCAGCCACGCCTGCGCCTTGACCAGCTCGATCTGCAGCTTCTCTAGCCTCTCGTCATACTCCTCGCTCTTCATCTTCTTGTCGTAAGGGTAACCGCCGGCGGTGAGCTTGCGGTCCTCGACCCAGTCGGGAAGCGCGGGGGCCTCGATGTCGAACGCCCTCTCCTTGCCGTCGATCATGATCTTCAGCGGCCCCGATGAGGGTGCGGCGGGGCTTTCCTTAGCGTTTTTCATCGAGGCGAACCTTTCCAGCTTCCGGACTCGTGCTATTGGGAGCCTTACTGCATCGGCCCGAAAATCGGAATCGATTTCGGAAAGAACGATGCAGCAGATAAAGTGGTAGAGCGTCCTTTGTGCGTCCAATTGGACGCACTGCGCTCTAGCGCCGGTCCAGCAAGAAGTTCTTGAAGTGGCCGCAGACGGAGCGCAAATGGCCGACATCGGCACAGAGCGGAGAGGCAGGGCGCAAGCCGTCGCCATGCGGCTGTGGAACAGCCGCTGGCTGCTGGCGGCCGGCCTCGTTGCGGTTCTGATGGTCTATGGTTTTGCCGGCATGTCTGGCTATGTGGTGCTGCTGGCTGGCGCCGTGCTGGTTGCCGCTGCGATGCTGCCGGCCGGCATCGCCCGCCAATCGACCGAAAATGCCGCGGCCATCGAGTCGAGCGTGCAACAACTTTCCGGCGAATATCTCGCGGCGGCGGTTGCCGATCCGCTGATCATTTTCGATCGCTCCGCCGCCATCGTCCATGCCAACGCCGCTGCCTTTGCCGCCTTCGGCGGGATTGCCCCCGGCATGTCGCTGTCGCTGAAATTCCGCGCGCCGGAAATGCAGGGCTTGCTGGATAGTATCTTGGCGGGCAACGTCGCTTCGGACAGCGTCGACTACATAGAAAAGCTGCCGGTCGAACGAGCCTATCGGGTGAGCGCGTCTTCAGTCGGCCATGCCACGGATCTCTACGTACTGGTGTTCAAGGACCAGAGTGAGGCGCGCCGGATCGACAGAATGCGTGCCGACTTCATTGCCAATGCCAGCCACGAGCTGCGCACGCCTCTCGCCTCGATCGCCGGCTTCATCGAGACGCTGCGCGGGCCGGCCCGCAACGACCCCGCGGCGCGCGAGCAGTTCCTGCAGATCATGCAGAACCAGACCAGCCGCATGGCGCGCCTCATCGACGACCTTCTGTCGCTGTCGCGCTTGGAGATGAAGCCCTATCTCAAGCCGGGAACCGAGGTCGACCTGCGCCAGGCCATCGACAGCGTCATCGATTCGCTTGGGCCGCTCGCAAAGGAAAACGGCGTCGTCATCGAGCGTGATTTCGCGGAAGGGCCGCTCGACGTGCCCGGCGATCGGGACGAGCTTTTCCAGGTCTTCGAAAACCTGCTGGAAAACGCCTGCAAATATGGTCAGTCGGGCGGACGCGTCGTGGTGTCGATCATACGCAGCGACAGCGATCCCGAACCAGGCATCGACGTCACCATCAGGGATTTCGGCCCCGGCATCCCCGAAGAGCACATCCCGCGCATCACCGAGCGCTTCTACCGCATCGACGTCGAGAACAGCCGAACCCAGAAGGGCACCGGCCTTGGCCTGTCCATCGTCAAGCATATCCTGACCCGCCACAACGCCAGACTCTCCATCAGGTCGGAGGTCGGCAAGGGTGCGGCGTTCACGGTCCATTTGCCGGCTCGCTAACGTAGTACTATCTCTAGCACATAATGGGCCGTTTCTTTTTTCTGTCATCCGGCTAGCGTATCAGCGGGGATTCGAGGGAACGACTCAACCACGAGATCCCGGGAAGGCATTTCGTCCATGCAATCCGTGCATATCGTCAGCGCCTATGACGAGGAGCTGAAATATCTGTCGAAGCGCATCGCGGCGATGGGCGGGCATGCCGAGCGCATGGTCGAGCAGGCGGTCGCGGCGCTGGTCAATGCGGATCCGGGGCTTGCCCAGAAAGTCATTCGGGACGACCTGGTTCTGGATGAGGGACAGCGCGAGATCGACGACAAGGCGATCATCATCATCGCCAAACGCCAGCCGATGGCGACGGATCTGCGCGAGATCGTCGGCGCGATCCGCATCTCGGCTGACCTCGAACGGGTAGGCGACCTCGGCAAGAACGTCGCCAAGCGGGTGGTTGCCGTCGCAGACGGGCGCCAGCCGAACAGCCTGTTCCGCGGCCTCGAGGCTTTGGCCAATCTGGCACTGACCCAGCTCAAGGAAGTACTCGACGTCTACGCGTCGCGGTCGGTGGAGAAAATCGGTTTCGTGCGCGACCGCGACGACCAGATCGACGCCATGTACACCTCTCTGTTTCGCGAATTGCTGACCTACATGATGGAAGACCCACGCAACATCACGCCCTGCACACATCTCCTGTTTTGCGCCAAGAACATCGAGCGCATCGGCGACCACGCTACCAACATCGCCGAGACGATCTACTATATCGTCACCGGCGATCAGATGCCGGCCGATCGTCCGAAGGGCGACAAGACGGACAAGATTATTCTTCCCGCAACCCAACCAGCGAAGTGAGTTCTCTCAGAACTGATGCGAATTTCGGATTCGCCACCTGACAGAAAATTGCGCTAAGCTTTCGACGCGCCGACTTCTCAGTTCCGCGATGAAGGCCCCGCCTTCAGGAGGCTGCGATGGAATACGTCCGCGAGTTTGCTCCTGCGCCGCCGATGTCGGGTATAATCGCTTGCGGCGTCTATACGGCTGGGCGGCGCATCGCCGACATTCCGATCGAGGAAGCCGGCGAATGGGCCGGGAAGCCGGGCCACGTGGTCTGGATCGGACTGCTGGAGCCCGACCGCAATTTGTTGCTGCGCGTCCAGGCGCAATTCCATCTGCATGAGCTGGCGATCGAGGACGCCGAGCATCCGCACCAGCGACCGAAGATCGAGCAATATGGTGATGCCCTGTTCATCGTTGCCCGCACGGCGCAGCTGATCGACAGCCGCGTCACCTTCGGCGAGACGCATCTGTTCGTCGGCGCGGGCTACATTGTCAGCGTCAGGCATGGCCCGTCGACCTCCTACGCGGCCGTTCGCCAGCATTGGGAAAGCTGCCCGCATTCGCTTGCCAAGGGCGAGGATTTCGTCCTCTACGCCATTCTCGATTTCATCGTCGACAACTATATGCCGGTGCTTGAGCAGATCGAAAACGAGGTCGAGGCGATCGAGGACAAGGTTCTGCTGAAACCGATGACCGGCTCCGATATCGAACGGCTTTATATGCTGCGCCGCGATCTCTTGCGCCTGCGTAATGCGGCCCTGCCGCTGGTGGAGGTCTGCCGGCGGCTCACCAGCGCCGATCTGCCGCAAATCCACACAGCCATGCACCCGCTGTTTCGCGACGTCACCGACCACATCCGCACTGTCCAGGAAAAGATCGACAGCCTGCGTGAGGTTCTCGCCTTCGCCTTCGAGGCGAGCCTTCTGGTCGGTCAAAGCCAGGAGACGGCGATCTCCAAGAAGCTTGCCTCATGGGCCGCAATCTTGGCCGTGCCGACGGCATTCGCCGGCATTTACGGCATGAATTTCAGCGACATGCCGGAACTGAGGATGGAATATGGCTACCCGGCCGTCCTGGCGGCAATTGCCCTGATCTGCACGTTTCTTTACTGGCGGTTTCGCAAGAATGGGTGGCTTTGAAGCGAGGGCAGTAGGGCAGGAGGGCAGTAGGGCAGTAGGGCAGTAGGGCAGTAGGGCAGCAGGGCAGTAGGGCAGTAGGGCAGTAGGGCAGTAGGGCAGTAGGCTATCGCTTCGGGAGCGCGCTTCTCTACAATTCACCTACTGCCGTACTGCCTTACTCCCCTATTCCCCTAACTATCTGCTCCGCCGCCGCTCCGATGCCGGCTGGAACGCCACGCGGGCGTGGTACTTGCAGTAGGGGCCGGTTTCGGCGGCGTCGTTGCCGCAGAAATGGAAGTCTTCCGAAAGCGGATCGCCGTTCGGCCATTTGCAAGTGCGCTCGTTGAGTTCGACAAGTTGCAGATGCCGCGAGATCGGCACGACGACGTTCTCGACCGGGCGGATATAGTGGCGCGCCACCGGTTCGGCATCGAACTGCGCCTTGAGCGCGGTCGCACCGATCGACATCGAGGTGGTGGCATGGCGCGTGGCGCTTGCTGCCCGGGACACCGATTTCTGGATCGTCGATCCCTGCACCGTCTTCTTCTGGCGTGCCGGTGAGGCGGTCGTGCGTCCGCGACCGGACAGTTTCAGCCGGTGCACTTTGCCGATGACCGCATTGCGGCTGACCCCGCCAAGCTGTGCGGCGATCTGGCTGGCGCTGAGGCCCTCCGACCACAATTTTCTGAGAAGTTCGACTCGCTCGTCAGTCCAGTTCATGAGACCGCGCTCCTGCTGAAACGTGCGGCAATCGGAATCCATTCCCGACCCGGCTTCTGCCGGGCAGACACCACATATATCGGGTGATTAGGTCCGCCGCACGAAATCTAGTTATTTCTCTACTACAATTACCTTATGCGCTGACTCGGTGACAAGAGTCCCAAGGCCAACACGAATCGGTTTTTTCGGTTTTCCCCAACTTGCCCGGTCGCTTATGAGCCGGCGTTATGCTGGGGGGCTTGCCGCGCGACCTTGCGCGACCTTTTCGTTGACTTCACGGCCGAAAAACACGATAAGCCACAAGGGCCGCCGCTTTGGCGGCTTTTTGATTTTTCCGGTTCCGGAGACGCATATAATGAGCGGTTCGGCGCTTTTCGAGACCTTTGTTCGCGCACCCCTGGCTTTCGACCACGGTGAAGGCACCTGGCTGGTCACCGACAAGGGCGAGCGATATCTCGATTTCGCCGGCGGCATCGCCGTGAATTCGTTGGGCTACAGCCATCCGCATCTGGTCGCGGCCCTCACCGAGCAGGCCGCCAAGCTCTGGCACGTCTCCAATCTGTACGAGATTCCTGGACAGAGCCGGCTCGGCGAGCGGCTGGCCGACGCAAGCTTCGCCGACAAGGTGTTCTTCACCAATTCCGGCGCAGAGGCGCTCGAATGCGCCATCAAGACGGCGCGGCGCTACCACTTCGTCAAGGGCCATCCCGAGCGCTACCGCACAATCACCTTCGAAGGCGCCTTCCACGGCCGCACCCTGGCGACCATCGCCGCCGGCGGCCAGTACAAGTATCTGGAAGGTTTCGGCCCCAAGGTCGACGGCTTCGACCAGGTCGGCTTCGACGATGTGGATGCCGCCGAGAAGGCGATCACGCCTGAAACCGCGGCGATCCTGATCGAGCCGGTGCAAGGGGAGGGCGGCATCAGGCAAGTGCCGACGCAATCGCTGAAGCGGCTCAGGCAGCTCTGCGATCAGCACGGACTGCTCCTGATTTTCGACGAGGTCCAATGCGGCGTCGGCCGCACCGGAAAGCTGTTCGCGCATGAGTGGGCGGGTGTCACACCCGACCTCATGGCGGTGGCCAAAGGCATCGGCGGCGGCTTTCCGATGGGTGCCTGCCTCGCCACCGACGAGGCAGCGGTCGGCATGACCGCCGGCGTGCACGGCACCACCTTCGGCGGCAATCCGCTGGCAATGGCGGTCGGCAACGCCGTGCTCGACGTGGTGCTGGAAGACGGCTTTCTCGAAGACGTCCGGCGCAAGGCACTGCTGTTGAAGCAGGGGCTCGCTGGCGTCGCCGACGAATTTCCGGATGTTATCGAAAGCATCAGGGGCACCGGCCTGATGCTCGGGCTTAAATGCGCGATGCCCAACACCAAGGTCACGGTGGCACTGCGTGACCAGCATCTCTTGACGGTTCCGGCCGGCGACAACGTTATCCGCCTGCTACCGCCTCTCACCGTCACCGACGCCGAGATCCACGAAGCGCTCGAGCGCATTCGTGCCGGCGCCAAGAGCCTGGCAGATGCCATCGTCGCTGCCGCTGCGAAGTAATCCTGGAATTTCTGATGTCCCTTCGCCATTTCACCGATCTTTCCGCCGTTTCCGAAGGCGATCTGCGCTTCATGCTCGACGACGCAGCGGTGCGAAAGGCAAGGCTCAAGGCCGGCGAACGCAGCAAGCCGCTCGAAGGCAAGGTGCTGGCGATGATCTTCGACAAGCCGTCGACGCGCACGCGCGTGTCGTTCGACGTCGGTATGCGGCAGTTGGGTGGCGAGACGATCATGCTGACCGGCACCGAGATGCAGCTTGGCCGCTCGGAGACCATTGCCGACACGGCCAAGGTGCTGTCGCGCTATGTCGATGCCATCATGATCCGCACCACCTCGCATGACCGGCTGCTGGAACTGACGGAAAACGCTACGGTCCCCGTCATCAACGGGCTGACCGACGAGACCCATCCCTGCCAGCTGATGGCCGACATCATGACCTTCGAAGAGCACCGCGGTCCGGTGGCCGGTAAAACGATCGCCTGGACCGGCGACGGCAACAACGTGCTGCATTCGCTGCTGGAGGCATCCGCGCGGTTCCATTTCAAGCTGAACGTCGCCGTGCCCGAGGGCAGCGAACCGGCCCAGAAGCATGTCGACTGGTCGAAAGCCAATGGCGGCAAGCTGAAATTCAGCCGTTCGCCCGAGGAGGCCGTTCACGAGGCCGACTGCATCGTCACCGACTGCTGGGTGTCGATGGGCCAGGAGCACCGTGCCCGCGGCCACAATGTCTTCCTGCCCTATCAGGTCAATGCGGCACTGATGGCGAAAGCCAAGCCGGACGCGCTGTTCATGCACTGTCTACCGGCGCATCGCGGTGAGGAGGTTACCGACGAGGTCATCGACGGACCGCATTCGGTGGTGTTCGATGAGGCCGAGAACCGGCTCCATGCCCAGAAGGCGGTCTTGGCCTGGTGCCTGGGCGCTTGATACGAGCCGCGGTGATCCGGGCCGGCCTGATCTGCGCCGCCTTGATCTGGGCCGCCTTGATCCGGGAGTTGGTGGTGCCTATCTCAGGCGCATCACGCAAATCGAGCGCGTCTCGTCGCATGCGCCCCGGAGGGCGGCATCGCCGCGCCCCGGAGCTTTGTCATGTTGGAAACTCATCAATTGGCTGAACATAAACCCAAGCTCGGCGAATTCGGCTACGCCGGCGACGACCATGTCGTGCCGTTCGAGGTCGGCCCGCTCGACGTGCGCGGTCGCACCGTCCAGCTCGGGCCGATGCTCGATGCTATTCTCAGCCGCCACGACTATCCCGAGCCGGTCGCCCGGCTCCTGGCTGAAGCCTGTGTGTTGACGGTATTGCTCGGAACTTCGCTGAAGTTCGAGGGCAAGTTCATTCTGCAGACCCGCACCGACGGGCCGGTCGACATGCTGGTCGCGGATTTCTCCACGCCGCACGCGCTGCGCGCTTATGCCCGCTTCGATGCCGACCGGCTGCAGGCTTTGACTTCTGCCGGCGAGACGTCACCGCAGACGCTGCTCGGCAGCGGCGTCCTGGCGCTGACCATCGACCAGGGCGCTCACACACAACGCTACCAGGGCATCGTCCAGCTCGACGGCGTCACACTGGAAGATGCCGCACGCACTTATTTCCGCCAGTCGGAGCAGATTCCGACCGACCTCCGGCTTTCGGTTGCCAAGCTTCTGACGCCCGGCGTCGGCGGTGCCCGCGAGCAATGGCGGGCCGGTGGCCTGCTGGCACAATTCCTGCCGCAGTCGGCGGAGCGCATGCGCGTACCCGACCTTCCCGGTGGCGACGGCGATCCGCGTGAGGAAATCCACGACCCGACCGACAATTCCTGGCAGGAGCTGCTGGCGCTGGTTGGTACTATTGAACCGACCGAGCTGATCGATCCGACGATCGGCGCCGAACGGCTGCTTTACCGGCTTTTCCACGAGCATGGCGTCCGCGTGTTCGGCGGGGTGCCGGTCGCCGACCAGTGCTCATGCTCGAGGGAGAAGATCCACGGCATCCTCGAAGGCTTTTCCGCCGAGGAGATCAGGGACAGCACCGAGGATGGCAGCATTCACGTCGCCTGCGAATTCTGCTCGAAGCAATATGACTTCGACCCGGCGGAGTTTGCAGCGGCCGGATGACGGCCGTCAATTGACGGTGCGCCGCATTCCCGGCAAGTCGAGCGAGAAGGCGGGGATGGCGACGTCGAACGTCTCGCCCCGCTTGTTGCGCATGGTGTAGTGCCCGACCATGATGCCGGACGGCGTCGAGAGCGGGCATCCAGACGTATACTGATAGCTGTCGCCGGGGTTGAGTCCGGGTTGCTCGCCGACGACCCCGGGGCCGCGCACTTCCTCGACCTTGCCGGTGCCGTCGGTAATGTGCCAGTAGCGCGACAGAAGCTGCACGAACTCATCCGACTGATTGTCGATGGTCACCTGATATCCCCAGACATAGCGGTTTTGCGGCGGGTCGGAGTGATCCTCCAGATAGAACGGCCTGACCTGCACTTCGATGTTGCGGGTGACGGCGCTGTACATAAACTGCTCCAAAGCAATGTAGATGGAACTTCGACGCTCAGCGCAGTTTGATCAACGATGCGCGTCATCTCCTTGCCCGACTCGAGCGCAGGTGCCGAAAAACAATGTCATTTAAGTGACACATGACAATGATGGTGTGCAGGCTTGTGCCGGGCGACTCAGCGTTCTGTCGAATTGTTGAAAACGGCCGTCATGCGGCCGGCACTTCTGGAGTGACCAGATCTCGATGGAACCGACATTCGCAGCCGCCCTCCTTTCCATAGCCCTCCTTCTTTCAAATCTCGCCAGCATCCTGTTAGCTTCGCTGAAGCTGAAGCGACCAGGCAGGATCGCACCGCCCGCGGCCAACGCGCCGCCGGTATCGATCGTCATCCCGGCGCGCGGCGTCGAGCCGTTTGCCGAAGAGACGCTGGAGCGCGCCTTCTCACTCGACTGGCCGCGCTACGAACTCATCTTCTGCGTTGCCCATGCCGACGACCCGGTGGTCAAGCCGATCACCGCCGCAATGGCGCGCTTTCCAGCTATTCGCGCCCGTCTTCTAGTCGGTGACGACCGCATCAGCGGCAATCCAAAACTCAACAATTGCGTGAAGGGTTGGGAAGCGGCGCATTATAGCTGGGTCATCCTTGCCGATTCCAACGTGCTTATGCCGAGCGACTACGTCCAGCACCTGATGGCGGCGTGGCGGCACGACACCGGCCTCGTCTGCTCGACGCCGATCGGCTCGCGGCCGGACGGCTTCTGGGGGGAGGTCGAATGCGCCTTTCTCAACACGCTGCAGGCACGCTGGCAGTACGCCGGAGAGGCGCTCGGCCTCGGCTTCGCGCAGGGCAAGAGCATGTTGTGGAATAAGCCGATGCTCGACGCCAATGGCGGCATCTGCGCGCTTGCTGCCGAGATCGCCGAAGACGCCGCCGCGACCAAGCTGGTCAACGGGTTCGGACTGCGGGTCAATCTTGTCGCCTCGCCCTTCGAACAGCCGCTCGGCCGGCGCACGTTTGGCGAGATCTGGTCGCGGCAGGCGCGCTGGGCGCGGCTGCGCCGCGTCACCTTCGCGCTGTTCTTCGCCCCCGAGATCCTGATCGGCGCAGCGCCGCCGCTGGTGCTTGCGCTGATCGCGGCGGCTGACGCCGGCGTCAGCCTGCCGGCAACCGCCATCGCCGTGCTGGTCGCGGCCTACCTGCCGGAATGCGCCTTGGCCTCGGCCAAGGGATGGCACCTGTCGCTGCGCACCATCCTGGCGATGATGGCGCGAGACCTGATGCTTCCCGCCATTTGGGCGCGCGGATGGCTGAGCGGCGCCGTCGACTGGCGCGGCAATGTGATGACTATCCAGACCAAGCCCGTCGCGGAGCTGGAAGAGACCCCGTCCGGCGCCTGATCGGCGCGTCCCCGCTCGCCTCTATTCGGCCAGCCCTTATCCGGCAACTCTCAGTGCCTGCTCGATGTCTTCGAGCAGGTCGTCGGCGTCCTCAAGGCCAACTGACAGCCTGAGCGTTCCCGGTCCGATGCCGAGCTCGGCGCGGGCCTCATCGGTCAAGTTCTTGTGCGTCGTCGTCGCCGGATGGGTGATCAGGCTCTTGGCGTCGCCGAGATTGTTGGAAATCAGCACGACGTCGAGTGCGTTCTGGAAGGCAAAGGCCGCCTGCTTGCCGCCCTTCACATCGAGGCAAATCAGCGTCGAGCCACCCGACATCTGCTTCTTGACCACCGCCGCTTGCGGGTGGTCGGCACGGCCAGGATAGATGACACGGGCGATTTGCGGGCGCTCGGCGAGGAAATCCGCGATGCGGCCGGCACTTTCCGTTTGCTGGCGTACGCGTAGCGGCAGCGTCTCCAGGCCTTTCAGCAGCGTCCAGGCATTGAAGGGCGAGAGGCTTGGGCCGGTGTGGCGGAAATAGTCATGCAGGTTCTCGTCGATCCATTTCTTGTCCGACAGAACGATGCCGCCAAGACAGCGCCCCTGGCCGTCAATATGCTTCGTGGCCGAATAGACGACGATGTGGGCGCCGAGCTGCAGGGGTTTCTGCTGCAAGGGCGTAGCGAAGACATTGTCGACGATCAGCCTGGCGCCGATCGAATTGGCAAGTGCCGCGACGGCGGCGATGTCGATCACCTCCAGCGTCGGATTGGTCGGGCTTTCCAGAAAGAACAGTTTGGTGTTCGGCTTGACCGCCTTTTCCCAATTGGCGATGTCGGTGCCGTCGACCAGCGTTGCCTCAATGCCGTATTTCGGCGCCAGCGTCTCGACCACCCAGCGGCAGGAGCCGAACAGCGCGCGCGCCGCGACGATATGGTCGCCCGCCTTGGCGCTGCACAGCAGTGCTGCCGTCACCGCCGCCATGCCGGATGCCGTGGCGCGCGCGTCCTCGGCTCCTTCCAGCGCGCACATGCGTTTCTCAAACATGTCGACCGTCGGATTGGCATAGCGCGAATAGATGAAGCCCGGCTCCTCGCCCTTGAAGCGGGCCTCCGCCGCTTGCGCCGTCTCGTAGACATAGCCTTGGGTGAGATACATCGCCTCGGAGGTCTCGCCGAAGCCGGAACGCAGCGTCCCGGCATGCACGAGTGCGGTCTGAGGCTTCCAGTCGCGCTTCTTGGTCATCATTCCATCCAAACACCAAAATTGGTCCAAACAACAAAAAACCGGTCGCGAAAGTCGCAACCGGTCCATATGGCCTTGCGGCCCGACGGTCCTTTAGCGACTTGTTTAACGTGGCTGCAAGCCGACCGGCCAAATCACCACGGGATAACGAGCTTTAGACCCGCGCCACGCTTGCGTCAATTGCCGGCATGATTAAGAGGGTTGTACCAAGCAGGTGCCAAAGGCGTCCACGGTCGGACCTGCGACAGAACAAGACCTCGCCCGGCGTTCGAACGGAGCCAGACCCTTGCGGCAGACAGGCATTCTTCCCGATCAGGATATTTCCGCGCTGTTCCAGACGGGCGCGCTGAAATCGCCGCGCACGCTCGATTCCGATCAGATCCAGCCGGCCAGCCTTGACCTCAGGCTCGGCGACAAGGCCTGGCGGGTGCGTGCTTCCTTCTTGCCCGGCCCGGACTACAGGGTTGTCAACAAGCTCGACCGGCTGAAGCTGCACGAGATCAACCTCGCCGAAGGTGCCGTGCTGGAAACCGGCTGCGTCTACATCGTGCCGCTGCTCGAAAGCCTGGCGCTGCCCGCGCATATTTCCGCCTCGGCCAACCCGAAAAGCTCGACCGGACGGCTCGATATCTTCACCCGGGTAATGACCGACCGTGGCCACGAGTTCGACAAGATCGCCGCAGGCTATGAAGGTCCGCTCTATCTGGAGGTCAGCCCGCGCACTTTCCCGATCGTCGTGCGCACCGGCTCGCGGCTGTCACAGATCAGGTTCCGCACCGGCAATGCGCTCTTGTCAGAAAGCGAGCTGCACGAGTTGCACCGCGCCGAGATGCTGGTCGCCACCGAACCACCCAACATCTCAGGCGGCGGCATCGCGCTGTCGATCGACCTCGACGGCGACAAGGATGGGCTTGTCGGCTATCGCGGCAAGCACCACACCGGCCTGGTCGACGTCGACAAGCGCGCCGCGCAGGATGTCGTCGATTTCTGGGAGCCGCTCTACAAGAGCGGTGCCGGCGAGCTGGTGCTCGATCCGGACGAATTCTATATTCTGGTGTCGCGCGAGGCGGTGCATGTGCCGCCAGTCTACGCCGCCGAAATGACGCCTTTCGACCCGCTGGTCGGCGAGTTCCGCGTCCATTATGCCGGTTTCTTCGACCCGGGTTTCGGCCATTCGGCGTCGGGCGGCACCGGCAGCCGGGCGGTGCTCGAGGTGCGCAGCCACGAAGTGCCGTTCATCCTCGATCACGGCCAGATCGTCGGACGGTTGGTCTACGAGCACATGCTGAAACGGCCGCAGGCGCTCTACGGCACAGATCTAGGCTCGAACTATCAGGCGCAGGGCCTGAAACTGTCCAAGCATTTCCGCGTCGCCCGCTGATCTTGTTCGCAGGCCATCAGCCGCGAAACAGATATTCTTTCGCGGCGCCAAGGCAGCCATGAAACTGACCGACAAAGAGCAGTTCTCGCACTGCCAATCGCTTCTTCCCCCAAAAACCTCTGGTTTGCTTCTCGTCGTCAAGTGAGGCGCTTGAGCTGGACTGCAAGGGGAACAACTGCTTGCCGAGACATCCCAGCACATGGGCTCTGGCGGAGTCGATACCGCAGGCTCTGCCATTGTCGTTCAGTCTGTCAGCGCGGAGTGCGGACGTCATGCGATCCGCGTTGCGCATCAGAAAGCTCACTTGCGATTTCGAATAGCCGGTGGCCAGAAGCCGGTCAGTCATCGACATTCGGGCTTCGCGATAGGATCTTGCGCTGCATTGTCCGGCGCTGTAAGCCGCTGGGGAGAAATAGGCGAGGAACAGGACTAAACTTACGAACACAGTGCCAATCCGCAGGCCGTTCATTTCTCGCCCCTGAATTATGTCACCAGTTTACAACGCCTTCACCGCCACCTTCACCGGCTGCTCGATTTCAAGCGGGTTGCGCAGAGGCAGGCCGAAATCCTGCGCCTCGATTTCGAATACGTCACCGGCCTCGGTCCTGATGCCGTCGGCGAAGGACAGCGTCGCCGTGCCGAACATGTGTACATGCACGTCACCCGGCTGGCGGAAGGCCGAGTATTTGAAGTGATGATGCTCGAGATTGCCAATGGTGTGCGACATGTTCGCCTCGCCCGACAGGAACGGCTTTTCCCAAAGCAGCTTGCCGTCGCGTAGGATGCGTGAAGCGCCGCGGATGTCGGACGGCAGGTCGCCGATCAGGATCTCCGGGCCGAACGAAGCGTTGCGCAGCTTGGAATGGGCGAGGAAGAGATAGTTCACACGCTCGGTGACGTGGTCGGAAAACTCGTTCGACAGGGTGAAGCCGACACGGAACGGGGCGCCGTCGTCGCCGATCACATAGATCCCGGCGATTTCCGGCTCCTCGCCGGCATCCTGGGCGAAGGCCGGCGACATAAGCGCCGCACCGGGCGCCACCGCCATGGTGCCGTTGCCCTTGTAGAACCATTCCGGCTGCACGCCGGTCTGGCCCTTCGCCGGCTTGCCGCCCTCAAGCCCCATGCGGAACATCTTCATGGAATCGGTCAGCTGTTCCTCGCCGTCCGTGCTGAGCTTCTTGTGCATGGAATCGCGGGTCGCGGCGGAGCCGAGATGCGTCAGCCCGGTACCGGTGAGATGGAGATGCGCCGGATCGGGATGGTTGATCGGCGACAGCAGCCGGCCCTTCTTGTAGGCTGCGTCGAGATCGACGGTTTCGCCGAAGCCCTTGCGCTCGATCAGGGCGACAAGCCCGCTGCCGGTACGCGCGGCTTCCATCGCCAGCGAATAGACGCTGCGGGCGCCGTTGATGACGCGGGTCTTGCCGCCGCTGCGGGCAACGACGCGGATCGTCTCGGCGTCGTCGAGGATTTGTGAGATCAGCATGGTAACCCTCTCTGAATTGTGGGCTTGGCGTGCCTTTCTTGGCAAACCCTGCCCTGCGCGGCCCGGACCCTGTCCGCGCCTCGGTTGAAATTCTTCGTCCGGATTGCGCTCGCGGATCAGGTCCCTCGGGGGACTTCTTTGCGCCGCCCGGCAGCGCCGCGATGTGACCCGTATGCCTCCTGGTTGCCTCTCAAGCCTTGTTCTTGTTGTAGACGTCGAAGACGACGGCGCCGAGCAGCACCAGGCCTTTGACCACCTGCTGCCAATCGACATTGACGCCCATGATCGACATGCCGTTGTTCATGACGCCCATGATGAAGCCGCCGACCACCGCGCCGATGACCTGGCCGACGCCGCCCATCGCCGAAGCGCCACCGATGAACACCGCGGCGATGACGTCGAGCTCGCTGCCGAGGCCGGCCGCCGGCACAGCCTGCCCCAGGCGCGCTGCGATAATCAGGCCGCCGAGTGCCGACAGCACGCCCATATTGATGAACACCATCAACGTCAGCCGTTCGGTCTTGATGCCCGATAGCTGGGCTGCCTTGACATTGCCGCCCATCGCATAGATGCGACGGCCGATCGTCATGCGTTTGGTAACGAAGACGAACAACGCGATCAGCACGCCCATCACCATGAGAACGATGGGGAGGCCCCTATAGGTGGCGAATTGGTAGACGAGAAACAGCGCCAGCGCGCTGATCACCAGGGTCTTGACGACGAACAGCGAGAAGGGCTCGGCTTCGTAGCCATGTTTCTCGCGGGTGCGCCGTGCCCTGAGCCCGAAATAGGCATAGGCGAGCACGGCGACGAGGCCGATCACGATCGTCGTCAGGTGCAGCGTCAGGCCGCTGCCGACAATGGTTTTGCCGGCGGCGTTCACGGTTGGCGGTATCAGCGTCAATGGGCCGATCAGGTCCGGAATGAAGCCGGAACTGAGCGCCTTGAAGCCGACGGGAAGCGGCCCTACGGAAGACCCGCCACCCAGCAGCGCCTGGCAGATGCCGCGGAAGATCAGCATGCCCGCCAGCGTGACGATAAAGCTCGGTATTCGGTGATAGGCAATCCAGTAGCCTTGTGCCGCGCCGATCGCACCACCGACGATCAGGCAGATGATCGACACCACCAGCGGATTGCTCAATGGGCCAAGCGGCCAGATGACCATCATCATCGCCGCCAGTGCGCCGATGAAGCCGGCGAC
The DNA here is from genome assembly GCF_040321495.1 of Mesorhizobium sp. M0408. NCBI lineage: Bacteria > Pseudomonadati > Pseudomonadota > Alphaproteobacteria > Hyphomicrobiales > Phyllobacteriaceae > Mesorhizobium > Mesorhizobium sp. M0408. Next base: position 64,215 of record NZ_JAMYRO010000015.1, on the reverse strand, counting down.
GGAGCCGACGCTGAGATCGATGTGACCCGAAACGATCACCAGAAGCATGCCCAGCGCCATCACGATGATGAAGCTGTTCTGCTGCACGAGATTGCTGAGGTTCACCGGCTTGAACAGCGTTCCGGACGTGGTGAACTGGAAGAACACCATGATTGCGATCAACGCCAGCACCAACCCGTATTCGCGCAGGTTGGTGACCAGCGCCGAGACGGCAATGCGAGGTCCCTGTTGTAGATCCTGGGCAACGCCGGTCTGCGGCCCGGGAGCGCTTTCGGTGCTCATGATGCTTTTCCTTCTCCGCGGACGATGGCGCGCATTATCTTTTCCTGGCTGGCGTCGCTTGCCGCCATTTCGCCGACGATGCGTCCTTCGTTCATGACGTAGATGCGGTCGGTGATGCCGAGCAGTTCGGGCATTTCCGACGAGATGACGATGATTGCCTTACCCTCGGAGGCGAGACGCGCGATGATCGTATAGATTTCATACTTGGCGCCGACGTCGATACCGCGTGTCGGCTCGTCGAGGATCAGCACTTCCGGATTGGCGAACAGCCATTTCGACAGCACCACCTTCTGCTGATTGCCGCCAGAAAGGTTGCCGGTCATCTGGTAGACGCTCGAGGCGCGGATATTGGTCCTGCCGCGATAATCGTTGGCGACCGAAAGCTCGCGCAAATCGTCGATCACGCCGTGGCGCGACACGCCGGGCAGGTTGGCCAGCGTGATGTTGTGCTTGATGTGGTCGATCAAGTTGAGACCGTAGGTCTTGCGGTCCTCGGTAACGTAGGCAATGCCGTGTTCCACCGCCTTGCTCACCGAAGAGACGTCGATCGGCTTGCCGTTGAGGAACACCTCGCCGGTGATGCGACGGCCATAGGACCGGCCGAACAGGCTCATGGCAAACTCGGTCCGGCCGGCGCCCATGAGCCCGGCAATGCCGACCACTTCGCCCTTGCGGGCGTTGAGGTTGATACCCTTGATGACCTGCCGCTCGGCATGGATGGGGTGGTAGACCGACCAGTTTTTCACTTCGAGAACGGTCTCGCCGATCTTCGGCTCGCGCGGCGGATAGCGGTCGTCGAGCGAACGGCCGACCATCGAGGTAATGATGCGGTCCTCCGAGATGTCCTTCTTGGCCAGCGTCTCGATGGTCCGCCCGTCACGGATGATGGTGACCTTGTCGGCGACCCGGTTCACCTCGTTGAGCTTGTGCGAGATCAGGATCGAAGTGATGCCTTGCCGCTTGAATTCGAGCAGCAGATCGAGCAGCGCCTGGCTGTCCTTTTCGGACAGGCTCGCGGTCGGCTCGTCGAGAATGAGCAACTTCACTTCCTTGCTGAGCGCCTTGGCGATCTCGACCAGCTGCTGCTTGCCGACGCCGATATTGGTGATCAGCGTGTTGGGGTCCTCCTTGAGGCCGACCTTCTTGAGCAGGGCGCTGGTGCGCGCCTCATTGGCATTCCAGTCGATGACGCCGTATCTGGCGTGCTCGTTGCCGAGAAAGATGTTTTCGGCGATCGACAGCATCGGCACCAGCGCAAGCTCCTGGTGGATGATGACGATGCCCTTGCGCTCGCTGTCATGGATGCCTTTGAAATGGCACTCATCGCCGCGATAGATGATCTGGCCGTCATAGGTGCCGGACGGATACACACCCGACAGCACCTTCATCAGCGTCGACTTGCCGGCGCCGTTCTCGCCGACCACGGCATGGATCTCGCCTTCCTCGACCATGAGCTTGACGTTCGACAGCGCCTTGACGCCGGGAAACGTCTTGGTGATGTCGCGCATCTCCAAAATCGTCGATGCCATTGAGAATACCACTCCTGCGAGGTCCGCAAACAATACCGGGCTGGCTCGCCAACGAAAAGGGGCCCTGCCTGCGCAGGACCCCAGGCTTTGTAACCGCGATTACTTCAGTTCTTCGGCCTTGATGTAGCCGGAGTCGACCACCAGGGCCTGGTAGTTCGACTTGTCGACGTCATGCGGCGTCAACAGGATCGAGGGAACGACCTTGACGTCGTTGTTGTAGGTCGTGGTGTCGAGGCCTTCCGGCTTGCCGCCCGAGAGCACCTTATCGACGAGTTCGACCGTCGCCTTGGCGAGTTCGCGGGTGTCCTTGAACACCGTCGAATACTGTTCGCCGGCGATGATCGCCTTGACCGAAGCGGTCTCGGCGTCCTGTCCGGTGACGATCGGCCATGGCTGATCGGCGGTGCCGTAGCCTACGGCGCGCAGCGAAGCGATGATGCCGCGCGACAGGCCGTCATAGGGCGAGAGCACGCCATCGACGCGGCTGCCGTCCGAGTAGTTGGCGGAGAGCAGATTGTCCATACGGGCCTGGGCGGTTGCCGCCAGCCAGCGCAGCGTGCCGACCTTGTCCATGCCCATCTGGCCGGACTTCACGACGAGGGTCTTGTCGTCGATTAGCGGCTGAAGAACCGACATGGCGCCGTTATAGAAGAAGAACGCATTGTTGTCGTCCGGCGAACCGCCGAACAGCTCGATGTTGAACGGGCCCTTCTTCTCGGGATAACCGAGACCCTTGAGCAGCGATTTGGCCTGGATGACGCCGACGCCGAAATTGTCGAAGGTGGTGTAGTAGTCGACATTTGGCGTCTTCTTGATCAGGCGGTCGTAAGCGACGACGACAACGCCGGCGTCATTCGCCTTCTGCAACGCATCGCCCATCGTGGTGCCGTCGATCGAAGCGATGATCAGCGCCTTCGGGCCCTTGGTGATTTCGTTTTCCAGCTGGCTGAGCTGGTTCGGAATGTCGTCCTGCGCGTACTGCAGGTCGACAGTGTAGCCCAGAGCCTCGAGCTGGGACTTGACGGCGTCGCCGTCGTTGATCCAGCGCTGCGAGGTCTTGGTGGGCATCAGCACGCCGATCAGGCCTTCGCCCGCCTGCGCCGGCAGCGTCATGGCCGCGATGCCTAGGGCCGCGACGGCGGCCAGTGTCTTGACAATCTTCACATTAACTCTCCCTGGTTGATGGACGCGTACCCTTGGGTTTCGTGGGCCGCGCAATCGTGCAGGAGCGCCAAACGCGCCGCTGCCGTCAATCGATCTCCGGTATCCTCCCAATCGGCCCCGAGACTCTGGTTTCAATCGATACGAGTTTTCCCTCGTCACCGACCGTCAAGCCTCAGGACGCGCGAAGGGTGTGTCGCTTTGCCATAACTGTCAAATGCGATCTTTGATGGTTGCTATATCGAGACTGATATGGCTTAGGCTAGTGACGACGCTGCCGGATCCAGCCAGGGCGCCGGGCGTAAGAGTAGGGAAGAATCATGGCGGCGCTGCGAAATCCTGACGGAATATCAGCCAGTTACGATGAAATTCCGGGTGATGGCGGAACCTTGCTGCGCAGCGGCTTGAGCCTGCGTCACATGCGCATGATCGCAGCCCTCGACGAGCACGGCCGGGTGAGCGCCGCGGCCCAGGTCATGAACATCTCGCAGCCGGCGGCCTCGCGCATGATCGCCGAGATGGAGGCCGTGCTCGACGTCAAGCTCTGCGAAAGGCTGCCGCGCGGCGTCACGCTGACACCCTATGGCAAGGCGTTGGCACGGCGCGCGCGATCGATCCTGCTCGAGATGCGCGAGGTCGATCGCGAGATTTTCGAGCTCAAGGCGGGCAAAGGCGGCTCGGTGTTCCTGGGCGCGGTGACAGCACCGGCGATCGAGCTGGCGGTGCCGGCGATCCGCGAGATCCGGCGCCTTTATCCGCGCATCGAAATCACCATGCAGGTCGAGACATCGAACGTCCTGGCGCGCGAGCTGATCGCCTCGCGCCACGATTTCATCATCGCCCGCATCCCCGACGACCTCAATCCGCGGCTGTTCGAAGCGCGCGTCATCGGCGTCGAGAAAGCCTGCCTGATCGTGCGCCGCGGCCACCCGCTGACCAAGGGCAAGGCGGTGCGGCTGGAAGACACCGCCGCCTATGACTGGGTTTTCCAGTCGGGCGGCTCGCCGCTGCGCCAGGCGATGGAAAGCAACTTTTTGAACCGCAACATCGCGCTGCCGGACCGCATCCTCAACACCAGCTCGCTGCTATTGACTCTGGTCATGGTCGCGCAATCCGACGCCATCGCGCCGGTGTCGATCCAGGTCGCGAAGTTCATCCAGAACCCCGAGGGCCTGGCCGGCGCTATCGATGTCGTCCACACTGAATTCGACATCGAGGTCAGGCCGTACAGCCTGATCACGGTGAAGAACCGCGCGCTGTCACCGGCAGCCAAGATGCTGCACGATTTTATTTTGCGAGAGGTGGGCTGAGGGTTGGAGCGGGTAGCGGGCGCATCCCGTGGCCGGCCAGACGACCAGACAGGCCCGCCAGCAGCGGCGCCGATGCACGTCGGCCACTACTGCCTGATGCTCAAAAAAAGCCCGCCAGCAGAAGCCAGCGGGCCAAGGGTAGACTTTCCGGTTGGGGTCATTCGAGGCCCCGCCGACCCTCAATGTGAGATATTCCACGAACTGGCACATCGGCCAAACAGATGAAAGACGGCCAGCCGGGCTGTAAAACTGCCTATAAATCCGCTGGTTTTCAGCTTGGCCAGAACAAGTGCAATGCACCGGGGGCAAAAGCTGGAGCGGGTAGCGGGAATCGAACCCGCGCGTTCAGCTTGGGAAGCTGACAAGCTACCATTACATCATACCCGCGCTGGTTCCTCCGATATCATGGCCCGGCGCCGATGCGCAATCCGGTTTGAGGGCTCGGCTTGATGCAGGGCTATCAACTGCGTATTTCTAGGCATGTGCCCGAATCGCGGCACCCGACTGTGGAGACAGGCTTGTCCGCACTGAACCGCTTTCTCGGCGATACGCCGCTCCGGGTGATCCTGAAGCTGCTTGTGGTGTCGTTCCTCGTCGGGCTGGTCATGAATGCCTTCGGCTGGTCGCCGATGGATGTGCTTTACGGCATTCGCAAATTCTTCATCGACCTGTGGAATTTGGGCTTCCACGCCATCGACCGTTTCCTCGGCTACATCCTGCTCGGTGCCGCGATCGTCGTGCCGGCCTTCATCCTGCTCAGGATCGCTAACTACCGGAAATGAATTTTCAGGCGTAGCCCGCCGCCACCTCGAACAGGATGGCGTGCCGTGCAGCAAGTGCTGCGACATCCGTCGAATAGCCTCCGCCGATAACGCCGCATACCGGTATGCCAAGCGTGCGGAAATGGCGGATCACCATATCGTCGCGGGCACGCAGCCCGTCATCCGTGAGCGACAACCTGCCGAGCCGGTCCTCGACATGGACATCGACGCCGGCATTGTAGAAGACGAGGTCCCAGCGCCTTCGCGCCGACAACTCCGGCAGGATGGCGTCCAGCCGCTCCAGATAGGCTGAATCGCCGGCGCCGTCGGGCAGGGCGACATCGAGATCGGAGGCGATCTTGAGCGCGGGGTAGTTGCGGTCGCCATGCATGGAGAAGGTAAACACGCGCGGCTCGTCGTTGAGGATATCCGCCGTGCCGTCGCCCTGATGCACGTCGAGGTCGACGACCAGGATGTTTTGGACAGCAGCTTCGGCGAGCAGCACCAGCGCGGCAACGGCTACGTCGTTGAAGGTGCAGAAGCCGGCGCCTTGCGCGCGCCGCGCGTGATGGCTGCCGCCGGCGGTGTTGCAGGCGATGCCGTTCAGCAACGCCAGCCGCGCTGCCAGCACCGTGCCGGCCGTTGCGAGCTGCGCCCTCAGCGAAACCCGCGGTCCCACGGGAAAGCCGATCTCGCGCTCGATCGCCACCGGCACTTCGCAGGCAAGCACCTGGTCGACATAGTCGACCGCGTGGGCAAGCTTCAGCCATGATGGCCGCGCCGCCTCCGGCATGTTGAGCGCTTCGGGCTGCGCCAGGCCGCGTGCCCGCAAGGCATCCATCAGCAGCGGATATTTGCTCATCGGGAAGCGGTGGTTGACGGCGAAGCCGGCGTCGTAGTCGGGATGATGAACGATCTGCAAGGGCATGGGACGGGCGGTGCGCCAGAGGCGGGTTTCGGTTGACCATAGCGGGGTGGATGGTTGCGCGAGGTCCGCAAACTGGGGCACATCGGCTAGCCGATCAAGCCGCAACAGGAAGCAACACGCGTTTGGAGCAGGCTTTACCCACCGAAGTCCACGCCACCGAAGCCAGGGCCTTCGTCGTCACCAACCGCTCGGTGCTCGCCATCGCCGTGCCGATGACGCTTGCCTATCTGACGACGCCGTTGCTCGGAATTGTCGACACGGCGGTGATTGGGCAGTTCGGCGACGCCGCCCTTCTCGGCGGCCTGGCGGCCGGCGCCCTGATCTTCGACGTCGTTTTCACCACCTTCAACTTCCTGCGCTCCGGCACCACCGGCCTCGTCGCCCAGGCCTTCGGGCGCGGCGATGCGCTGGAGGAGCAGGCGGTGTTCTGGCGCGCCGTGCTGATCGCGGTCGTCGCCGGCGTCGTGCTTGCCGCGCTTGCGCCGCTGGTCTCCACCGCCGGGCAATGGTTCATAGGCGCCGAACCGCGCGTCAGCGCGGCGATGGACGTCTATATCCGCATCAGGATGCTCGCCGCACCGTTCTCCCTGATCAATTACGCCATCCTCGGTTACGTGCTTGGGCGCGGCGAGGGCGGGCTCGGGCTGATGCTGCAATTGATACTGAACGGCATCAACATCGCCCTCTGCTTCCTGCTTGGCCTGGAGTTCGGCTGGGGCGTCGCCGGCGTCGCCTGGGCGACGCTCACCGGCGAATTCGTCGCCATGCTGCTGGGTCTCGCCATCGTCGGCCGGCGCTTCTGGGCGGCACCCAGGCTGCCGCGCCACCGCGTCCTCGATCTGCCGGCATTCCTGCGCATGATGTCGCTCAACCGCGATATCATGATCCGCTCCTTTTCGCTGCTCGCCGCCTTCGCGCTGTTCACGCGCCAGGGCGCGCAGTTCGGCACGCTGACGCTGGCCGCCAACGCCGTGCTGATGAACCTGTTCCTGGTTGCCGGCTATTTCATCGACGGTTTCGCCACTGCCGCCGAGCAGCTCGCCGGCCGCGCCATCGGAGCGCGCGCCGCCACCGCCTTTAACCAGGCGGTGCGGCTGACGCTGCTTTGGGGACTCGGTCTGGCCGGCGCGGCGACACTCTTCTTCCTGCTGGAGGGCACGGATCTGATCGCCCTGATCACGACCGCGACGGACGTCCGCGCCATTGCCGACATCTACCTGCCCTGGGCGGCGTTCACCGCGCTCAGCGGCGTGCTGGCTTTCCAGATGGACGGTGTCTTCATCGGCGCAACATGGTCGCGCGACATGCGCAACATGATGCTGTTGTCATTCCTGGCGTTCAGCGCCGCGCTGCTGATCCTGGCGCCGGCCTTCGGTAATCACGGCTTGTGGGCGGCGTTGCATGTCTTCCTGCTGGTACGCGGCTTCAGCCTGCTCGCCATATTGCGGCTGCGGGTGCGCGCGGTCTTTGGCTGATCGCTAAAACGGTTTCGCCGCCCAGTGATCGAGGCGGCTGTCGCGAAGCTCGCGCAGCGACTTCAGCCGTTGACTGTCCATGAAACGGGCCATGCCGGAAAGAATGCGCCCCGGCAGCGCGGGCCCGGCATAGATCATGCCGGTATAGAGCTGGACGAGATCGGCGCCGGCACGGATCTTTTCCAGCGCCGTCTCGGCGGAATCGACGCCGCCGACGCCGATGATGGTGGGATCCGGGCCAAGCAGTTTTCGCATCCTTGCCAGCACGATAGTCGAGCGCTCGAACAAGGGTTTCCCCGAAAGCCCGCCGGTCTCGCCGGCAAGGCCGGCGCTGCTCAGGCCGGCTCGCGCGATCGTTGTGTTGGAGACGATGACGCCGTCCATTTGCTTGTCGCTGATCTCGGCGGCGATGTCCTCAAGCTCGGCCTCGACCAGATCCGGCGCGATCTTGAGGAACACGGGCGGTTTTGCCGGTGCTGCCGCACGCGCGGCCATGACCCGCGACAGAAGTTCGCCAAGCTGTTCGCGTGCCTGCATGTTGCGCAGGCCCGGCGTGTTCGGCGAGGAGATGTTGATTGCCAGATAACTGGCATATCGCGCGAACCGGACCACGCCGCGTTCATAGTCACTGACGCGGTCGGTGCTGTCCTTGTTGGCGCCGATGTTGACGCCGACGATGCCGGCACGGCCCATGCGGGCGGCAAGGCGCTTTTCCGCGGCGGCGTGGCCTTCATTGTTGAAGCCCAGCCGGTTGATCACTGCCCCGTCCGAAGGCAGCCGGAAGATGCGCGGCTTCGGATTGCCGGTCTGCGGCAGCGGCGTGATCGTGCCGACCTCGGCGAAGCCGAAGCCGAGGCCGAGCAGCGCGTCCGGCACTTCGGCATTCTTGTCGTAACCCGCGGCCATGCCGAGCGGGTTCGGGAAACCGAGCCCGCAACGGCTGACCTTTAACCTGTTGTCCTGCGGCGGACGACCGGCGACCGGCAGCCCGCATCTCAGCGCGGCAATCGACAGCCCATGCGCGGTTTCCGGATCGAGCGTGAACAGCAGTTTCTGGCCGATCCGGTCGAACGCGCTCATTCGGCCTCCAGCGCCGGGAATTCATGCCGGCCGTCAGCGCCGAGCGGCAATGCCTGCACCGAAACGACCGCATCGAGGCCGAGCCCGCCATAGAGATGCGGGAACAGGGCGCCGCCGCGCGAGACCTCATATTTCAGCGCATCGCCGAGGCGCGCGCTATCGACGGCGACCAGCAGCAACCGGCTTTGGCCGGCGAAATGTTTGGCCGCCGTTTCCCGAACCTGCCCGGCGGTGGAAAAATGGATGAAGCCGTCGGCGACGTCGATCGGCGCGCCGGTGAAGCCGCCTTCTCTTTCAGCCTCGCGCCACAGCGCCTCGGGAACTATCTTGTAGATGATCTCGGACATCGTTGCGCTATAGTCCGAACCGACCACGCGGGGAAGGGCAGGCCCGTGTTCTTCCCCATTTCAGGTTCATCCCCATTTCAGGCGCAAACTGTGATAGATTGCGCTGACTGGCTCATGGAGGAAAACATGCGTCTGAAACACGTCTTGATCCCCGCAGCACTGGTGTCGCTTGTCGCGGCGTCGGCCTTTTCCGAGGAAGCCGATCGCTACCGGTTGGAGAAATCGGCCAATGGCTATGTCCGCATGGATACGCAAACCGGCGCCATGTCGCTCTGCGAGGAACGCTCCGGCCAGCTCGTCTGCAAGACGGCGGCCGACGAACGTGCCGCCCTACAAGATGAGGTCGACCGGCTGCAAAGTTCGGTGAAGGCGCTCGACGAACGCGTCGCCAAGCTCGAAAATTCGCTTGCCGCCCGTTTCGAATCGACTTTGCCCAGCGAGGAGGATTTCAACAAGACGATGGGCTACATGGAGCGCTTCCTGCGCAGCTTCATGGATATCGTCAAGGACATGGACAAGGACGACGACGGCGCCAAGCTCAATTCGCAAAAGACCTAGGCAATTCGCAAAAGACCTGGGGCGGGAATAGCAAGCCGCCCACGCCGGACGGCAGGCGTAGCGTTACAATCGTTCAGATCCTGCAAGGCGGAACATCGCCAACGGGATTCGGGGAGGGATATCACCGTTGGGCTACACATTCGTCATTGCCGATGATCACCCGCTTTTTCGCGGTGCATTGAGGGAGGCACTCGCGGGTATCGGAGATGTTGCCGCCATTCACGAGGCTGGCGATTTCGAAAGCGCCAAGGCGCTTGTCCTGGCCAATGAGGATGTCGATCTGGTGCTGCTCGATCTCTCGATGCCGGGGGCAAGCGGTCTTTCCGGCCTGATTTCGCTGCGCGGCATCCATCCGGCGGTGCCGATGATGGTGGTCTCGGCGCATGACGATCCGGTGACGATCCGGCGCGCGCTCGATCTCGGCGCCTCCGGCTTCATCTCCAAATCGGCCAGCATGGAGGAGATCCGCAATGCGGTGCAGTCGGTGCTCGCAGGCGATATCGCGGCTCCCGTCGGCATCGATCTCGGCGTCGAGCGCGATCCCGAGATTTCCGACCTGATCAAGCGGCTGCAGGCGCTGACCCCGCAGCAGACGCGCGTGCTCGGCATGCTGGCTGAGGGACTGCTCAACAAGCAGATCGCCTATGAGCTCGGGGTCTCCGAAGCGACGATCAAAGCGCATGTCTCGGCCATCCTGCAGAAGCTCGGCGTCGACAGCCGCACGCAGGCGGTCATCCTTTTGTCCAAAATCGGCAGCGACCCGCTGCAGACGGCCGGCTGATTCCTATTCGGCCGCCGGCGCCAGCGGCCTGACCCTGGCCATCATCGAGCGCAGCATCGCCGGTTTCAGTGGTTTGCTGATCACCGGCACGTCGAGCCTGCCGGCGGCGGCGCGAACCTCGCTGGAGCGGTCGGCGGTGACCAGCACGGCCGGCAGGTCCTCGCCATGGATCGCACGCAACTGGGCGATCAATTCGAGGCCGGTCCTGTTGTCGAGATGATAGTCGGCAAGCACGAGGTCCGGCCGATGCATGCCGGACCTGTCGAGATCCTCCGCGCCGGAAAGCGTGTCGACGCTGCAGCCCCAACCCTCGAGCAGCAGCCGCATGCCGTCGAGGATGCGGGCGTCGTTGTCGATGCAGAGCACATGGAGCCCGGCAAGCGAGGCCGCGGCACGGGCAGGCGGCTTCGCCTCGGCCTCGCGCCGCGGTGCCTGCACGGCCACCACCGGCAGCAACACGGAAAAGCGTGTGCCCTTGCCTGGGTTGGAGAAGATCCGGATTTCGAGGCGCAGGACGCGGGCGATGCGGTCGACAATGGAGAGCCCAAGGCCGAGGCCTTCCGCCTCGCGTGCGCCCTCGTCGAGCCGGGTGAATTCGCGGAACACGGTGTTGAGCTCGTCGCCGGCAATGCCGATGCCGGTGTCGATAACCTGGATCTCGGCCAGTTCGCCGCGCCGCCGCGCGCCGACCAGGATGCGGCCACGGCGCGTATACTTGATGGCGTTGGAAACCAGGTTCTGGATCAGCCGGCGCAGCAGATTGCGGTCCGTCATGACGCTGAGCGACGACGGCATGATCGAGAGTTCGAGCTTCTTTTCGGCGGCAAGCGGCCGGAAGTCGTTGCCGATCTGGCGCAGCAGCCCGTCGAGGCCGAAGCTCGTATCGTCCGGCTTCATCGCGCCGGCATCGAGGCGCGAAATGTCGAGCACCGCGCCGAGGATGGTCTCGACCGATTCCAGCGACGATTCGATGTTCATCGCCGCCTTGCCGGCAGGTCCCTTGCCGGTCTTCTCGATCAGCGACGAGCAATAGAGGCGGGCGGCGTTCAGCGGCTGCAGGATGTCGTGGCCGGCGGCAGCGAGGAAGCGGGTCTTGCCGAGATTGGCCTCCTCGGCCAGCATCTGCGCCTGCGCCAGCTCCTCATTGACGCGGGTGAGCTCGGCGGTGCGGCTCTTCACTCGCTGTTCCAGGGATTCGTTCGCGCGCTTCAGCGCCAGATCCTGCTCGACACGTCCGGAAATGTCGGCGTAGGTGGCGACGATGCCGCCGTCCGGCATCGGATTGGAGCGCAATTCCAGGATGCGCCCGCTTGTCTTCAGCTCCATCTGCCATGGGCTGACGAAGCTGGTCAGGCGGTTGAGCATGGTGACGCGCTGGTCTGCCGGTATGTCACCGCGCTCGGCAAGGTGGCGCAGGATACGATCGAGTGAGACGCCGACCTGGCCCATCTCGTCGGGCAGGTCGAACAGCGCCCGGTACTGGCGGTTCCAGCAAATCAACCGGAAATCGCGGTCGAAGACAGTGATGCCCTGTTCCATCTGGTCGAGTGCGATCTGCAGCAGGTCGCGATTGTGCTGCAGCGCCTCGGTGGCGTCATCGAGCAGGCGGAAGGCGTCCTTGGATTCGCGGTCGTTGCGGCGCAGCAGCAGCGACAGGATCAGCCGCGCCGAAGAGGAGCCGACGGCACTGGCCAGAAGCTGCTCGGAGAAGCGGATGACATCCATGCTGGCCTGTTCGTTGCCGAGCAGTGAAGTGCCGCTGCTCTTTTCGAACGACTGAAAGGACCGCTCGGTCCGTTCGACACCGAGATAGCGCGCGATCGTGTCCTTGAGGTCGTTGACGGTAATGGTGGTGCGGAAGCGGCGCAGGCTGGGCAGCGGACCCGCTTCGCGCGGCACGAAGATCGACGCCTGGATGCGTTCCAGCGGCACAGAGGCGCGCGATAGCGAGCCGAACACAAAAAACAGCGTGTTGATCGACAGGCTCCACAGCACGCCATGGTTCAGCGGCTCGGCGACGGTGCCGAAAAGAGCCTGCGGCCGCAATGCATCGAAGCCGAACAGGCCGTGGACGAGGATGCCGGTATCGGGCGCGACGAGCGAGGGAAGCAGCAGCGTATAGCTCCAGACGACGATGCCGGCGACCATGCCAAGCGCCGCACCCCGGCCGTTGGCGCCGCGCCAGACCAGGCCGCCGATCATTGCCGGCGCGAACTGTGCGATCGCGGCGAACGACATCAGGCCGATCGAGGACAGCCGCGCGCTGTTGGTGCTCTCGCGGTAGTAGAGAAAGGCGATGAACAGCATGATGAAGATCGCCGCCCGCCGTACATTGAGGATGAGCGTCGACCAGTCCTCGTTCTCGGATGTCGTGGTCCGCAGAAGCCGGCGCACGAACAGCGGAATGACCAGGTCGTTGGAGATCATGATCGACAGCGCGACGCTTTCGACGATCACCATTGCGGTCGCCGCCGACAGCCCGCCGATGAAGGCGGCCATGGCCAGCACGTCGTGGCCGCTGAACAGCGGCAGCGACAGCACGTAAAGGTCGCTGCTGGTCCTGGGGCCGACCAGTTCCAGGCCGGCCAATGCGATCGGCAGCACGAACAGGTTGATTGCCACCAGATAGAGCGGAAACACCCATGTCGCGGTGCGCAGCTCGGCCTCGCTGCGGTTTTCGACGATGGTGACGTAGAACTGGCGCGGCAGCATGAGGATGGCAAAGCCGCTCAGGCATGTCAGCACCAGCCAGGTAGCGAGCGAGGTGTTGTAGCCCATCGCCTTGCGCACCTGCGTGTTTTCGGCGAGCTGGTCGAACATATCGCCTGGCCCGCCGAAGATCAGGAACGTGACCATCAGGCCGATCGCCAGGAAGGCGGCGAGCTTGACCACGGTCTCGACCGCCACAGCCAGCACCAGCCCGTCCTGGTGCTCGGTGGCATCGGCATGGCGCGTGCCGAACAGCACCGCAAACAGCGCCAGCAGCATGGCCACGACCAGCGAGATGTCACTGACGAACGGATCGAACGACGGCGGCGAGCCGGTATAGTGCTCGACCATCAGGCTGACCGAGCCGGAGATTGCCTTCAATTGCAGCGCGATATACGGCACGGCGCCGATGGTCGCGATCAGCGTGGCGATCGCCGCGACAGCGAAGCTCTTGCCGTAGCGGGCACCGAGAAAGTCGGCGATCGAGGTGATCTTCTCGGTCTTGGCCAGCCTGACGATGCGCTGCAGCAGCGGAAAGCCGAACACGAACACCAGGACCGGTCCGATATAGATGCCGAGGAACTCCAGGCCGCGCTCGGAGGACAGGCCGACCGAGCCGAAGAAAGTCCAGGAGGTGCAGTAGATCGCGAGGCTGAGCGCATAGATGAACGGCCGGGCGCGGCCGGGCCCGGTTGAAGTCGAGCGGCGGTCGCCCAGGCTGGCGATGACGAACAGCAACGTCACATAGGCGATCGCGATGATGACGATGAACCAGCCTTGCACGGCTCGAACTTCCTCCCTGCGCCGGCTTTTTCATCCGGCCTTCCAGACGCAATCACAGCTTGGCGACCGAGTCCATCGCGGCTTTCGGCGTATTATATCGGCTGCGTCGGGCAATCGTGACCGGCTGAAACCAGCTTTTGCTCCTGTTGCAACCGCAGGTTTTTGCTATTCTGCCTGCCGGTCGATGCCGGAGGAGCGGCAGAACGGCCGGTCAAGACAAGGAGGCGTCGAATGCTGAAAGAGTTTCAGGAATTCATTTCCAGGGGCAATGTGATGGACCTGGCCGTCGCCGTCATCATTGGCGCTGCCTTCGGCAAGATCGTCACCTCGCTGGTCGACGACATCATCATGCCGGTCATCGGGGCGATTTTGGGCGGATTGGACTTCAACAACTACTTTCTGCCCTTGTCCTCGGCCGTTAACGCCACATCGCTGGCTGAGGCAAAGAAACAGGGCGCGGTCTTCGCCTATGGCAGCTTCATCACCGTGGCGCTGAACTTCCTTATCCTCGCCTTCATCATCTTCCTGATGGTCAAAGCGGTGAACAATCTGCGCCAGCGGCTGGAGCGCGAGAAACCGGCCGCCCCGGCCGCTCCGCCGCCGGCCGATGTCGCGCTGCTCACCGAAATTCGCGATCTCCTCGCCAGAAAGTAGCGCCTGCGGTAACTTTCTGGACCAAAACCCCGGTCGCTTGCGGCCGGGGTTTTCTGTTTTCGTCCGCCCTGAAACACGCTAGCAGTCGAGCAAACGAAAGCGGACCATCCATGACCCTGATCGATACTCTGCGCGCCGAAGCGCGGGCGGCGCCTGAAAGCGGCATTGTCGCCGTCATGAATCGCGGCCGCGGCCGCGACGGCATGATCCCGCTCTGGGCCGGCGAGGGCGACCTGCCGACGCCTGCCTTCATCACCGATGCCGCCGCCAAGGCGATGGCTGGCGGCGAAACCTTCTACACCTGGCAGAGGGGCATTCCTGAACTCAGGCAGGCGCTCGCCCGCTACTACACCAGGCATTTCGGCAAGACTTTCGCCAACGAGGAATTCATCGTCACCGGCTCCGGCATGCATGCCATCCAGATGGCCATCGATGCGGTGGCCGGCAAGGGCGACGAACTCGTCTACCTGTCGCCGGCATGGCCGAACTTCGCCGCCGCCGCCGGCATCGCGGGCGCCGTTCCAGTCGCGGTCACGCTCGATCAGTCGGGCAATGGCTGGTCTTGCGATGTCGACAAGATCGCAGCGGCGATCACGCCACGGACCAAGGCGCTGTTCGTCAACACGCCGTCCAACCCGACCGGCTGGACCGCCGACAAGGAGACGCTGCAGGCGATCCTCGATCTCGCCCGCGAAAGGGGCCTGTGGATCATCGCCGACGAGATCTACTCGCTGTTTCATTACGGCCATGGCCGCGCGCCGTCCTTCATCGACATCATGGCCGATGAGGATCGCATCCTGTTCGTCAATTCCTTTTCCAAGAACTGGGCGATGACCGGCTGGCGCATCGGCTGGATCAAGATCCATCCCGCCTTGCAGCAGGTGTTCGAGAACCTGGTCCAGTATTCGACTTCCGGCGTTGCGCAGTTCATGCAGCGCGGCGCCGTCGTCGCCCTCGACGAAGGCGACGCCTTCATCGTCGAGCAGGTGGAGCGGGCGAGGGCGGCGCGCGACCTGGTCTGCGGCATTCTCGCTACCACCGGCAGGGCGCGGTTCACAGTGCCGCAGGGCGCATTCTATTTGTTCTTTGCGGTCGACGGCATCACCGATTCCCGCGCTGCCGCCTTCGACATGGTCGACCGCGCCAATGTCGGCCTGGCGCCCGGCACCGCCTTCGGCCCCGGCGGCGAAGCCTTCCTCAGGCTGTGCTTCCACCGCCGCCTCGACCAGCTCGAGGAAGCGGCAAATAGGCTGGCGAAATGGATGAAGACTGTCTGAGCGACTTCGCTCTGACGACCAAATGGTTCTCGGCGTAGAGTTTTAAACGACCTTCAGCCGCCCGACTTCGGCACCAGCAGCGGAATGACGCGATCGCTTTTGGCGACCGACGGTCGGCCGGCGGACCCGTACGGAATCCCCAACGCGTCCCATGTCTCGACCAGTGCGTCCTGCAGCGACGCGATCAGCGCGTCCGAATGGAACGGTGTCGGCGTGATGCGCAGCCGCTCGGTGCCGCGCGGCACTGTCGGGTAGTTGATCGGCTGGATGTAGATGCCGTGCACACCGAGCAGGCGGTCGGTGGCCATCTTGCAGAGCTCGGGATCGCCGACCAGAAGCGGCACGATGTGGGTAGGCGACTCCATCACCGGCAGGCCGGCCGCGGCCAGCACTTGCTTGGTCCGTGTCGCCTGACGCAGCTGCGCATCGCGCTCGGCCTGCGAGCGCTTGAGATGGCGGATCGAGGTGGTTGCCGCGGCAGCGATCGCCGGCGGCAACGCCGTGGTGAAGATGAAGCCCGGCGCATAGGAGCGCACCGCGTCGATCACCGCAGTGTTGCCGGCGATGTAGCCGCCAAGCGTGCCGAACGCCTTGGCCAGTGTGCCCTCGATGATGTCGATGCGGTCGGCCAGCCCTTCGCGCTCGGTGATGCCGCCGCCGCGCGGCCCGTACATGCCGACGGCGTGGACCTCGTCGATGTAGGTCATGGCGTTGTAACGCTCGGCGAGATCGACGATCTGCTTGATCGGCGCGATGTCGCCGTCCATCGAATAGACGCTCTCGAAGACAATCAGCTTGGCGCGCTCGCGGCCGGCCGTCTGCAGCAGGCTTTCGAGATGCGCGACGTCGTTATGACGGAAGATCTTCTTCTCGGCGCCTGAGCGCCGCACGCCCTCGATCATCGAAGCGTGGTTGAGCTCGTCCGAGATGATCAGGCAATTGGGAAGCAGCTTTGCAATGGTCGAGATCGACGCCTCGTTGGAAACGAAGCCGGAGGTGAAAACCAGTGCGGCTTCCTTGTCGTGCAGGTCGGCCAGCTCCAGTTCGAGCTCGACCAGCGGGTTGCTGGTGCCGGAGATGTTGCGGGTGCCGCCGGCCCCCGACCCCATCTTGCCTGCCGCCTTCTGGAACGCGGCAATGACGTCGGGATGCTGGCCCATGCCGAGATAGTCGTTGGAGCACCAGACGGTGATTTCCTCGGCGCGGCCATTGGCGCGCCAGATGGCGCGCGGGAATTTCCCGACAATACGCTCAAGGTCGGCGAAGACGCGGTAGCGACGCTCCGCATGGAGCTGGTCGATCGCTTCCTCGAAAAACCGCTGATAGTTCATGTCGCCTTCCCAGTTTTGCGCGGGATCATAGTCATTGGCCCATTCGTCGTCCACCTGGCCTTTTTGGTCAAAATGCCACGCCCCGAGCCTGTTCCTAACGACCACGGAACGTGGCCTATTCCCTTGATGTGGATCAATCTTGTTTCACGACAATGCCACGCGCCGATGAGACTGGTTACCGCAGGTTTTAATGGCCTGGCGGCGAGTTTTCCAGTACGGCGACGATTGAGACAGTTCCGATAAATCATGAATAGCGAGGATGCGGATGACGGTTTTGGTGACAGGCGGTGCCGGCTATATCGGTAGCCATATGGTCTGGGAATTGCTGGACACGGGCGACAACGTCGTCGTCCTCGACCGGCTTTCTACCGGCTTTGAATGGGCGGTGGCCCCGGAAGCAAAGCTCGTCGTCGGCGACGTCGCCGACAGGGAACTGGTCGCCTCGATCATTCGCGACAATAAGGTCGACGCGATCATCCATTTCGCCGGCTCGATCGTGGTCCCCGAATCGGTCGCCGACCCGCTTGCCTATTACGAGAACAATACCTGCAAGACGCGCACCTTGATCGAGACTGCGGTGCGCGAAGGCGTGCCCAATTTTATCTTTTCCTCGACCGCCGCCGTCTATGGCGGCGCCGGCCTGGAGCCGGTGCGCGAGGATGCCCGGCCTGCGCCGGAATCGCCCTATGGCCTGTCCAAGCTGATGAGCGAATGGATGCTGCGCGACGCGGCAATTGCCCATGGGTTGCGCTATACGGCGCTGCGCTATTTCAACGTCGCCGGCGCCGATCCGAAGGGCCGCACCGGCCAGTCGACGCCCGGTGCCACGCATCTGATCAAGGTCGCTTGCGAGACGGCGCTCGGCAAGCGCCCCTTCATGCAGGTGTTCGGCACCGACTATCCGACGCCGGACGGTACCTGCATGCGCGACTATATCCACGTCAGCGACCTGGCGGCGGCGCATCGGCTGGCGCTTCAGCGGCTGCGTGCCGGCGGATCGAGCCTGGTCGCCAATTGTGGTTACAGCCACGGCTATTCGGTGCTCGAGGTCATCGACAGCGTCCGCCGCGTCTTCGGCCATGATTTCGAGGTACGGATGGGCGATCGCCGCGCCGGCGACGCCGCCGCGGTCGTCGCCAATTCGGAGCTGGCGCGCGGCGAGCTCGGCTGGACCCCGCAGCGCGACAACCTCGACCGGATCGTTGCCGATGCGCTTGCCTGGGAGCGCATCCTGACCAGCAAGAATTCGGCTCTGGGGTGAAGTGGGCTCTCCGCAAAGGTTGGTTCAGCGCGCTGGGGGCGGAATGAAAATCCTGGTGCTTGGGGCGGGCGTCGTCGGTACGGCGGCGGCCTATTATCTGGCCAGCGACGGCCATGAGGTGACGGTGATCGAGCGCCATCCGGCGGCGGCACGCGGCACCAGCCGGTCGAATGCCGGCCTGGTGTCGCCCGGAGACGCCACCGCCTGGGCCTCGCCAGCCGCGCTGAAGACGTTCCTGCGCGGCCTCTACAACCACGATCTCGGCATCAAGGTGCGGCTGCGCTTCGATCCGTATTTTTTCGCCTGGAGCCTGCGCTTCCTGCGCCAGTGCACGCATAAGCGCATGCGCGCCAACACCGACGTCAAGCTGCGTCTGGCGCTCTATTCGCGCGACTGCATCAACGCCGTCTCGGCCGAAACCGGCATCCACTATGACGAGCGCAAGAAAGGCATTCTCTATTTCTTCCGCTCGCAGCAGAGCTTCGATACCGGCACCGACAATTATCGCTATCTCGGCGAACACGGCCTGCCGATCGAGATCGTCGGCCGCGACCGGCTGGTCGAGCTCGAGCCCGGCCTTGCCGGCGCCAAGGACAAGATAGCCGGCGGCGTCTATTCGCCGATCGACCAGACCGGCGACTCCAGCCAATTCACGCAGCGCCTCGCTGCCTATGCCGCCGAGAAACTCGGCGTCCAATTCCTCTACGGCACCACGGTTGAAGGCCTTGACATCGACGGCGACCGGGTGCGCGCGGTGATGACCTCGGCCGGCCCGGTGGCCGGTGACGCGGTGGTCATTTCCATGGGGCCGGAGAGCGGTCTGCTCGGCCGCCGCTACGGCATCGACCTGCCCGTCTATCCCGTGAAGGGCTATACCGTGACTGTTCCGCTGGAAGATGAAAGCAAGGGGCCGATCATGGGTGGCGCCGACGAGGACCGGCTGATCGGCTATTCCAGGCTGGGAAATCGGCTGCGGATGTCCTCGACGGCGGAGTTCACCGGGTTCGACCGCACGTTCAAGCCACGCGATTTCAACTCGATCCTGAACACCGGCAAGGACCTGTTCCCCGGCGCTTTCGACGAGAGCAAGGCTGAGCTCTGGGCTGGACTTCGCCCGATGATGCCTAACTCCGTGCCGGTCATCGGACGGGCGCGGTACGACAATCTCTACCTCGACACCGGCCACGGCCATCTCGGCTGGACCATGGCCTGCGGTTCGGGAAAATTCCTTGCTGACGTGGTCGCCGGCCGCAAGCCGGAGATCGATCCGCAAGGATTGCTCTACAGGAACTAGGCATCTCCAGACATCAGGGCGCCATGAGCTCGGCGGTCAGGTTCGTTCGTCGACCGCCGAACGCCAGGAGCGCACGTAACTTGTCCAGAGTGGATCGGCCGACGGTTCGGTCCTTTCGCCTCTGCCTTGCGGTGTCCCCTGGTCCGACGCCAGCAAGGCGGCGCCGATGCTGGTGCCTGTCGCAGCCTCGGAGGCAATGACGGCGCGCGCCGCCGCCGCAGCCAGCATGCGGGTGAACAGCCGGTTGCGGGCGAAGGGTCCTTCGACGATGGTGGGACCGTCCGCGCCGATCAGGTCGAGGCAGGTCGCGGTCATCAGCGCCAGGTAGAACGAGATGGCGACAAAGCGCTGGCCGACGCTCATACCGTCCGCGTTAAGCCATGATGCGGTATGATGCGGAAACGGCCCCGAACCCTGTTGGGTCGAGGGCAATAGGGACGTCTTGCGCGCCAGCACCGTGGCAACATCGTCTTCCGTCCAGTTCTCCGATTGGCCCTCGGTCAGCACGGAAAACTCGCGGCCACCCATGAAGCGCGCCGAGGGCACGGGATCGCCGAGCGCGTTGACATTGACCAGCGTATCGCGTGCCGGGTCGAGCGCGATCTTGTTGCCGCCAATCGCCATCGACACCACCCAGGTGCCGGTCGAGACCACGGAGAAAGGCGGTCTGTCGGACAGGAGATGCGGCAGCAGCGAGGCGTTGGAATCGTGCAGGCCGCAAAACACCGGCGTTTGCGGGTCGAGCCCGGTCCGTGTCGCAAGCGCGGGCAGGATCGGCCCGAGGCGGTCCTTCGCCGGCCGCACCGGCGCCATTAGCCGGCGCCATTCCAGCCGGTCGACCAGCGACGAAAAATCCGCTTTCCACGGGTTCCACAGATCGGTGTGGCAGCCGAGCGAAGTCACCTCGCTGGCGGCGACGCCGGTCAGGCGCAAGGCCCAGTATTGCGGATACATCAGGATCGCGGCGGTTCCGGCGAAATCCGCCGGAAAGCGCTTCTGCTGCCAGAACAGCTGTGCGCCGAGATTGAGGCCGGCCGGCAGGCGCGGCGTGCCGGTCTCGGAGAACGCCGGACGGATCGTGTCATAGTCCCCGGCAAGGGCATCCGGCCCGTCGAATTCGTAGTCGAGCACCGGCAGCGCCAGTTCGCCTGATGCGTCGACCAGCACGCCCGTTGCGCCATGGGTGGTGATCGATATCGCATCGATGCGCTGCTCGCGATCGATCTCGGCCAGGCTGCCAAGGATAAACGCCCATAACCGCTCGACGTCATGGTGCGGGTATGGGCCTTGCCGAACCGGCTCGTTCACCATCCTGCGCAGCGCGACTTCGCTTGCTGCGGCAAGATCGACCAGCGCCACCTTGGCGTTGGTCTTGCCGATATCGATGACGGCGACGTGGCGGGTCATTCCATATGGAACATTGTTTCCAGCGGCACCGCCACCGGCTCGTTGTTCGGCTTGGTCTCCATGATGTCCGCCATCTCGGCCCACCAACGCTGCATCACCGGATGCTTCGGCAATTCGTCCATGCCATGGTCGTCACGGCGCCACAGCACGCCGAACAAGGTGTTGGTCTCCTCGTCGAGGTGGATCGAGTAATCAGATACGCCGGCCTGCTTGAGCAGCGCGACCAGCGACGGCCAGATGTCGTCGTGGCGCCTCTTGTATTCGGCCTTCATGCCCGGATTGAGCTTCATCTTGAACGCGTATTTCTCCGGCATCAGGCAAAGCGCTCCCGCCGTACTCGCCGCCACAGGATCGGCAGCGCGATGACGATGATCAGCAGCAGGCCGATGAAGATCGACATAACGATCCCCGGCACGTTGAGCAGGCCGAGGCCGAAGGTCACCAGTCCCATGATGAAGGCGGCCAGCATCACACCCAGAATGCTGCCGGCGCCGCCCAGGATGCTGACGCCGCCGAGCACCACCATGGTGATGACTTCCAGCTCGTAGCCCTGTGCGATGGACGGCCGGGTCGAGCCGAGCCGCGATGTGATCAGCACCGAGGCGATGCCCGCCATCAGGCCGGTCAGGCAAAACAGGATGAATTTGATACGGCCGACGCGTACGCCGGAAAACTGCGCCGCGACCGGGTTGTTACCGATGGCAAAGACCCGGCGGCCGAAGCTCGTCCGGTGCAGAAGGAACCAGTAGACGACTGCCGCGACCAGGAAAAGCGTCAGTTCGAACGACACCACCCACCAGACATAGCCCTGGCCGAAGAAGGCGAAGCTCGCGGGATAGCCCTTGTAGGCCCGGTCGCCCAGGATGATGAAGGCAATGCCGCGAAACAGGCTCATCGTGCCGATGGTGACGACGATCGACGGCAAGCCGAGCCTGGTGACGAGCAGTCCGTTGAAGGCGCCGCAGCCGAGCCCGACGACGAGGCCGATTGCCACCAGTTCAGGCATGCCGGCGCCGGCCTGCACCGCCATTCCCATCATTGTTGACGCCAGCGCGATGATGGCGGCCACCGACAGGTCGATTTCGCCCGAGATGATCAGCAGCGCCATGGCCAGCGCGATCAGCGCCTTTTCCGTAAAGTTGAAGGTCAGGTCCGACAGCGACCACGCGTCGAGGAAGTAGGGCGAGGCAAAGCTGTTGACGGCAAAGATGGCAACCGCCACGACGACCAGCAGCGCCTCCCATGAGAAGATCGCCGACGTCAGCGGCTTGTCGAGCCGATCGGGAATGTGGCGTGGGGCAGGGGTGTCGGTCATGCCGCTTCCGCCTTTTTGAGAATGATGCGGCCTTGCCGGCGTTCGCCGCGCGCGTTGAGCACCACGGCCAGGATGATGGCGCTGCCTGAAATCGCCATCTGCCAGAAGGGCGAGATATTGATGACCGGCAGCGCGTTGGAGATGATGCCGAGGAACAGCGCGCCGAGCACCGCGCCGCCGACCGAACCGATGCCGCCGGCAATCGAAATGCCGCCGATGACGCAGGCGGCGATGATATTGAGCTCATAGCCATTCGCGACCTCGACCGAGGCGATGACGTAGCGCGAGATCCACAGATAGCCACAGAGGCCGCCGATCATCCCCGAGATGCAGAAGACGATGAATTTCGTCCGGCCGACATCGATGCCGGCATAGATCGATGCGGTCGGGTTGACGCCGATGGCATAGATCGAGCGGCCGAGCGCGGTGCGCGTCATCACGAGGAAGAACAGCGCAATAACCAGCAGGGCGATCCACGACAGTACCGGAATACCGAGGAAAGCCGCGCGCTGCAACCCGATGAACTCAGCGCTCATCTGGTCGGCGTTGACCCAGGCGCCGCCTGAAATGACGAACGTGGCGCCGCGGTAGATGGTGAGGGTGCCGAGCGTTACCACGATCGAGGGAATGTTCAGCCGCCATACCAGCAGGCCGTTGATGGCGCCGAGCACCAGGCCGACCAGCAGTGCGATGACGATCAGCAGCGGGATCGGGATCGCCGGATGCGCGGCGTTCAGCATTGCCACCACCATGCCGGTGAAGCAGAGATTTGAAGCCATCGACAGGTCGATCGAGCGGGTCAGGATGACGACCATCTGGCCGAGCGCCAGGATCATCAGGATCGACGTGTCGTTGAACACCTGGCGCAGGTTGGCCGGATCGGCAAAACCTGGAAACCGCGTGGAGATCAGCCCGATCAGCACGACGATTGCCGCCAGCAGCCAGACCTCGCGATATTTGAGAAGAGCCTTCATGCCGCGATCCCCGCTGCCGTCCTGACCAAGGTTTCGGCGTCGAGCCCTTTATTGTCGTAGACCGCGGCAATGCGGCCCTCGCGCATAACGACGACGCGGTCCGACATGCCGAGGATTTCCGGCAATTCGGACGACACCATGATCACCGACAGGCCTTGCGCGACGAGCTCGGCCATGAAGCCGTGCACGGCCGCCTTCGAGCCGATGTCGATGCCCTTGGTCGGCTCGTCCAGGATGATCACCTTGGGCGCGGTCGCCAGCCATTTGGCGATGACGATCTTCTGCTGGTTGCCGCCCGACAGCGTGCCGACGTCCTGGCTGAGCGAGGAGGCGCGCAGATCGAGCCGCTCGGTATAGGAGCGGGCCAGCGCGAACTCTTCGGCCAGCCGCAATATGCCGGATTTGGATGTCCGTTTGAGCGAGGGCAGCGAGACATTCTGGAAGATCGGCAGGCCGATCACCACGCCTTGCTTGCCGCGCTCCTCCGGCACATAGACGATGCCGGCGTAGATCGAATCCGCCGCCGATTTCGGCGCGATTGCCTTACCCTCCAGCGTGATCGTGCCGCCGCTGGTGCGGGTGATGCCTGATATCGCCTGCATCACCTCGCTGCGCCCGGCGCCGACAAGGCCGTAGAAGCCGAGGATTTCGCCCCTGTGCAGCTCGAAGCCTATGTCGTCGAACTCGGTCGGGTGCGACAGGCCGGAGACGGCCAGCACCGGCGCGCCGATCTCGGCCTTGCGCTGCGGAAAGATGTGATCGACCGAGCGGCCGACCATCATGCGCACGATCTGGCTCTGGCCGGCATCCTTGATCAGGCCTTCGCCGACCATCTCGCCGTCGCGGAACACGGTATAGCGGTCGGCGATGCGGTAGATCTCATCGAATTTGTGGCTGATGAACAGGATCGCCTTGCCGTCGCTCTTGAGGAATTCGATCAGCAGGAAAAGCTCTTCGATCTCCTTCATCGAAAGCGCTGCCGTCGGCTCGTCCATGATGACGATCCGCGCGTCGATGGACATGGCGCGGGCAACCGCGACTAGGTGCTTGTTGGCAATGCCGAGATCCTTCAGCCTGGCGTCGGCGTCGATATGGCCGGCGCCCATCGTGTCGAGCACCTCGCGGGCATTCTTGCGCATGGTGCGCCAGTCGATGGTTTTGAAACGCGTGCGCGGCGCATGGCCGAGGAAGATGTTTTCGGCCACCGTCAGGTCGTCGAACAGCACGGTTTCCTGGTGGATGGCGGTGATGCCATGCCCGAACGCGGCGTGGGCGCTGGGCAGTGTGACCGGCTGGCCGTCGATGCTGATCGTGCCAGCATCCGGCTGGTAGATGCCGGTCATGATCTTGACCAGCGTCGACTTGCCGGCACCGTTTTCGCCGATCAGCGCGGTTACCTGGCCGGGATAGAGCGACAGGCCGACATTGTGCAGCGCCCGCACGCCGGGAAAGCTTTTCGAGATGCCGGACAGCGTCAGGCGCGGTCCGGATGACAAAGGCGCTTCATGTGCCACTTCGTGCTGGGCTGTCGTGTCCATAATCGTATCAAGCCCTGTAGCAAGGTTCGTTTGAAAGCGCGGCGGAACGTGAGCCCCGCCGCACCGTTTCGAAGGCTCCAGGATCAATAGATCTTGGAGAACTTTTCGATGTTCGACTTGTCGAACTGGAAGGGCGGAGCCATCGCAGCCGAGTTGGTGTCGTCGAGCGTGACCTTGCCGACGCGGCCGATCGACAGCGTAGCACCGGGCTTGGCCTCTTCCTTCTTCACCGCCAGGTCGTGGGCGAGGTAGACGGCGGAGTAGCCGAGATCGATCGGGTTCCACAGCGCAACCGCCTGGCTGGCGCCATTGTCGATGAACTTCTTGAACTCCGACGGCAGCGCCAGGCCGGTGACGTTGACCTTGCCGATCAGGCCTTCATCGGTCACCACCTGCGCGGCGGCAACGACGCCGACCGTGGTCGGTGCGATGATCGCCTTGAGGTTCGGATAGGACTTCAGCAGGCCCTTGGCTTCGTCCGTGCTCTTGGCCGAGTCGTCGTCGCCATAGACGGTGGCGACGAGCTTGATCTTGGGGAACTTCTCCGGCAGCACCTTCTTGGCCGCGTCGATCCAGGCATTCTGGTTGGTCGCGGTCGAAGAAGCCGACAGGATGGCGACATCGCCGCCTTCCGGCAGGTAGTCGGCGGCCAGCTTGATGATGGTCTCACCGATCAGGTTGGTATCGGAGGGGTTGAGGTGAAGCTGGCGTCCTTCCGGCGCGACGCCTGAATCCCACGAGATGACGGCAATGCCGCGCTGCATCGCCTTCTTCAGCACTGGCACCAGCGCGTCGGCGTCGTTCGCCGAAATGGCGATGGCATTGACCTTCTGGGCGATCAGCGAATTGACCACTTCGATCTGCGCTTCGGCGGTCGCCTTGGTCGGGCCGGTGTAGATGATGTCGACATCGCCGAGCTCCTTGGCCGCCTCTTCGGCGCCCTTGTTGGCGGCGTCGAAGAAGCCGTTGCCGAGCGACTTCACCACCAGCGCGATCTTGACGTTTTCGGCGTAGGCGGCATTCACGAACATGGCGGCGGAGAACGCCGCCGTAACCATCAATTTCTTCAGAAAGCTCATCGAATATCCTCCCTTGAGCGTTGCATTCCATCGCCGCTGCGGGCGTGAGTGGTTCTCAGGCCTGCAGCGAA
The DNA here is from genome assembly GCF_040321495.1 of Mesorhizobium sp. M0408. Taxonomy (NCBI): domain Bacteria; kingdom Pseudomonadati; phylum Pseudomonadota; class Alphaproteobacteria; order Hyphomicrobiales; family Phyllobacteriaceae; genus Mesorhizobium; species Mesorhizobium sp. M0408. The sequence goes on along the minus strand of NZ_JAMYRO010000015.1, from coordinate 38,310 downwards.
GATTCTTCCTTGTTGGTTGCCGTTGTGCGGGCGATGATCAGCGTCACGCCGGCGGTCTCCAGCATCTTGGCTTCGCGATCCTCGATGGCGTCGTCGGTGATCACCGTGGCGATGCGCGACAGGCCGCACAGGATCAGGCTCGAGCGTTTGCGGAACTTCGAGGAATCGACCAGCACCACCAATTCGTCTGCCTGGTCGATCAGTTTCTGCTCGGCCTGGATCAGCAGCGGGTCGCCTTCCATAAGACCGAGCGGCCCCAGCCCTTGCGCGCCCATGAACATGCGGCGCGCGTAGAAATTGCGCGTCACGTCATTGTCGAACGGCGACAGGATGATGTTCTGCTCGCGGTAGATGGTGCCGCCCGACAGCATCACCGTGTTCTTGGAGTGCCTGAGCAAGTGCTCCGCGATCGGGAAGGAATTGGTGAAGATCGGCATGCGGCGGCCGGTCAGGAAATGCACCATCTGGAAGGTGGTGGTGCCGCCATTGATGATGATCGGCTCGCCGTCCTTGCACAGATCCACGGCTTCCCGCGCGATTGCCCGCTTCTGCGAAGCGTTGATGGTCTCGTTGACGGAAAAGGGCCGGCCGGCAAGGCCGATGAACTGCGGCGGCGAAAGCGCCTCGGCGCCGCCGCGCACCCGGCGCAGCCGTTTTTGCACATGCAATGCCGCGATGTCGCGCCGGATCGTCGCCTCCGACGACTCCGTCAGGTCGACCATCTCCTGCACCGTCACCACAGGCTTTTCCTGGACGGCGGACAGAATGATCCTGTGGCGCTCTTTCTCGTGCATGGTTCCTCCCTGCCTGAGCATCTAGGCACCCAAAGCGCGCAGTGTCAATCATTTCCGATCAGATAATTTCATTGTGCAATGCAATATGATTGATGTTGATCGTTTGTGATTGACAAGACCGCCGCTTGCGTAGAAATTCGTACAAAAGGGACCCGCGCCGTTTGCGTGTCCCAAAGGGAGGATACCTATGCTCGACAAGCGCTCCGGCACGCGCCTCGCCAATCTTTGGGATGACGCAAAAGCGCAAGCAATGAGCGAGCCCGAACGTCTGGTCTATCGCTCGAATGTTCTTGGCTCCGACAAGCGCGTCACCAATTATGGCGGCGGCAACACCTCCTCCAAGATCTGGCAAAACGATCCGCTCACCGGCGAGAGCGTGGAAGTGCTGTGGGTCAAGGGCTCGGGCGGCGACAGCGCCTCGATCAAGCTCGACGGCTTCGCCACGCTCTACATGGACAAATTGCGCGCGCTGAAAGGTCTCTATCGCGGCCTCGAACATGAAGACGAGATGGTCGGCTATCTGCCCCATTGCACCTTCAACCTCAACCCGCGCGCGGCTTCCATCGACACGCCGCTGCATGCCTTCGTGCCGAAGCCCTATGTCGACCATATGCATCCCGATGCCATCATCGCCATTGCCGCCGCCAAGGATTCGCAGGCGCTGACCAAGGAAATCTTCGGCGACACGATCGGCTGGCTGCCATGGAAACGTCCGGGCTTCGAGCTCGGCCTATGGCTGGAGAAATTCTGCCGCGAAAACCCCGAAGCCAAGGGTGTCGTACTGGCCAGTCATGGCCTGTTCAGCTGGGGCGACACGCCGAAGGAATGCTACGAGACGACGATCTCGGTGATCAACCAGGCGATCGACTGGTTCGAGCGCAAGAGCCATGGCAAGCCGATTTTCGGCGGCGAAGTCGTCAAATCCCTCGATGCGCCTGCGCGTCGCGCCGTGGCCGCAAAACTGATGCCGAGGATCCGTGGCCTGATCTCGGAGAACAGCCACAAGCTCGGCCATTTCGACGATTCCCCTGCCGTGCTCGAATTCGTCAATTCCAGGGATTTGCGGCCGCTGGCGGCACTCGGCACGTCCTGCCCGGACCACTTCCTGCGCACCAAGATCCGGCCGCTGGTCATCGAGTTCGACCCCCAAAATCCCGACGTCGATGCCGTCATTGCCCGTCTTGCCGATGATGTGGCGGAGTATCGCGTCGGCTATCAGGCCTATTATGACCGCTGCAAGCACGCCGACTCGCCTCCGGTGCGCGACCCTAACGCGGTGGTCTATCTGATGCCGGGCGTCGGCATGTTCACCTTCGCCGGCGACAAGGCGACGGCGCGCATTTCGGGCGAATTCTACGTCAACGCCATCAACGTCATGCGCGGCGCCTCGACGGTCTCGACCTATGTCGGCCTGCCCGACCAGGAAGCCTTCGACATCGAATACTGGCTGCTCGAAGAGGCAAAGCTGCAGCGCCTGCCGAAACCAAAGGCTCTTGCCGGCCAGATTGCGCTGGTCACCGGCGGCGCCGGCGGCATCGGCCGGGCCACCGCCAACCGGCTGCTGCGCGAGGGCGCGTGCGTCGTGCTGGCCGATATCGACGAAGCAGCCCTTGCCAGCGCCAATGACGAGCTTGCCAAGGCCTATGGCAAGGATTTCGTGCGGCCCGTAGTCATCAACGTCACGTCCGAGGATCAGGTGATCTCCGGCTTTGCCGAAACGGCGGTCGAATTCGGCGGCATCGATATTCTGGTCTCCAATGCCGGCCTGGCCTCCTCGGCGCCGATCGAGGACACCACGCTGACGCTGTGGAACAAGAACATGGACATCCTGTCGACCGGCTATTTCCTGGTTTCGCGGGAGGCGTTCCGGCTGTTTCGGGCGCAGAAGATCGGCGGCAACGTCGTCTTCGTCGCCTCCAAGAATGGGCTTGCCGCATCGCCAAACGCCGCCGCCTATTGCACTGCCAAGGCCGCCGAAATCCATCTGGCACGCTGCCTGGCGCTGGAAGGCGCGGAAGCGCAGATCAGGGTCAATGTCGTCAACCCCGACGCTGTGCTGCGCGGCTCGAAGATCTGGACCGGCGAATGGAAGGAACAGCGCGCCGCCGCCTACAAGATGTCGACCGACGATCTCGAGGAGCACTACCGCTCGCGTTCGATGCTGAAGCGGTCGGTGTTCCCCGAAGACATCGCCGAGGCGATCTATTTCTTCGCCTCCGATATGTCGGCCAAATCGACCGGCAACATCATCAACGTCGACGCCGGCAACGCACAGAGCTTTACGCGATAAGCAGTCGTTTGAGGGTTGGCGCCGACGCCGGAGCTTTACCTTCTCCCCGTCACCATACGGGGAGAAGGTGCCGGCAGGCGGATGAGGGGCAGCGCCAACCGAACGCATTTGGGAGGAAACTTTAGTGTCCGAAACCATCATCTCCGCCGATGTTGTCGAGAAAGACAATGCCGCGCGCAACGCCAATCTCAAGCGCGACTACGAGTCTCTCGGCGAGCGCCTCGACCGCCGCGGCATCGCCATCGACGCCATCCGCGACAAGGTCGAGAAATTCGCCGTCGCCATCCCGTCCTGGGGCGTCGGCACCGGCGGCACCCGCTTTGCCCGCTTTCCCGGCGCCGGAGAGCCGCGTGACATTTTCGACAAGATCGAGGACTGCGCCGTCATCCGGCAATTGACGCAGGCGACGCCGACCGTCTCGCTGCATATTCCCTGGGACAAGGCCGATCCGAACCGGCTGAAGCAGGCGGCATCCCGCTTCGGCCTCGGCTTCGACGCCATCAACTCCAACACCTTCTCCGACGCCAGGGACCAAAAACTTTCCTATAAATTCGGCTCGCTGTCGCATGCCGATGCAGCAACACGCCGGCAGGCGGTCGAGCACAATCTCGAATGCATCGAGATCGGCAGGACGCTGGGCTCCAAAGCGCTGACGGTATGGATCGGTGACGGCTCGAACTTTCCCGGCCAGGTCAATTTCGCCAAGGCATTCGAGCGCTATCTCGACGCGATGAAGGAGATCTATGCCGGACTGCCGGACGGCTGGAAACTGTTCACCGAGCACAAGATGTACGAGCCGGCCTTCTATTCGACCGTCGTGCAGGATTGGGGCACCAACTACATCATCGCCAAAGAGCTTGGCGACAAGGCGTTCTGTCTGGTCGACCTTGGCCATCACGCCCCCAACGTCAACATCGAGATGATCGTGTCGCGACTGATCCAGTTCAAGAAACTTGGCGGCTTCCATTTCAACGATTCGAAATACGGCGACGACGATCTCGACGCCGGCTCGATCGATCCCTACCGGCTGTTCCTCGTCTTCAATGAACTGGTCGATGCCGAGCTTTCAGGTGCAGAAGGGTTCGATCCGGCTCACATGCTCGACCAGAGCCACAACGTCACCGACCCGATCGAAAGCCTGATGCTGTCGGCAATTGAGGTGCAGCGCGCCTATGCTCAGGCGCTGCTGGTCGACCGCAAGGCGCTCGAAGGTTTCCAGGACGCCAATGACGCGCTGATGGCGACGCAGACGCTGAAGATAGCCTATCGCACCGACGTCGAGCCGATCCTTGCCATGGCGCGGCTGAAGACCGGCGGCGCCATCGATCCGGTCGCCGCCTACCGCGCCGCCGGCTACCGAGCGAAGGTCGCAGCCGAACGGCCGGCGGTGGCGAGCGTCGGCGGCGGGATTGTTTGAAGGTGGCTGCGAAATGAAAAACCCGCCACGAAGGGGAAGGGCGGGTCGTGGGAGCCAATTAGCACCACCGCCAGATTAGTAGCATAGCTGCCGGCACAAAGCAAGAACAAAATTGCCTGTCGGCGTTCAGCTTGGCTTCCTCTCCCCCATGAATGGGGGCGAGGAACCCCAGGTGTTGATAGAAGGCGCGAAGCCTCGTCGAATCTTCCCATCATCAGCAGTGGACTCAGCCTCCCCAAACCGCTTTCCTAGGCCTACCCCACGCCTCGGAGGACGGCCATGCACAACACCCGCCGAACCCTAATCGCCGTAAGCCTTTCCCTCACCCTGACCTTCGTACCCTTCCTCGCCTATGCCGCCTCGCCGCAGCCGGCGAAGGGCGAGCACGGCATGGTGGTGACCGCCCAGCACCTTGCGTCTGAGGTCGGCGTCGAGGTGCTGAAGCAGGGCGGCAACGCGGTCGATGCCGCCGTCGCCGTCGGCTATGCGCTGGCCGTGGTCTATCCGACCGCCGGCAATATCGGCGGTGGCGGCTTCATGACCATCCGCTTCAAGGACGGCCGCTCGACCTTCCTCGATTTTCGCGAGCGCGCGCCGCTGGCCGCGACCAAAACCATGTATCTCGACAAGGACGGCAAGCCGGTAAAAGGCGCCAGTCTCGACGGCTATCTGGCGGTCGGCGTGCCGGGCTCGGTCGCTGGTTTCGAAATGGCGCGGGAGAAATACGGCACGCTGTCGCGGCAGGACTTGCTGGCGCCGGCCATCCGCTTTGCCAAAGAAGGCTTCGTGCTGGAGCAGGGCGATGCGGCCTCGCTCCAGGGCGGCGCGGAGCGGTTGGCCAGGGACCCAGCGGCGGCGGCCATTTTCCTCAAGCCGGACGGCAAGCCTTATGCTGTCGGCGAGCGCCTTGTTCAGCCCGATCTCGCGGCTTCGCTTGCCGCCATTTCCGAACGCGGGGCGGATGCCTTCTACAAAGGCGCGACCGCCGACGCCATCGTCAAGGCGAGTGGCGAGAAGGGCGGCATTCTGGCCAGGGCTGATTTCGAAAACTATGCGGTGCGCGAGCTCAAGCCGGCGACCTGCAATTACCGCGGCTACGAGATCATTTCCTCGCCGCCGCCGAGCTCCGGCGGCGTCATCATCTGCGAGATCCTCAACGTGCTTGAGTTCTATCCGTTGTCCTATCTCGGCGCCGGTTCGGCCGAGACGGTTCACGTCATGGTCGAGGCGATGCGCCACGCCTATGTCGACCGCAATTCGGCGCTCGGCGATCCCGGCTTCATCGACAATCCGGTCGCAAAACTGCTCGACAAGAATTACGCCAGGGAAATTCGCGAAAAGATCGATCCGTTCCGGGCCGGCGTCTCGCAGGAATTGATGCCGAAGGGCTTTGGCGAGAGCAACGAGACGACGCATTTTTCGATCATCGACAATGACGGCAATGCCGTCGCGGTAACCTACACGCTGAACGGCTCTTTCGGCGCCGGCGTCGTCGCCGCCGGCACCGGCATCCTGCTCAACAACGAGATGGACGATTTCACCCAGAAACCCGGCGTGCCCAATCTCTATGGCCTCGTCCAGGGCGAGGCGAATGCGATTGCGCCGAAAAAGACGCCGCTGTCGTCGATGAGCCCCACCATCCTCGCCAAAGACGGCAAGCCGTTCATGGTCATCGGCAGCCCCGGCGGTTCACGCATCATCACCATCACGCTGGAGGCGATCGTCAACGTCGTCGATCACGGCATGAACATCCAGGAGGCCATCGACGCGCCGCGCATCCATCACCAGTGGCTGCCTGACACGGTCTATATCGAACCCTTCGGCCTGTCGCCCGATACCGAAAAGCTGCTTACCGGCATGGGCTACCGCCTCGATCTTGCCGACACGACCTGGGGCCAGGCGGCCGGCATCCTGGTCGGCGGCAAGAGCCTGGCGGAAATCGAGAAGGGTGGCGGCGCCCGCTACAATGGCGCCATCGACAGCCGCGCCGCAGCCGGCAAGGCTATCGGGTATTAAACCCCAAAAAGTGGGAACCGGTTTTCGGATAAGATCATGGTCAACAAGAAGATTGCGCCTTGCTTCAGGTGACCAGCGCGATCGTCGACGCTATCAGCATCAGCGCCGCGATGCCGACGAACAGGGCGTAGATGCGCGGCCGGTCGAGCAGAAGCGCATTGCCGGATATCCATGCTGCAGTGGCGCCACCAAGCGCGAAAAAGAAGGTGCTGCGGCGCCCGAAGCTCAAGCCGGCAGCCATCAGGCCACCGATGATCAGGGCGCCGAACACGATGATCACGGCGACTGCGTATTTTTCGAAATCGTTGCTGCCGGCGCTCGGGCCGATTGCGTTCAACCTCGACAGATCGTCCGGATCGAACGGGCTGGTCGACCCATATTCGTCTTGACCGACAGGCTCATGCATTATTCGTTCTCCGCAAACCGACAGCAAATCATCAAGCCTCGTCGAGCGCAACCGCTCGCCGAATGTGATCGGCACGGTGTTCAACACTTTCTGGCGACGGCTTGCCAGAGATTTTTGAATTCGCGCTTGGATCGCCGCCCCGCTGCGCGGCCTGGTCAAGCGCTTTGCCCGAGCTGAATCTTCATGCCGCCCTGGCCAAAGACTGCGTTGCCTGAACGGAAGCCCCAAGCACCGCCTGTGCGGTGTCGGCCTGCCTTTCATCGACATGCGCCAGCACCAGGATCACACCTGGTGCGGCATTCGTCTGGTCTGGCTGCTTGCCGATATCGGACAATGTGTCGAAAAGTCTGCCGGCAACACAGCCCAAGGCTGCACCGACGAGGGCCGATGCCAGCCATCCCGCGCCGAGGGGATCGATGCCGGGGATATCGAACGCGCCGAGGCCGGCCAACAAACCGGCTGCCGCGCCAAGAGCGGCACCGGTGCCTGGACCGCGCAAGACGGCGCCGATTTCGTCGTCGTAGGGTCCGATGATACTGATCTGGTGGCGCGCAATTCCTGCCGCCTGAAGTGCTTCGACGGCACGCGCCGCCTGGTCATGGGAATCAAAAAGTCTGCTGATTGTTCGCATTGAAACTGCCTGTGAGGCCCCCCGGCCCTCGACGGTACGGCGGGTTCCTGCTGAGCGACGACTGCCCGAGCTTTCACGTCACTCGATGATCTCGACGATCTTGCGCGTGCCTGGGTCGACGACGACGGTGCGGTTGTCGACGATGACATAGCGGTATTTGACACTGGGGACTTCATGAAGCTCGACGGTATCGGGGAGCGCCGAGCCGATGTTGAGCTCCACCCCAGGGATTTTCACCGAGGCCAGCGGCTGCTTTTTCACATACTCCTTGATGACCGTTTCCTGCTGCGGTTCGATGACAACGTCTTGCGCTGCAGCGGCGCCGATGCCTGCCAGCAGCAAAAATCCCGCCACCGCGGTGGAAAGATGCATTCTCATGGTCGTCTCCTTTGCGAACTCGGTCCGCTCTTCGCGCCAAGGCTCATTCGAACGGAAGGCAGCTGAAAACGTTCCGTCGACGGGCTTCGGTCCCGCCCGGCAGGGACCAACCGACGTGTTGCCGCAGGACCTAAGTCTGATCCTTGCGCGCAAAGGGCGGGTTTGCCGCGTGACCCGGAACCGCCGCGGCACCTAGCCGTTGCTGGCTGCACGTGCCGGGAGGATTCTTTGGAAAATATCGATGGCGGCTCGCACCGATCCTGGCTGTTTCCATTTCGATCGAATACAGCATCTGCGCAGCCTTGTCCCTTCCTGCGCCGATAGGGTTCGCGCGTCACTTTGGTGGCGGGCGAACCCTCGATTGCAGCGTGCGTCAGTCCAAAGTTGGCCCTGAGGCGAGGAGAACAGAAATGGCCGACGACAAGACCAAGCGAGACTTCAGCGACCGCAATCGCGTTTCGGCGGATGAATATTATGAGGTCGAACATTTCGCGCGGGAAAATGGTGTTTCGCCCAGCCAGGTGAGCAAGTTGATCAAAAGGACCGGCGGCGACCGGATGATCCTCTCGCAGGCGGTGAAGGCATTGCGCGAGCGCAAGTGAGCTGGCGGCGAAGCCAACGGTGGAGAGGCGCTGATCGCGATCGGCCGAGATCCGGCCAGCAATCGACAACGTGCTCGGATGCCGCCGCTTCGGCCAAGCGCAATGCCCCGCTACTTCTTCGATTCCGATGAAGACGGAATCGTCTATTCCGACGATCAGGGAACGTTATATGACGATCTCCCGCTGCTCAGGAAAGAAGCCCTTCGCACATTGGCCGAGATGGCCAGGGATGGCCTTCCTCATCGCAGGATTGCAGTCAAGGTCCGGGACGACCGTGGCGGTCTGGTCCTTGAAGTGGCTTTGACCTTTGCCGTTGAAACGCGGCACTTCGACGAGCGGATTTTCCAGATCGACTTGCGCACGAACTGACGGCTCGATCATCATCGCGCCGACCATCATCAGATTTCTGGTGCAGCGGCATCTTCCCCTGGCGCGGAACATTAGAAGTCTCTAATTGTTATCTTAAGCAGCGGGAACCTCCCAGGATTCTGCTGCAGATCGGGTGCAACCCGGTCGGCCCGCGCCCTCCGCCAGAGGCGCGGGCTTCGTTTGTTTAGCCGATGCGCAACGCCATGCGGCGGCAGCATATTGGAGACCTGCGGGAGCACTAGTAACATCAGTCGCTACCGCGGCGCCCTGGCGCCCAGGCAACGGAGCCCGTCGTCCGACAGGGCGGCGGGCTTTTTTGACGCGGGTCGGTCATCACGCAATCGATGGAATTCTGGCCGGCGCTGATTCGTGTGGCATGGGGTAAGGTGCCCTGACGCAGCGCCGGCCAAGCGGAAATCAGGTCCGCCGCAGCCAGATAGTAGCCGCGCTGGCGCAGCAGGTAATTGCGTGATCGCGGAAGCCGCACCATTGCAGAGCCCTCCCCAGCAGTTCGGCCTGCCCAGCGGCTGACCCGAGGCATTCATTCATTCTGACGATGCACCGGACGCCCCGACGGCGGAAATTGGACGCAGCGCTCGCTCTCGATTCAGCGGCCGGTGTTCCCTGCAGATTTCGGACGAAAGGCCATTCTATCCTTGTTGCGCCTGGATTCTTATCAGATCGTGGCAAGGATTGCCTTTCCGGCCGCGTTTGCCGGCGTTCTGCTGTTCGCCCTTCTGCCGGAGCAACTCCTGCAGGGTCTTGGCCTGGCTTTCACGTTTGATCACGACAAGCTCAATCACGCCGCCGCCTTCGTCGTCCTGGCGGCTCTCGGAAGTCTCGGCTGGCCGGAACGCAAGGCGAAGCTGATCGTACTCCTCGTTCTCACGGGTGCGGCGATCGAGGGGCTTCAGGCCGTGCAACTGATAGGGCGCGACCCGGATTTATTCGACTGGGTGGCCGACTGCGCGGGAATCGCGTGCGGACTGATGGTTGCAGGCTGGACAAAGCGGCTCGCCGGCGGATTGCCATAGCTCGAAAGCGCATAACGGAATCGGCGCGCCCATGCCCCAATAAGGGGAAAATGGCCGGCGCCACTTGGGGGGCGCGTTGGGGTAAGTTGCCTGATGGGGCGCCGGCCAGGCGGAAAAATTACGTCCGCCGCAAAGTAACATAGCAGGAACGGCAATGCGCGGCAGTAGCGTGATCGCGGAAGGTCCGCGCTCGCGCCTCCGGTGCGGTGACCCGTTTTGGGTCAACAATTCTGGCACCTGAATTGCACTGTAGGCAATGCCGGGGAATCCCGGCAATCGTCCCCGAATATGGGGCCTCGCCGCTTCGCAAATGGAGCGGCGGGCCTTTTTGCCGGATGTTGAAAAGTAGGCCGATCAGCGGCTTAGCCGATCACAGTGTGCTTAGCCCGATTTCCCCTACCAAGTGCTTATTCTCACAAGAGAAATTCCAAAGCGCCCAAGCATCGGTGCTTGACACAGGTTTCGAGAACTGGATAAGTGGATACACAGATACGCTCTGATCGGACCCAAGACATGGCAGCTGACGCAATCGAGCCGTTGGGCATCACGACCGCCGAGGAGGAAGCTTATCGCCACATTCAGCGGGCCCTGAGGATGGGGCGTTATCGGGCCGGGGACCGGCTGATCCCGGAAGAGATCGCGACGGAAATCGGCATGAGCCGCATGCCGGTTCGCGAAGCATTCCGCCAACTGGCCGCGGAAGGTCTTGTGCTCATTCGCCCGAACCGTGGCTGCATCGTCGCCGGGCTTACCCTCGATGAGATCTACGAAACATTTGAAATACGCTCGGTGCTCGAAGGGCTGGCGGTGAGGCTTGCCATGCCGCACATCGATGTCGAAGTGCTTGAAGAACTGGAACGCCAGCTCGACCGGATGGAGCGCGCCAGCCAGACCGGCAGCAGCGACTGGGTCGTGCGCCATCAGGCCTTCCATTTGCAGATTTGCCAATTGAGCAACCGGCCCAAGCTGGTCCGGCAGATCGCCAGCCTGCACGTCGTGATCGAGCCCTACCTGCGCATCTGGTTCGACTATGTCGACAAGCCCGCCAGCGCGCGTGCCGAGCACGAGATCCTGATCGACGTGCTGCGGTCAGGTGATGCCGGCAAGGCTGAGATCGTCATGCGGGATCATATCGTCGAGACGGCGCCGCTTCTGGCCAACTTCGCAAGTCCCGGCCGCCGCTAGGGAATACCATCTAACTCGTTGAAGCCGGAAGATAATCCGGCACGACGAAAGGGAACTGCCATACCGGCAAAAAGAGGAGAATGATATGAAAATTAGCCGCATCGCAGCCATTGCGTCGGTCCTGTTCGGCCTGGTCCAGGCCGCCGTTGCACAAGAAACACCAAAGGCAATTACCATTGCCACCGAAGGAGCCTACGCGCCCTGGAATTTCACAACAGCCGACGGCAAGCTGGACGGCTTCGAAGTCGATCTCGCCAATGATCTGTGCGGGCGAATGAAGATCGAGTGCAAGATCGTCGCACAGGACTGGGACGGCATGATCCCCGCGCTGACCGTCGGCAAGTTCGACGTGATCATGGCGAGCATGTTCATCACTGAAAAACGTCTGAAGATCATTGAGTTTACCCAGCCATATGCGGTGGATCCCTCAGGTTTCGCGGTCGCCAAGGATAGCGAACTGGGCAAGCTCGGCATTTCCAACGAGCGGTTCAAGCTGGAGAATGAAGCCTCTGCGCAGGCGGCAATCGACAAGCTCAAGCCATTGCTGAAGGGAAAGATCATTGGAGTTCAGGCTGCAACGGCGAACCTGGAATTTGTGAAAAAATACTTCTCGGACGTCGCCGAGATTCGCGAATATAAGACCACCGAGCAACACGATCTCGATCTCGCCGCGGGTCGCATCGACGCGCTCTTCGCGCAACAGACAGCGCTGGCCGCCACGCTGAGCAAGCCGGAGTTCAGCGACTATACGCTTGCAGGACCAGGATTTGTCGGGGGTCTCTTCGGTCTTGGCTCCGGGGCCGGTATCCGCAAAGAGGACACCAAGCTGAAAGACATGCTCAACGGCGCCATCGACGCCGCGACCGCCGACGGCACGATCAAAACCCTGTCACTTAAATGGCTCAAGAGCGACGTCACTCCAGTCAAGTAAGCGCTTGCCGGCGAACGGCCATTCCTGACCACGTTCCGGAGCTGAGCCGTTCGTCCTGCCGGGGGTATCAATGCCGGGGGTATCAATGGTTGACGCATTCCGGCTGCTTGGTTTCCAGCACGGAGGTTGGGGGGCTGCTCTTCTCATGGCGGCCTCGGTCACAGTGCTCCTGTCTGTGCTGGGCTTTGCGCTTGGCGCTGTCTTTGGCGGGCTGGCAGCGGCCGGGCGTCTCCGCAACTCCAAGGTATTGAGGTTCTTGGCCCTTGGCTATTGCACGGTTTTCAGGGGCGTGCCCGACCTTCTGACCATTTATCTGCTTTACTACGGAGGAAGCGTCGCCCTGACCTCGCTTGGTCATAGCCTGGGCGGGTCCGGATTCGTCGGCGTTCCGGCCTTTGCCACTGGAACCTTGGCTATCGCGATCATCTCGGGCGCCTATCAAGCCGAGGTCTATCGAGGGGCTTACCTCGCCATCGACCAGGGACAGCACGATGCCGCTTGCGCGCTTGGTCTCAACCGGCTGCAGCGACTGCGACAGGTTATTTTTCCCCAGCTCCTGAGATACGCGCTGCCAGGTCTCGGCAATGTGTGGCAGTTGGTTCTGAAGGACTCGTCGCTGATATCGGTAATCGGCCTCGTTGAACTGATGCGCCAGGCGCAGATCGCTGCAGGTTCGACCCGTGAACCGTTCATCTTCTACATTGCTGCAGCCTTGCTCTATCTGGCTATCGCTTCCGTCACGGGCCACGCCTTTTACCGTCTGGAACGGAAGGCGCCGTGGCGCGTCCGGTCGGCATGATAGATTTCAGTTTTTTCCTCGAAATCCTGCCGAAGCTACTCGCCGGCCTGCCGCTCACGATGGAACTGGCCCTGACTTCCATCGTTGCCGGCTTCGTTCTTGCCGTCACATTGGCGCTTGCCCAGCAATCGGAATCGCCCTTCGTCGTCTTGCCGATCCGTGGCTTCGTTGCCGTGTTCAGGGGCACGCCTCTGCTGGTGCAGATTTTTCTGACCTATTATGGCCTTGGTCAGTTCCGGCACCAACTGTCGGCAATTGGATTATGGGCCGTTTTCCGCGAACCCTACTGGTGCGCAATCATCGCGCTGACACTCAACACCACCGCCTATGGCAGCGAAATCCTCCGCGGCGCGATTCAATCGGTGCCACGCGGCCTTGTCGAGGCGGCCCGGTCTGTCGGCCTGTCCACCTATTTGACCTATCGGCACGTTATCCTGCCGCTGGCCTTTCGCCAGGCGCTGCCGAGTTACGGCAATGAAATCATCCTAATGATCAAGGGCACGTCTCTGGCTTCCATCGTGACCTTGATGGAGGTGACTGGAATTGCCCAGGGATTGATCGCCCAGACCTACCGCGCCTTTGAAGTCTTCATCTGCGCGGGCGCCATTTATCTCACTTTGAACTTCGCGATCATCCGTGCCTTGGCGGCACTCGAATACTGGATGTCGCGGCATCTGCGGCACCGCCCCTCGACGATGAGCGACGCCGCCTCTTGAGCACGATCAGAAGGGCATAGCATGCGAAATTTTGAGAAACCAACGCGCTCGGTCGTCGTTTCACGCGAGGCCATGGCCGCCACCTCTCATCCGTCGGCGACCCTGACGGCGGTGGAGATCATGGCGGCCGGCGGCAACGCCATGGATGCCGCCATCGCAGCCTGCGCGGTGCAATGTGTCGTCGAGCCAGCCTCGACCGGCATCGGGGGCGACTGCTTCGCTCTTCTGTCGCGAAACGGATCCGGCGAAGTCATCGCCTACAACGGATCGGGCAGGACACCCGCCGCCCTCACGATTGACTGGTTCCTCGAACGTGGCATGGCGGAGGTGGCCCGCAATTCTCCTGGCTCCGTCACCATCCCGGGAGCGATCGATGCCTGGACCAGATTGCACGCTGATCACGGGCATATGCCTTTCGATCAAATCCTGGCCCCCGCTATACGTTTCGCCGAGGAAGGCTACGCCATTTCACCGCGGGTCCATCGTGACTGGGCGTTGGAAGAAGAACTTCTGGCCTCCGATGTAGCCGCGAAACGGATTTTCCTGCCAAACGGCCGCGCGCCAGGCGTTGGCGAAGTGCATCGCCAGCCTGAGTTGGCTGCAACGCTGCGGCTGATCGCCAAGAAGGGACGAGAGGCCTTCTACACCGGCCCTGTGGCCGGAGACATGGTCGCCTATCTTCGTGGGCTCGGCGGATTGCACACACTCGAAGATTTCGCCTCGGCAACAGGCGAATACGTGACCCCGATCAGCACCGCGTTCCGAGGCTGCGATGTGTTCGAATGTCCGCCGAATGGCCAGGGTGTGATCGCGCTGCTCATTCTAAACATCCTCTCGCGCTTCGAAGCGCACGGCGACCCGCAATCCGCGGACCGGCTTCACCTGGAAATCGAAGCAACACGCCTCGCTTACGCCGCGCGTGACCTGCTCGTCGCCGATCCTGATGCGTCCGAGGTCCCGGTGGCCGACATGTTGTCGAATGCCTGGGCCGATCGTCTGGCCGGCATGATTGACCTAAAGCGCGCCCGCGCGGACCTGCCGGCGTTCGATATGCCGCTGCACAGCGACACGGTCTATATTTCCGTTGTCGACAAGGATCGCAATGCGGTCAGTTTCATCAACTCGGTCTTCGACAGCTTTGGCTCGGGCCTGGTCTCGCCACGCTCCGGTGTCGTCTTGCACAATCGCGGGCAAAGCTTTTCGCTTGACCCCAGGCACCCCAATGCAGTGGCGCCGAACAAGCGACCTTTGCATACCATCATACCCGGGATGCTTGCGAGAGGCGGCCGGGCAGAAATGCCTTTCGGCGTTATGGGCGGCTACTACCAGGCAATGGGCCACGCGCACCTGCTGACGAAGGTGCTCGATTTCGGGATGGATCTGCAGGAGGCGATTGATCTGCCGCGGGTCGCCCCCGTCAGCGGCACCATGAACGTCCAGGCCGAACACGGGCTCGCTGGCGAAACCGTAGCTGAACTTAGCCGACGCGGTTTCGAAATCATTCCCGCCACGGACCCGATCGGCGGTGCGCAGGCCATTCGCATCGATTGGGCAAACGGGACCCTGCTGGGCGGTTCTGAACCGCGCAAGGACGGCTGCGCCCTCGGTCTGTAGAGCGGTTATGGCCAGAGCGGGAGCCAAGATGCCGAAGATGCTCTTCATCGACATTTGGCCGGCGAGCAGGAGCCGCTGGCGCCATGGTCCAGATAATTCTTGCACGCCATCGACAATCCGATCGGCGCGAGGTTGTCACCCATGTCTTAGGTACAAACTGTTACCCATATCTCCGGGCCGTACAGGGAAAAATGGTGCCCAGAGGCGGATTCGAACCACCGACATGCGGATTTTCAGTTCGCTGTCGGTGATTGATATTGTTCAAATTTTAGGCCGAATGTCGCGTTTGTGTCGCGTCAAGCCAAAAGCGCCCGCTCGGCCTGAACTCGTTGCCCTGTTCAGCGCCCAAACACGCGTGCCGTGGTGCCGACAGTCATTCAGATGGATGATGGTATGGTTCGGCACTCCTAGTAAGCTCCGATCACCAGGCAATTTAGAGACTTTCTGAGGTCCATGTTCCTATGGGCGCAAGCGGCGCGACGACGGAGGTGTTGGCGCAGGCGGCGGGGTCGGCGTCGTCGAGGCTCGCACGCCTGGAAGCCACGACGACCGACGTCGACCAACGGGCAACCGTGGGGCGCTCGATCGATCAGGAGATGGCACGGGCGACGAGCCAGTTCGACAGCGACAGGCGTGTCAACCAGCCGCAAGCGCAGGCGATCGAGAAGCAATTGCAAGTTCTCAAGTCAACCGGCAACGCTGTCGCGGCTCGACAGGCGGGACTGCACGCCATGGAAAGGCAGTTCCCGCCGCATCGCATCTCCTCCAAATCTTTTTGCGGCGTCAGCAGGATGCCAGCGAGCGGGGTCAACTCGGCCAGGCGGATGCCAGAGTGTTTACGCTCGCCACACGGCCGGAGCGGGCGAGCTCGCTTCATCCGATCTTTCTGTTTCCTGTTCGGGAGGTCCCTACATGATTATCGAGTTGTTCGGTCCGCCTGGTGCAGGCAAGACGACCCTTCTCCGCGCCCTTTGCCGTGAGCTGGCGAAACGCGACATCCGTGTGAAGACAGTCAATGGCTATCGCCGGATTGATTTTGTGTCTTTCGGCAGCGAAGTCGATTCGGTCGAGGATGAAGGCCCGGAGACACGCCATGGCATCCAGCGTCTGGTGCACAAGCTCGCCACCGCGAGTCCGGTCTTGTTCTCGACCCCGCCGAGCGAGGGGGCCGCTGCGCGGCTTTTGGCATCGATCCCTCCAAAAAGTCGAATATGGGCGTTGCGTCTGAAGATCGACGTCGTTTTGCTCTTCGAAGCCTGGAATACGGCGCAGGCCTCAGAAGGGTACTTCATTTTCGAAGAGGGCATCGTTCAGGCGTTGTGTGCGCTCGTCCTGTTGGCACGAAATCCAAGTATCGACATGGTTCGTAATTGCATGACGTTCCTGCCGC
This sequence comes from Mesorhizobium sp. M0408, assembly GCF_040321495.1. NCBI lineage: Bacteria > Pseudomonadati > Pseudomonadota > Alphaproteobacteria > Hyphomicrobiales > Phyllobacteriaceae > Mesorhizobium > Mesorhizobium sp. M0408. The sequence goes on along the minus strand of NZ_JAMYRO010000015.1, from coordinate 21,738 downwards.
GACCGGATCTCCTCATTCAAGTCGACGCGCCCGGGGAAACGCTGCGCCACCGCCTCATTGAGCGGTATGCGCGGCAGCCGTACCTCGAGCGCCTTCTCGAAGTCGGAGTGGTCAGGGGCCTGAAGCAAGCGGATATCGCGAGGGAGATCGGCCAATGCCTGCAAGACAAATGGCCGCTGATGCGTGTCGACGGCCTCGACCCACGCAATTTCGAACAGGTCGTCGCGCGCATCGTGGGGCACGGATTGCCCGCGACGGCATGCGTCGGGCCAGACTAGAGGCGCGAGTTGCATGGTGCTCACGGTGAGATCGTTCGTTGGCATTCGCAGATTTCTACGGGCGCAGCGGCGACCGTTAGGCAGCGTCCATGAGAACCGTGCACCCGCTCGTCGGGATTACCGAGCAAGCCACCAGACGGATGGGTACGGTGCCCATTACTCCGACACGTTCCGGTCCGGCTACTATGCAGCTCTGTGGTCGGGTATCGAAAAGCCCTTGGTCGAACGTACTCTCCTGCCTGTCGGCGGGCCGAACCGGAAATGCCTGGACTTCGCATGCGGCACAGGCCGCATAGCAAATATCGCAGCTCAATTTTTTGGTGAAGTCGTCGGCGTTGACATCTCCCAATCTATGCTGGCTAGCGCACGGGTTCCGAAGAACGTGAAATTGGTCCGCGCTGATATTACGCTCTCTCCGCTCGCCGAAAGGTTCGACGTGGTCACGGCATTCAGATTCTTCCTCAATGCTGAAGATGAGCTCAGGAAGGATGCACTGTCGGCCATCAGCGCGCATTTGAACGAAGGTGGATTGCTAATCTCGAATATCCACATGAATGCGACCTCGCCAATAGGGCTGGTCTGCCGCATTCTGAACCGTTATGCAGGAGGGACAGTCCGCCACACTTTGAGCATTAAAGGATACGAGCAGACGCTCATTGCAAACGGCTTTATTGTCGAGCGGATAGTTGGGTACGGTTTTTTGCCGCGACCCGGGAAATTGCTGCCAAGACTCTGCGAAATATTGATCGTGCCGTTTGAAAGGATCTGCGCAAGTGCCAGGATTCCGGCGGAGCTTGCGCAGAATTTCCTGGTGGTTGCCAGAAAGCGGTAAAGCCGGCGGGCACATGAAATTTGAAACCGAGCATTTGCCATGAGGCTGGTCTTTGTTGAAGCTATTGGCAGGAAAGTATCGAGTGTCGTTTTTGGCTGCGCTTCGCTTGGCTCAATCAGACAAAGCGCTGCTCGCCTCTGCTCATCAGTGCGTTTGGCGACGGCGCTCGCCGGTGACCAACGATGCACTTGCCCTTTTGAGGCAGGACGATCGCAAGCATCCCGACGTCGCGAGGTACTTTCGTAGGTTGGGGGATTCCGGCAACGTAACGCGGGTTCGCGCCGTAATTTCCAGACGTCTTGAGGTTCAAGTATCTCCCTGCCGATTGCGGGACGCGAATTCCTCGTAATGCCTGCGTATGAACTCCGGTTTGGCCCGATGCCGCACCTGCCGGCCTGTAAGCCTCTCGCAGACAGTGCCCACGCATCTCGAACCATAAAGACGCATGAGAGAACGTCTGAAAGCGGCTACGGCGCGCTTTACGCGTGCCCATGTCGCGTTCATGTCGCGTGGAGTTGCCGACAGTCGCAGGAAACCCTTGAAAATCAACGGTAACAGTTCGCAACACGGCGCGACATGAAATGCCGTAAGTCGCCAAGTTGGCGACACCGCAAGCCATTGAGTGATTTTATATGAGGAAGTAGTGGTGCCCAGAGGCGGATTCGAACCACCGACACGCGGATTTTCAGTCCGCTGCTCTACCAACTGAGCTATCTGGGCCTGCTCCGGCGGGCGGCAATCTGCACACCGGGTTCATGAAAGCGCCGTCGGCACCCCTTGAAAGCGCGTGGGTTATAGCACGGGAATTCGGCCTGTCCAGCGCTTAGAGCATGATCCCGAAAAGTGGAATCCGGTTTTCGGAAAAAGATCATGCTCAGACAAAAAGCATGATCCCGAAAAGTGGAATCCGGTTTTCGGAAAAGATCATGCTCAAACAAAAAGCATGATCCCGAAAAGTGGAATCCGGTTTTCGGAAAAGATCATGCTCAAACAAAACGCCAGAACCTGTTCCGTCCGACAGTGCCCGGATGGAACAAGTTCTGGACATTGATTTCAGGCGGGAAACGACAGGCAGTCCGCAAGGCCGATCATCGGTCACGATCGCGGCTGCGAAACCGTCCCAAGCCTGTGGAAAACCGCAGGTGGACGGCGCTATTTCTGGTCGTCGTTCTCGTCTTCGTCGTCGCGGCCCGGGATGACGTAGACCCCCTTCAGCCAGCGGTTGAGGTCGATGTCCTTGCAGCGCGTCGAGCAGAACGGGTAGGTTTCGCGCGCCGATGGCTTGCCGCATTCGGGGCAGGGCCGCTTGGGCCGCAACGGCGTGACCTTGTCGTCCGGGCTCATATCCGCGCACCCGACAGCCAGTTGGCGTGCACCTTAAACCCTTCGCCGCTCAAAAGCGCTACCGTCTCGTAGAGTGGCAGGCCGACGACGTTGGTGTAGGAGCCGACAAGCTTGACGACGAAGGCGCCGGCAAGCCCCTGGACGCCATAGCCGCCGGCCTTGCCGCGCCATTCTCCGGATGCGATGTAGGCCTCGATCTCCTCGCGCGGCAGCCGCTTGAAACGCACCCTGGTCTCCACCAGCCGCAAGCGCTGCTTGCCGCCCGGCGTGATCAGGCAGATGCCGGAATAGACCCGGTGCGAACGGCCGGACAAAAGCCCGAGGCAGTTGGCGGCGTCGTCGAGCGTCTCGGCCTTGGGCAGGATGCGCCGCCCGACGGCAACCACCGTGTCGGCGGCCAGCACGAAGCTCGGCAGGTAGTCCGTCTCGGTCTTCAGCGAAGCCAGCGCCTTCTCGGCCTTCTGTGTTGCCAGGCGCTTGGCCAGCGAGCGCGGGTGCTCGGCGCGCAGCGGCGTCTCGTCGACATCGGCCGGCAGCACACGGTCCGGCTCGATGCCGGCCTGCTGCAGCAGCTCGATCCGGCGCGGCGAACCCGAGGCAAGCACGAGCTTCTGCAAAATGCCCATCGCGATCCCGGCCGGGTCCTTGAACTTACTTGAAGCGGTAGGTGATGCGGCCCTTGGTCAGGTCGTAGGGCGTCATCTCGACCAGGACCTTGTCGCCGGTCAAAACGCGGATGCGGTTCTTGCGCATGCGGCCGGCCGTATGGGCGATGATTTCATGTTCGTTTTCGAGCTTGACCCTGAACATCGCGTTGGGCAGCAGTTCCGTCACGACACCCGGAAACTCGAGGACTTCTTCCTTCGGCATTCGATACCTTTGCTTGGATGGGTACTTCCAGCGCCCCGGCCGGAAAGTTGCGCGGAACCTATATGATAAACGTCCGCTTGTGAACATGCTTAATCCGCGGCGTTTTTAGCCCCGTTGCCGAGAAAACGGCGGCCGATCCGCGCCTTCAGCCGCTCGCGCACGTCGCGGTAGGCGGCCATGATCTGCTCGCGCGTGCCGCTGACGCCGGTCGGGTCGGGCATCGGCCAATACTCGACCTCGACGGCCAGCGAGCGGGTGAGCTCGAGCGCGGTGTGGTGAGCTTCCGGCGCCAGCGTCACGATCAGGTCGAAATAATCGTCCTCGAGGTCGTCCATCGTTCTCGGGTGCCGTTCGCCGAGCGACAGCCCTTCTTCGGCCAGCACGGCATCAACGAACGGATCGCGTTCGCCGCCGCGCACTCCCGCCGAGGCGACGAAGGTGGTGGGCGGAAGCACCTTGCGCGCCAGCAATTCGGCCATCGGCGAGCGCACGGCGTTCATGCCGCAGACAAACAGGATCGAGCGGGGCAGGATCGGGCGGGGCAGCGGGGCGGCCAGTTCAGCCTCGCCAGTGCAGCACGCAAACCAGCGTGAACAGCCGGCGCGCCGTGTCGAAGTCAATCTCGATCTTGCCGGCAAGCCGGTCCATCAGCGTCTGCGAGCCTTCATTGTGCAGGCCGCGCCGGCCCATGTCGATCGCCTCGATGTGGCTGGGTGTCGCGGTGCGGATGGCATCGTAATAGCTTTCGCAGATCATGTGGTAATCCTTGACGATGCGCCGAAGCGGCGTCAGCGACAGGATGTGGGTGACCACGGCTGCGCCGTCCTCGCGCGCCACCGCAAACACCAGCCGGGATTCGGCCAGCGACAGTTTCAGCCGGTACGGGCCGGCGCCGTCGTCATTGACCGGCTGGAAGCGGTTCTCCTCTATCAGGTCGAAGATCGCCACCGCCCGCTCATGCTCGACATCGGGCGTCGAGCGGCCGATCGTCTCGTCGAGCTCGACATCGATCAGCCTGGCGCGGGTTTGGTCGTAGTCGGACATTTCTACATGTTCAGCCGGATGGCGACGGAGCGCCCATGCGCATCGAGGCCTTCCGCCTTGGCGAGCGTGATCGCCGCCGGCGCCAGCGCCCGTAATTGCTCCGGCCCGAGCTTCAGGACCGAGGTGCGCTTGACGAAATCGAGCACCGAAAGCCCGGACGAAAAGCGCGCCGAGCGCGCCGTCGGCAGCACGTGGTTGGAGCCGGCGACATAGTCGCCGATGGCTTCCGGCGTATGACGGCCGAGAAACACCGCACCGGCATTGCGCATCCGCGCCAGGAAGGCCTCTGGGTCGTCGATGGCAAGCTCGACATGTTCGGCCGCGATGCGGTCGACCAGCGGCAGTGCTGCCTCGATCGTCGGCACCAGGATCACGGCGCCGAAATCGCGCCAGCTCGCCGCCGCCGTTTCTCCGCGCGGCAGGTTCTGCAACTGGCGTTCGACCGCCTGTTCGACCGCCGCGCCAAAGGCAGTGTCGTCGGTGATCAGGATCGACTGCGCCGACACGTCGTGTTCGGCCTGGGCGAGCAGGTCGGCGGCGATCCAGTCCGGATCGTTGCTGCCGTCGGCGACAACCAGCACTTCCGACGGCCCGGCGATCATGTCGATGCCGACCGTGCCGAACACCTGGCGCTTGGCCGCCGCGACATAGGCATTGCCGGGGCCGACGATCTTGGCGACGGGCTTTATCGTTTCGGTACCATAGGCAAGGGCCGCGATCGCCTGGGCGCCACCAACGCGGTAGATTTCGGAGACACCGGCAAGGTCGGCTGCCACCAGCACCAGCGGCGGCACCTCGCCGCCGGAGGCCGGCACCACTATGGCGATGCGCTCGACGCCGGCGACCTTGGCCGGTACCGCGTTCATCAGCACCGAGCTCGGATAGCTCGCCGTGCCGCCCGGCACGTAGAGCCCGACGGCCTCGATTGCCGTCCAGCGCGAGCCGAGCTCGACGCCGGCGGCATCGGTGTAGCGGTCGTCCTGCGGCAGCTGCCGCTGGTGGTGGGAGCGGATGCGCTCGCGCGCGAATTTCAGCGCCTCGACCGTCTGCGGATCGGCGGCCTCATAAGCCTTGGCAATGTCGTCCCTGGAGACGGCGATGCCGAGCCTGGCCAGGTCACCGCCGCCGAATTTCTGCGTGTACCCGACCAGCGCCGCGTCGCCCTCGGCACGCACCTTGGCGATGATCTCGCGCACCACGGCGTCGACATCGGCCGAGACTTCCCGCTTGGTCAGCAGGAACGCGGCAAAGCGCTGCTCGAAATCGGCGTCGGACTGGCGAAGCGTGATGGCCATCGGCTCAAACCCTGTGGACCGGGCGCGACGTCGCTTCCCAGGCGCCGCCGACATCGGCAAGCCGTGCCTCGATGCATTCGACATCGAGCATGATCGCGCCGCCGCCCGAAAAGATCAGCTCGACGATGCCGGCCGGCTTGTCGAGCGCGAGAAAGCTGATCGCCAGCAGCGACAGCACTTCGTCCGGCTTGTCGCGGGCAATGCCGCTGGTCTTGGCGCCGAGCACCCGGTCGAAATGCAGCACGGCCTGCCGCCGCTCATTGTGCTGGCGCAAGAAGCCGGATTTCGCCTCCCACACGAAGCGGTTCATGGTCAGCACGAAGCGCTTTACCGAAGGCAGGTATTCGAGATCGCTGACCTTCATGACGGCATCCTGGAGATGCGCCGAGATGATGCTCAGATCCTGATCGTCGAGCGCGACAAGCTTGAGGCCATTCATGCGGAATTCGCACCTGCGAGTTGATTATTCGACCTTCTGTTAGGCGGTCTTTCCGGCTCGTGCAACCGCGCCGGAGGTCTTGGCCAGGCAATCGCTCCGGTCGGCGCCGCCCCTCATCCCCCTGCCGGGACCTTCTCCCGTATAGGGGACGGGTGTAGGGGCTGGCCGCAACCTCGGCACCCTCTCCGCAACGCCGGAGATTGGCGAAATTCTTCGCGAGGCGGTCCTACTTCCCGTCCCTATACGGCGAGAAGATGCCGGCAGGCAGGCGAGGGGCAGCGGCGACCTGAGCCTGCTATCGTTACCCCGAAATGCGCTCGATTTCCGCGCCGCAACCAGACAGCTTTTCCTCCAGCCGCTCGAAGCCGCGGTCGAGATGGTAGACGCGGTTGACCGTGGTTTCGCCTTCGGCAGCAAGGCCGGCAATGACCAGCGACACCGAGGCCCGAAGATCGGTCGCCATGACTGGCGCGCCCTTCAGTTTCGCTACGCCGTCGACGATCGCCGTCTGGCCGGACAGCGTGATGTGGGCGCCTAGCCGGGCGAGTTCCTGGACGTGCATGAAGCGGTTTTCAAAGATCGTCTCGGTGATGCGCGACTTGCCCTTGGCCATCGTCATCAGGCCCATGAACTGCGCCTGCAGATCGGTCGGGAAAGCCGGGAAGGGCGCCGTCGTCACGTCGACCGGCGAAATGCCGGCGCCGTTGCGCCTGACGCGGATGCCGGAATTAGTCTGCGTGATCTCGGCGCCGGTCTGCGAAATGATGTCGAGCGCCGTCTGCAACAGGTCGGGCCGCGCGCCTTCCAGCACGACGTCGCCGCCGGTCATCGCCACCGCCATCGCATAGGTGCCGGTCTCGATGCGGTCGGGGATCACCCTGACGCGGGCACCCGACAGCGCCTCGACGCCGTCGATGGTGATGGTCGCCGTGCCGGCGCCCGAGATCTTCGCGCCCATGGCGTTGAGGCATTCGGCGAGGTTGACGATCTCCGGCTCGCGGGCGGCGTTTTCGAGCACCGTCTCGCCCTTGGCCAGCGAGGCCGCCATCATCAGCACATGGGTGGCGCCGACCGAAACTTTCGGGAACACATAACGGTTGCCGACAAGCCGGCCGTTCCTGGTTTTGGCAATGACATAGCCGGTGTCGACGTCGATATCGGCGCCCAGCGCCTGCAGGCCCTCGAGGAAGAGGTCAACCGGCCGTGTGCCGATGGCGCAGCCGCCGGGCAGCGACACCTTGGCCTCGCCCATGCGGGCCAGCAGCGGGCCGATCACCCAGAACGAGGCCCGCATCTTCGACACCAGCTCGTAAGGCGCCGTCGTGTCGACGATGTTGCGGGCGGAGAAAGTGATGGTGCGCGAATAGCCTTCCTGCTGCTTTTCGCGGCGGCCATTGACCGAATAGTCGACGCCGTGATTGCCGAGGATGCGGATCAGCTGCTCGACATCGGCCAGATGCGGCACGTTTTCCAGCGTCAGCGTGTCATCGGTCAAAAGCGCGGCGATCATCAGCGGCAGCGCAGCGTTTTTCGCGCCCGAGATCGGAATGCTTCCGGCAAGCTTGTTGCCGCCGACAATTCTGATGCGATCCATGAAGAGCGTCCCCTCGGCGCCAAGGCCGGTTTAAATCGGTTGAGTCTGTTGCGGCCATCTAGACCATTGGCCGGCTTGGTTCAAGAAACAGGCTACTCCCCACTTTGGCCCACGCCGACTTGGCCAAAGTACCGGCGACCAACATAGCCGATTCGCGTTAATCTTTTTTCATCGCCGCCTGCAGCCCCTCCGGCCGCTCGTCGGCCTCGCCAGCGCGCCGCTTGTCGGCGTCGCCGGTCCTTCGTGAGCGCGATTGCGCCTTGCGCTTCTGCAGGTTGGCGCGCAACTGCTCGGCCAGCCGGTCCTTGCGGCCCGTTCCGGGCTTTTTCGGTGGGTCATCCTTTTTTGGTGAAAGCGTCTTGTCGTTCATCGTCCCGTCTCCGGCCGGCGACCCGCCAGCTGCTATCAAGGGATAGCCAACATTGTGGCACGGCCATGTCCGGAACAATCGCCGGTGCGGCCTTTCAACCCGTCTTTGTCTTGGCCTTGCGCTTGCCGGTTCGATATGGCAGAAGCCCCGCCATCGGCGGCTGCGGTAGCTCAGTGGTAGAGCACTCCCTTGGTAAGGGAGAGGTCGAGAGTTCAATCCTCTCTCGCAGCACCAGATTGTTTTCGCTGGCGCATCTTCCAAGGCCTCTTTGACCTGCTCGATGATGATTGTGCGCGGTTGGCGAGGTTGCCGAAAAATATGACGCCCCGCGATCTGCCGAGTGCCACGCGCACAAGCTCGTCGAAACAGTGGTCTTGCACGCGCACCTCCCGGCGCTCGCACGCGCCATGATGCGCGCGGGGAAAGCGTTCTAGTCTGCCCTGCTGCAGGCGGCTTAACAAAGCTTGCAGCCGGGAACAATCGCTCAATGACTCGCGTTTCTTGCGAAGACCCGCTTCTTTTGCACGGGCAGCGGCCTCGAAGGCTCGCAAATGTCGCGCCGGCGTTTCAATCGCACTCGCCTCAGCCCTCACGATTTGGCTATTTGTGAACGCGTGTTTGATCAGGTTTGCGCAGATGAGCACATTGACCCTCTAAGCCTGGATGCCGAAGCCTTGGCGGTGATGATTGTCGCAATCTTCCGAAACGTGACTACCAATGAGCGCGAACTGCTGGAGGAAGTTAGGTCTCTTCGTCGCTCAAAAGGTGCAGAGAAGGCGCACTAGCTTGCCAGCGTTCCGGGGCGAATTGGTCTGGTCCCGCATTGGCACAATCGGATTGGCATCTGAATTGCCCATTGATGATCGCCAGAGTGTAGCCACCGAGCTTGCGAAGGGGATAGAAATGGGTTTGGCCGAAGACTTATCTGATGTCGCGCTCACATTCGAATGTCCGGATTGCTCACACCCGGCGGTAAGAAAGGGCTCCGCACTAAGAACAATCGCGCACTTCAGATGCGACGGGTGCAACGCCAAGGTGCGGATGACCTATCCGCAGAAGCTCGCGATCTTCGAAAAGCACAAGCTATTGGCCGCAAGCAGCCGGCAAAGCCGCGGGAAGCGATTGTACGCCCCCTACCGGGGCTGATTGCCGCCGACAACACGACACAGAAGGAAAATGCCCAAGGTCAGGGGCACAGATGCGGCCGAAGTGGCTTCGCGACCTCTGCCGCGTGCAGCGACGCCTGCTAAGCCTTCCTCATCCGCGCGGCCTTCGCCCCTTTTGACGCATGTTGACCATGACAATGCGCCCAATCGGACTAATTCGGGCGAACGGCTCGTTAGTTCGTTAGACGGTGCTAAAATACGGCAAAGTGTCCGAATGTCATCTCATGAAGCCCGCCAGACAGGCTGCGGCTCGCTCTGGCCTAACCGCGAAGGGAACCAGGAATGAAAACGGCTGTTTCGACCTCTTTGACAAGACGAAGTGTTGTCGCCGCGCTGGCGCTGACCGCGGCATCGACGGCGGTATTGCCTGCCGACAACGCGCTCGCCCAGGCCAAGAAAACCACAGCTGAGAAAAGTCTGTATGAGCGGCTGGGCGGCGTGTTTGCCATCGCAGCGGTGATCGATCACTTCAGCGACGCCGTCGTGAAGAACCCGATCGTCGGCAAGAAATCCAAGAATCCGCAGCTGCGCAAATGGCACACCAAGAACCTGGAAAGGTTGCCCGGCCTCAAGTTCATGCGCACGCTGTGGGTCTGCGACGTTTCTGGCGGGCCCTTCAAGTTCGTCGCCACCAAGCCCGGCACGACGCCGCTCGGTCTCGAGGAGGCGCATCGCGACCTGCAGATTTCCCCCGCCGAATTCGATGAGGTCGCAGCCGAACTCGGGCGGACCTTGGATCATTTCAAAATTCCGAAGCCTGAGAAAACCGAAGTCCTGGAAGCTTTCGCCGCCCACAAAGACGAGGTCACCGCCGGCTACGTCAAGCGGGGCTGAAGCGCTTATATCGCGCGGGCATTCGTTCTGAGCATGGCGCGCATCGCCGTGACTATGCGGCGCGGCCGCAGCTCAGCGCGCAATTATCCGATGGTTCCTACTCCGAACCTGCCCGAGCTGTTTCCACACTGAGCGACCCTTCCGGCAGTGGCAGCATGAGTTCAGCCTCGGACTTCGTCAGATGGATCCATGCCGCCCAGTCCGATGGCCGCAGCACAACCACTTGCCGGTTGTGATATGGCGCCACGTCCGGCCCTGGCTCGCTCGTCAGCATCGTGAACGTCGGCGGCTTGTTTCCGACACCCTCGCGCCACAGCCCGGCAATCGCCATGAACGAATGGCCATTCAGCGTGAACCTGTGCTTGGTTTTTGGATATTTCGTTCCCGTGAATTCGAAGAATGCCGACGCCGGAACGAGACAGCGCTTGCTGTTGCTGAACTGCCGGCCCTCCGAGCGAAAGTTGAATACAGGTCCGCCTTTTGGCCCGGCCGGGGGAAAGCCGAACGTCATCGACGCCAGTTCGATTGCGTCGCCAGCGGCGCGCATTACAGGCGCGGGGTCGTTGATGTGGATGTCATCCGCCTGCGGCAGATCCAATTCGGTTTGATGGCTGGGGATTTTGAGCGCCAGCGATTCCATCATCCGGCAGTATTCGGCCCAGGCGATGTGCTGCTCGTAGTCATTGCACATGGAAAGGCTCCGTACGCTCGACTGAGGCCAGTTCAACATAGCGTTTATCGGTTGGCGCCGATTGCTGGCGGATTTGATATAAGCCTATTTGGGCCGGCGTGCGGCAGCGATGGCCTGCAACAGATTGATGCTGTTCACGTCGGGTTCGCTGGATGCGGCAACGGCAAGTGCGGCGGCTTCGGCTATTTTCGCGACGTCGTCGCTGCTGATCGTTCCACGCTTTTCCAGCAGATTTACGAGTTCGACAACGAGAAGAAAGGCGTTCACACCATATCGTTCGGCTCTGAGCTCGAACTCGCCTCGAGCCAATTTCTCCGCGTCTCCTTCAGCCCGTTTGTCCACGTTGGCGTCCTCTCCTATGGCTACAAGCTATTAACGCTTAGCACGAATGGTTTAATCCTTCGAACTGGCCACAACCTTCGCCAATTGCCGGGCATAGTGTCGCCGGTGGCAAGGGCATGGGTTCAGCCAAGGATGAGACCAACCAACAGAACGGTAAGAATAAAGGACAACACGACGGCAAGTAGCCCGCATGCTTCCAAAGTGTTGGTTTGCCAAGCTTTCGTCGGGCGCCTCCGGTTTGAATTCCCGTTTCGCGAAACAAACTTCATCGGGCACCAGATCGGACGCGGAGCCGGCTTGAATTTGGCAAAGCGCTCCTCTTCATCGGCCCGGAAGGCATCTCCGCGAAACTCCGGAGCACCGTATGCGCGGCGCCGGCCTGCCTTTCATCGACGCGAGCCATCACCAGTACGACACCTTCTGCGATCTTCGGCTTGCGCGGCTTCTGGGCGAAATTGGCGAAAGTTCCGAGAAGCACGCCGGCAAAGCCGCCCCACGCCGCACCGACCAGGGCCATGCCGGTCATCCCCGCAGGATCAACGCCTTGAACTCCAAAAGCGCTGAAACCGGCCAACAGACCAGCCGTGGCGCCAAGTGCGGCACCAGCAACCGCACCCCGCCAGAGAGCGCTCATCTCATCGTCGTAATATCCAGCAACGCTGATCGGTTCATCATTGTCATTGTAAGATCCGACCACGCTGATTTGCCGGCGACGAATCCCGGCAGCCTGAAGCCTGGCAACGGCACGTGCTGCCTGGGCATGGGAATTGAACAGCCTGCTGATCGTTTGCATTTACGCCCAGCCCCGCCGCCCGTTCGGAGCGTCGGGCCTCTCCTCCCTGGCTTGAACTCTTCCGCCCGGACGCATCTTCGTCGCGCCAAAGCTCACCACAACGTGAGCCAGCCGGCTACGTTCCCAGCCGGGGCTTCGGTCCAATCCTGGAGTATCTTGCTTGGGACCTAAGTCTGACCTGCTTGAATGCAACGGGCAGTGAGGCCACGCCGAGAGGGAGCCGTTGCTGAATCGAAGAGGTCGAGGAGAGGGCTAAGGCCTATCGCAGACCCAAAAAGCTCAAAATGGCGATTACGATCACGATCGCGCCGACCAGCCAGATAATGTTGTTCATGATTGCACTCCTTCGCCTCCGGGTGGGGTGCACGCCGAGGCGAAGCCCGCCACGCAAGTAGAACATTAGATGCGGCTAAAGGTTCCTCGCTCGCCTCGCTGTCGAAAGAGCCCACCGCACCAGTCGGCACGGCGGGCGACGCAGAGTTTCACCCCGGTGGTGGGGCAGCAAACGGCGTTGCGCCCAAGGCTCAGCTGATGCTTCGGGACCAGTCATCTACCTGGCGCTCTGCCTCTTCCTTGGCGATGCCATATCGCTCCTGGATACGTCCCAAAAGCTGGTCTCGGTTGCCCTCGATGCGATCAAGATCATCGTCGGTGAGGTCACCCCACTGCTCTTTCGCCTTGCCTTTGAACTGCGTCCATTTTCCCTTGATTTGATCCCAGTTCATATGTTCCTCCTTGCTTCCTGGGCCCGCACTGAAGCGGAGCGCGGACCGATCGGCATTTCAATGTTGGTGACGAATGAAGATTAGCAGCCGCTAAAAGTTCCGGTGCCGACGCAAAAAGCCCGTCGTGCCCGTGCCGGACTGCGAGCTGATGTTGATGATGCCCGGAGCTTGATGCTCTTTCGCGGCACTATCTTATGCCGTTGAAGGCGCTGAGCTTCTTGCTGGTTGGCCTTGGCTGGCAAGCCTCGAAAGGCTGCCCGGCAGCATTGTTCTGTCCTTGCCGATCATGAGCACGCCGCTGTCGGGCGCCAACAGTGCCGAGAACGGCAGCATCGCCGCGCCGATCGGCGAAGCCTCGGGGCCGAATTGTCCCGACACGATTTCCGGCGCCACGATGCCGATGGCGCTGATCCTGTTGAACTGGGTCTGCACCTTTGCCAACAGCTCGAGATGAATCGGCCGCGGCAGGATGCTGTCGAGAACGATCGCCTCGATGTCGATGACGGAGGTGATGGCGATGATCGCCTCGACCAGCGCATTGGCGCAATCGTCGATCCATTCGGACAGCGGCTCGCGCGCCCCCGGCGGCAAGGGATCGAGTTCGCGCACACGGTTGATCTCGATGCCGCGCGATTTGAGATGATTGACCAGCACATAGATCGAAGCGCGATGCAGCAGGCTCTGGTAGCGCGCCGGCTTGGCCGCCACCGAATCGAGGCTTGAAGGCGAGACCGGCAAAGGACCGAGCGCGGCGCTGTTGCCGTGCGGCCCGGTATGGACCTTGCCGCCTTGCACCAGTCCGCCGCCGACAAAGGTGTCGATCGAGATATGCATGAAGTCGCGGAACCGTGCGCCGGTCCCCTGGATGAGTTCGGCGAGTGCGGCCGATGATGCGTCGTTTTCCACGAAGACCGGGGTCTTCGGCTTTGTGGCGAAGAACGTCGTCAGATCGATTGCTTCCCAGCGGCTGCCGAGATCGTCGGGAAAGCCGAGCTCTTCGCTCCAGCCGCCGAGGAAATATGGCGAGGCGATGCCGACGCCGACGATGCTGGCATCGCCAAGCCCCTCGACCAGCTTGTCGAAATTGGCCAGCGACATGTTGCCGGCCTTGAGCACCATGTCGGGATCCGGAAAGCGATATTCGTGCGACTCGCGCGAGCGGACCTCGCCGGCAAAGTCGACGAGCACGGCTTCCAGCGCGCGCCGGCCGATCTTGATGCCGACGCTGTAGATACGCTCAGGTGCAAGTCGGTAGAGAGTGGATGGCGATCCGCGTTGCCCGAACCTTTTCCCCACTTGCTTTACGAATCCGGACGATTCCAGCCCGTCGACAATGGTGGCGACCGCGGCCGGCGTCAGATTTGCGGCGCGCGCCAGATCGGACTTGGATGCCTCCTTCAGGCGGCGAATGGCATCAAGCACGAAGCGCTCGTTATAATGCCGAACCTTGACCGAATTGCTGCCTTTTCCGGACAAAACCGGCGCCTCCCCATTCATTCCCGCAGAGCCACTCCAGCCGCTTGCAGCTTTGAGGCTGCCGCGGGGTCGAGCACTCCAATCGCACCCGTGCGCGACGCGACAGTGCCCTTCGCGGCCATGGAAGTCAATTTTCCAGTTGCGGCATTCGGCCATTTAATATAGCAAATTGAAAAAACAGGACCAGGGAGGAAAGGTGCTGCACTTGGTCGCATTAGGCGAAGCCGACGCCATGGTGAAGAGCGACGCGGCTGTCCCCGTTGCCCTGGTTCAGGCGACAAAAGCCTTCGGCGGCACGATTGCCCTCAAGGACGCGTCCTTCGAATTGCGCTCAGGCGAGGTGCTGGCTCTGCTTGGCGAAAACGGCGCCGGCAAGAGCACCTGCGTAAAGCTGCTGGCCGGCGTGTATCTCCCGACCGGCGGCCATGTCGAAGTCGATGGCAAGCCTGTGGTCTTCCATTCGCCGCACGACGCCCAGGCTGCCGGCATCTCGGTCATGCACCAGCACCCCGGTCTTTTCCCTGATCTTTCGGTGGCGGAGAACATCTATCTCGGCCATATGCCGCGCGACCGCTTCGGCGGCATCGACAACGCCGCCATGCTTGCCGGCGCGCGCAGGGTGTTGGCGACAGTCGGCCTCGACATGCCGGCCGAAACCCGGCTCGGAACGTTGCGCACCTCCGAACAGCAACTGGTCGAGATCGCTCGCGCCCTGTCGCTCGACGCGCGGGTGCTGATCATGGACGAGCCGACGGCCGCCCTGTCGCAGCGCGAGGTCGAGCGGCTGTTCACCGTCGTCGCCGACCTGCGGCTGCACGGCGTGGCGATGATGTTCGTCGGCCACCGCATGGACGAGATCTTCCGCATCGCCGACCGCATCGCGGTGCTGCGCGACGGGCGCCTCATTGGCGTCAAGCCGAAGGCCGAGCTTGGCCGCGCCGCTGCCATCGGCATGATGGTCGGCCGCGAGGTCACCGACCTCTATCCGCAACGAAGCCACGCCACCGGCGCACTGGTGCTGGAGGCGAGGGGGCTTTCGCACGCCGGTGGCTTTTCCAATATCGACCTCAAGCTCCATGCCGGCGAGGTGCTCGGGCTCGGCGGCCTGGTCGGCAGCGGGCGGACCGAGATCGCCCGCGTGCTGTTCGGAATCGACCAGCCCGATGCCGGTGAAATCCTGATCGACGGCGAAGCTGTGCGCTTCGCGTCGGCACGCGACGCCATGGATGCGCGTATCGCCTATGTCTCTGAAGACCGCATGGGCCAGAGCCTGGTGATGGATTTTTCCATCCTCGACAACGCGGTGCTGCCAGTCCTCGACAAGGCAGCCCGCTCCGGCTTCTACGGCACGAACCGCGCGATCAATCTGGTTTCGGACTGGCTGAAGCGCATGAAGCTTCGCTTTTCCGGCTATGCGCAGCCGGTAAAGGAACTGTCCGGCGGCAACCAGCAGAAGGTAGTGTTGGCCAAATGGCTGCGCAGCGAACCGCGCCTCCTCATCCTCGACGAGCCGACGCAAGGCATCGACGTCGGCACCAAGGCGGAAGTGCATGCGATGATCGCCGACCTTGCCGCCCAGGGCATGGCAATCATCCTGATCTCCTCCGAAATGCCCGAGCTCATCGGCATGTGCGACCGCATCATCGTCCTGCGCGAAGGCCATCGGACGGCCGAATTTGCCAGGGGCGAAGCCACTCAGGAAAAGGTGCTGGAAGCAGCGACCAAGGCCGGCGAAAGCGCCGATGCGGCGGCACAGGCCACCGGCGAGGAGAAGAGAAGAGGACCGCTCGACATACTGAAGCGGCGGGAGTTCGGTCTGCTCGCCGCGATGCTGGCGGTCGCCATCCCGGTCACCGTCATCAACCCGCGCATGGTGAGCGCTGCAAACCTGACCGCCGTGTCGATGGATGCCGCCTTGCTCGTCGTTGCAGCACTCGCGCAGATGCTGGTGCTGATCACCCGCAACATCGACCTTTCGATCGCTGCGGTGATCGGCCTGTCGGCTTACATGGCGGCCAGCATGGTCCAGGCCTATCCAGGGCTCGACATCGGCATTGGCCTGATAACCGCATGCGCCGTCGGTGGCGTCGCCGGCCTGATCAACGGCCTCGTCGTCACCAGGGGAAAGATCCCGGCGATCGTCGTCACGCTGGCCTCGATGTCGATCTTCCGCGGCTTCAACTCGATCTGGGCAGCCGGTGACCAGATCAGCGCCGACGAAGTCACGCAAGCCTGGCTCGACATGACCGGCCTGAAGATCGCCGGCGTGCCGCTGATCGTCGTCATCGCGATCGTCATCCTGTGCCTGGGTTATGTGCTGCTCTATCGCACGGCCATCGGGCGCGAACTGTTCGCCGCCGGCTCCAATCCCGACGGCGCGCGTCTTATCGGCATCCCCGTCGACCGCCGCATTCTGTTGGCCTTTGGCATGGCCGGCCTGCTCGGCGGCCTGTGCGGCGCGCTGTGGGCATCGCGCTATGCGACCATCGATGCACGCGTCGCGCTCGGTTTCGAACTCACCGTGATCGCGTCGGCGGTGGTCGGCGGCGTCGCCATCCGCGGTGGTTCGGGCACGCTGCTCGGTATCATCCTCGGCGCGCTCACGCTGCTCGTCATCAAGAACGGGCTGACGCTGGTGCGCGTCGACCCGCTGTGGCTGCAGGGCGTCTACGGCCTCGTGATCCTGGTCGCCATCGGCATCGACACCTTCATCGTGCGGCGGGCCGAGCAGGCAAGACAGGCGAGGGCGCGGTGAAAAAGTTCCTCCGTTCGATCGACTTCTGGGATCTGCTGCTGGCGACCTCTTGCGTGGCCATCTTCCTCTATGCCGCGATCTTCGTGCCGAATTTCGTTTCCGGCTTCAATCTCTCGCAACTGGCCGCCAGCGCCTCGGAAAAGGCATTGCTGATCCTGCCGATGACGCTGCTCATCATCACCCGCGAGATCGACCTGTCGATCGCCTCGGTGCTGGCGCTGACGTCCGTCGTCTTTGGCTTGCTGGTCCAGGCCGGTGTGCCGACGCTTGCCGCAATCCCGCTGACGCTCGTCATCGGCGGCCTGCTCGGCGCCTTCAACGGCTATCTGGTCTCGGGCCTTGGACTGCAGTCGTTGGTTGTGACGCTCGGCACCATGGCGCTCTACCGAGGCATTGGCTACATCCTGCTCGGCACCGGCTCGGTCAACATCCTGCCGCCCGCGCTCGTCGATTTCGGCATCAACAACCTGCCTGGCACCGAGATACCGTGGACCATCGTGCCCTTCCTGGTGCTGGCGCCGGTGTTTGCGGTCGTGCTGCAGAAGACGCCGACCGGCAAGCGCATCTACGCGCTCGGCGGCAGCCCCGAAGTGGCGCGCTATTCCGGCATAAACACGCGCCGGATGGTGCTGAACCTGTTCGTCGTCTCGGGCGTCGTCGCGGCGATAGCCGGCATCGTTTATACCGCGCGCCTTTCCAACGCCCGCGCCAACAATGCGCTCGGCATGGAGCTCGACGTCATCACCATCGTGCTGCTCGGCGGCGTCAGCGTCTTTGGCGGCAAGGGCCGCCTGACCGGCGTCATGCTGGCACTGGTCCTGATCGCCATCATCCGCAACGTGCTGGCGCTGAACCAGATCGGTGGCGACGCGCAGGGCATGATCATCGGCCTGCTTCTGATCGGCTCGCTGCTGGTCGGCAATTACTGGCGCTCCACACAGGAGATGCTCAGCAGATCCCGCGCAATGCGCGAGACAAAGGGGTGATCTCGGGCCCCTTCCTTCAAGCCCGAATTTTGACGGAGGAGTCACAATGAAAGCGTTTAGATTAGCCCTGCTCGCATCCGCGGTTCTGCTTGCGCCAAGCTCGCTGGCCTTCAGCCAGGAGTGCGCCAAGGAACCCGTAACGGTCGGTTTCCTGCCCAAGCTCGACACGGATCCCTACTTCAAAGTGGCCTTCGGAGGCGCACAAGAGGCAGCCAAGGAAATTGGCGGCACCGCTACGCAGGTCGCCCCATCGCAGGCGACCGCCGAGGCGCAGATCGAATTCATCAACAGCCTCGTGTCGCAGAAGGTCGGAGTCATCGCAATTGCCGGCAACGACGCCAATGCCGTCGCGCCTGCGCTGAAGCGCGCCGTTCAGCAGGGGGTCAGGGTGATTTCGTATGACTCCGATGTGGCCGCCGATGCGCGTGCGGTGTTCGTCAATCAGGTGAAGGGCGACAGCCTCGCCGAGATGATGCTGGAAAGTGCATTCGCCCTCAGCGGCGGTGAAGGCGAATTCGCGATCCTGTCGTCGACGCCGACGGCAACCAACCAGAACGCCTGGATCGACTTCATGAAGGCGAAGATGGCGGCCGAGCCGAAGTTCTCCAAAATGAAGCTGGTGCAGGTGGCCTATGGCGAAGAAAGCGAACAAATCAACCAGCAACAGGCGTTGGCGCTGGTCCAGGCGTTTCCCGATCTCAAGGTGATCATCGTCCCGGCTGGCATCGGCCTTCCGGCGGCCGCGCGTGCACTCGAGGAGGCGGGCATGATCGGCAAGGTCAAGCTGACCGGTCTCGCGCCGGCCACTCTGATCTCGAAATACATCAAGGACGAAGCGGCTCAGGATATCTGGTGGAACGTCACCGATCTTGGCTATCTTACTTATCAGACGGCCCAGGCGTTTGCGCAATGCAAGATCACCGGCAAGGAGGGTGAGAAGTTCACGGCAGGCAGGCTCGGCGAATACACGATTGGCGCCGGCGGCGAACTGATCCTTGGCCCGGCTAAGATCGTGACTCCCGAAAATCTGGCCGAGTTCAAATTCTGATCCTATAGAGCTTGAGTTCTAGGGGGCGCCGGTCCATCCGGCGCCCTTCCCAAAAACCTCTCGAAATGAAAACAGTGCGGGGCGGCAATGAAGATATTGCTTGCAGGCGAAACCTTTGCAGCGACGACCTCGGTTGCCATCGGCAGCGACGTGCTTACAAGTGCGGCCTCGACAAATGGTGCGACGGCCTTCAATGCCGCGCTGGCCACTGAAGGCATCGCGGTCACGCAGATCGGCGGCGAGCGTTGCAGCGCGGCGTTTCCCTATGACCTCGATGGGCTCGCCCAATATCAGGCGGTGGTGATCTCCGACGTCGGCGCCCTGACATTGCTGGTGACGCCGGATGCCCGCGCCGGGCGTGTCGGCGTCAACCGCCTCGATGTGCTCAAGGCCTATGTCGAAGGTGGCGGCGGGCTGATGCTGGCCGGCGGTTACATGGGCTTTCAGGGCATGTTCGGGACGGCGCGTTTCCACGACACCCCGGTCGAGGACGTTCTGCCGGTCCGTTGCCTACCCTACTGCGACGGCATGGAGGTGCCGCAAGGCGTGCAGGCCTCCATCCTGCAGTCGTCACATCCGATTTTTTCCGGGGTGGAGGGGCCTTTGCCGCCGATTCTCGGCATGAACAAGCTGGAATTCAGGCGCGACGGTTCGTCCCGGCTTCTGGCGACCTGCCACCATCGCGGCACCGACTGGCCGCTCCTTGCCGTCGGTAGCCATGGCCGCGGCCGCACGATTGCCTGGGCAACCGATATCGGCCCGCATTGGCTCTCGCAGGATTTCCTCGGATGGCCGTTCTACGGAAGACTGATGGCGAACATGGTCGGTTGGCTCGCCGGCGATGGATGAGAAAGCTGGTTTGACCAGTGCGGCTGCCTGCCGCTGCCTCCGATGCCGCGCGAGGCCCCGGTGACCAGCACCACCTTGCCGGCGAGGTCGAATTTCGGCGTGAACTCATTTGTCATGCAATTCCACCTTGTTCTTCAAATCGGACCGGCTGCCGTGTCGAACCGAATAGGCTCGCGTGAATTCGGCGCCCAGCAGAAATATCTCGGCCGAATAATAGACCCATAACAGCACGACGAGCAGGGCGCCGGCCGCGCCGTATGACGATGAGATGGCGCTGGTTCCGATATACCAGCCAATTAGCGACTTGCCGATGGTGAACAGAAACCCGGTGACCACGGCGCCGATGCCGACATCGCGCCATTGCAGGCTGCGGTCCGGCAGCACCTTGTAGATTGCGGCAAACAGCAGCGTGATCAGGGCAAACGAGACGATCCCGTTGATCGCGCTCAGGATGATGGTGCCGAACGGCAGGTAGGCGTTGATGACGTCTCCGAGCGCCGAAATTGCAGCGCTTACGACCAGCGACACCAGGAGCAGAAAGCCGAGCGCCGCGACGAGGCCCAGGCTTGCAATGCGTGCCCGAACCATTCGTGAAATCGTTGCCCCGCTCGGTTTGACTTTCCAGATTTCGTTCAACCCCAGCTGCATCTCGCCGAACACGCCGGATGCGGCGACGAACAGCGTGACCAGCCCCAGAATGCTGGCGAGGGTTCCGGCTTCCTTCTGCGAGGCGTTTTCGATCGTAGCTCGCAGCAGCTCGGCACTTTGCGGCCCCATCAGGCCAGCGATCTGTGCCGAAAGGGCGAGTTGCGCCGCCTCGTGCCCGAAGGCCATGCCGGCAATAGCCACAACGATGAGCAGGATCGGCGCAAGCGAGGTCGTGGCATAAAACGCTATCGCCGCCCCATGGCTCAGCGCATTGTCGTCGATGAAGCCGATGACGCTCTGCTTGAGGAGCCTCCAGCCCTCTGCTGCCAAATTCCACATGTAGGCCTCGCATGCCTGTCAACAAACAAGTAGCGGCGGCGCAGCGCTGGGCGAGGGGTGGGCGGCTCGGCCGGAACAAAGCCGGCAACGGCGCGCTGTACAAGGCGATCGCCTATAAAGGCGGCGTGCAGCGAACATCCTGCGAAAGGTGCCGCTCGACTGGCCGGGGACGTGCTCACGATGCAATCAGGGGAACTGTGACAGTTGTCTGATAATTTATCGGATATCGGTTGAAATACGGGAACTCGATCACGAACGCATATTGGGCGGTCAGATGTGCCATGCGAAAGCCGCCGCTGGGGGCGTCGATTGCTATTGTTACATCGACGTCTTTCAATCCCAAATCCAGTAATTTTTCCGTGGCAATGGCTTGGATCTGGGCCTGCGTCAGCGAGTTCTTCATTTGCAGCGCACGTGACGACGTTTCCAGCGTGTACCGAACACTCGACATAGCATTCAGAGCCCAGCCGAATGCAAAGATGCCGATCAAAAGCATTATCAGAAAAGGCGCGATCAGCGCGAACTCTAATGCAGCTCCGCCTGATGCATCCCCCGTGAAAGCTCTCGACTTAGCGGACACGAATCACCTGTTGATGACTGAGTTCGCGCGAGAGGGAAAACGCACCAAAACTGAAGGGCGGTGACCAGGTGGCTGTCGCCTGTATTACGAGGAAGACCGAGGGGGCTTTCAAAGTGTCGCACAGGACCGATGGATCGGCCACGATGTTCCCGCACATGTATTTCCGGCTCACTGCCACCTGCGCGCCATCAGGATGGTTTTCCCAGCTCGAAAGAGCGACAGCTTGGATGGTCGTATCCTCGACTGCTCCTTGCATCACGAGGTTCGCCGCGGTTTTGACGCCTGCACGCATCGACAATGCGCTCGAGACAAAAGACCAGCCGTCGATGATGCCAAGAAGTACCAGGCAAAGGGCGGGCAGAACCAGCGCAAACTCTACCGCGGCAACACCCGAATCACTCCGGAACATCCGGACTTGTAGCCGATCCACGAAAACTACT
>NZ_JAMYRO010000014.1:0-185005 GCF_040321495.1 Mesorhizobium sp. M0408 | reverse complement strand
TCACAAGGTGTCCACCTATTTTGGTGGACACCTCATGCATCAGAGCACTCAACAGCAAAAGGTGCGGGGAAATTCGCGCTTACGTCGATAGTGACGACAATATGCACTTGACCTGTTCGCTCCTCACCTTGACAATATTGATGTGGAACCAAGTGTCTGGCAGCTCTTCTTTCGCCGATCTCTTCCACAAGCCGGGTAGCCGTCCGACGATATTGCCCTGCAAGCGGAATCGGTGGAGCGGATAGGATGCGTGTCCAGCGGCAGTAGTGTGCCGGAAGAAGAGGAGCCGCCTCTCGTCCTCGGCGCAAGCGCCGCCCATCTCGGCTTGCTTGCACGGTCGGCACCCCGGCTACCAAGATCCGTTCCTCCGCTTCACGCGGTATTCTGACTCATCCCAAACCAAAGCGCTTGGCCAGTTTCCTCAGGCTCTGTTGACCCTGGCGCATCGCTCGATTGATAGCCTTTATAGCGCGACACGTATGGACCGTCATCGAGGACGATCTCCATCAAGGTCTCGCCGGGGCGAACAACGGCTCCTATCGTGTGGACCCTGAAACCTACGACGCGCCCGGAGCGCGGAGCGCGTATTTCGGTGCGGTCGAGTTACGCCCGACTTGCTCAATCCGGAGTCGCGCCTCGCCAATCGAGTGGCGCTCACCCGCAGTGTCGGCAACGAGGGCCCCAAGATGACCTTGGAGGTCGGCCTTTTGCCGTTTGAGCGTGGTCAGCCGCGTAATCGGAACAATGCCTTTGTTGGCCAGGGGCACCAGCTTGTCGTACTCTTCCGTGATGCTCTCGATCTGCAAGCGGACTGCCTCCCTTTGGGATTGCACGGCCTCAATCTTCTGTTCGGACTGGGCGATGCGTTCTTCCAAGATGGAAACATCGTTCGTGCGGGCCGAGCGGCGCTTGTCGAACAGTCGCAGCTGGTCTTCCATCGCGCCCAGGGCCACAGGTGCGCTCGAAGCCCGCGTGAGTTCGCGCGGGAAGGTGACCATTTCGGCTTCGTCCAGTTCCGCCTGCAGCCGTGCCTTTTCGGCAAGCAGCGAGAAGACGGTGGACCTCGCGATTTCGCCCTGCGCCCGCGCCTCGGTAGGGTCGAGACGCACAAGCACCTGCCCCTCGGTCACATGCGCGTTGGACGAGACGAGAACATCACCCACGATGCCGCCCGCAAGGTGCTGAACTGCCTTGCGGTCGGTTTCGACCACAACTGTACCGAAGCGACAACCGCGCTGTCGAGGCTGGCCAGAGAGGCCCATCCGCCGAGGATACCGAAGGTCAGCACGACGACGCCAAGGCCGATCCGCGCGGGCTTGTGCCAGTCGCCGGAGAGGTTTGCGTGAGATGGCTCGTGGGTTGTGCCGGCAAAACCCGGCTGTTCGGAAATCCGCACGGAGGGGGCTCGCGCCACTCGTCCTGCATGCAGGAGCGCCGATAGCCCCACTGTGCTTATACGAACTGAGGCAGCCGTCGAGCGGGCAGTCCGCAGGAGCTCGCGACCGCGCGCTATCGTTGGGGCAATTTTTGAGTTATCAGCGTCATCGTTGAACTCGGCTGGCTACGCAGCGGCGCGTGGCCGCATGAGAGATGTCGCGGCTGCTGCCGGCGGTCCGGCGCGCCCGCCGTCCCAGACAGGCCGCCGCGGTGTCGACGCTGCATTCGGGCCAACGAGCGATGGCAGCAACTGCTCCCGACGGGCCCATCTGTGCTACCCGTCCGTCTTGCAGAATGATCATTCGATCCACCGCGGACAGGAGGTTCGGCCTGTGGGTCACGATTACAACGGTCTTTCCGTCTCTCCGCAGCCTTTCGATGGCCTGGACCAGTGCTCGATTGCCATCGCCGTCCAAATTGGCATCAGGCTCATCGAGCACGACAAAGCTCGGCTTGCCGAACAGGGCTCGCGCGAGACCGACCCGTTGCCGCTGCCCTCCCGACAGTCCGACTCCATCCTGCCCGATGTCGGTCATATATCCGTTGGGGAGGCGCTGGAATCATCTCGTACGCAGAGGCGTGTGTTGCCGCCTCGATCACCTGCGCATCGGCCGCGTCCGCTCGGAAGCGCGCAATGTTGTCGCGCACGCAACCGGAGAACAGCTCGATATCCTGGAGCGCGGTGCCGAGTTGGTCCGGACCATAATGGCGCAGATCGTCGCCATCGAGTCGCACGCACCCTTGCGCCGGCGGCCATGCACCCACAAGCGAAGTCTTCAGCGTGAACGTCGCGCCCATGACGACCGGCGTGTTCGTGCCGTGGCGAGGACAAAAAGGTTCTCGACGGAAACCGTACCCCTGACGTCAGGCAGACGCACGAGTCCGGCAATGGGCGGTTCTCCTGGAATATGCGCTCCAGGCGCGCATGGGCGCTGCGCGCGGACAGCGGATACCGGTGCACCATGACCGGATAGCGGCTCCATTCCCAGCCCCCGGCCGCTACCGTGCGGCCGCTACCGTGCGGCCGTTCCCAAAGCGGCCTGACGGCGTGCTACGAACGGCTCGCGATGGCGCAAGATGTCGACGAGAGCCGAAGTACGATCGTACGATCGGATAGGCTGGCGTGGAAAAGGCGGGGCTATGGGCTCTGGATGCCCGCGCATCTGCCTTCCTGCTGGTTAGGAGAGGAAACAGCCGGCCAGGCGGTTAATTGGCCGACAGACGGGTGCTCCCGCACCGCAAGCGGACGCGTTTGACTGGAGAGAAGCAAGCACCGGTCTCCTGCGACTATAAAGCTTGCCGCAGCGCATATGCGGAATCGGCGGCTCCTCCAGTGACGATAGAGCTGTTCCCGACCCGCTACGCAGATCTGGGCCTTTAGCGATCCGACCGGATCGTAATGCCCGCCTGAATAACTCGGAATTGCACGAACTTGTCTCAGTGCCGAGGCGTTCGCTCCTTCAAGGATCAGAGTATCCGTTCGACGAGAAGCCATGTCGCGCAATCGCGACGCCGGCGACCCAGGCGCCGGCAATGACGCAGTCGCACGTCATAGCCCTCGGGCAGCTCCAGGATGAAATCGTGAACGCCGGCGAGCGATGCCCGCTTCATGGCATAGCCGGATCGGCGAGCGCGATGTTCTCGCGAATGGACCGGTTGAAGAGCACGTTCTCTTGCAAGACGACGCCGATCTCACGTCGAAGCCAGGTTGCGGTCGACCACCGGCACATCGATGCCACAGCAGCATCACAGGCCAGCTCGCTTCGACACAGCATAGGCCTGCGCCGCAAGGCTTAGGAAAGACGTCGCTCGATGACCGAAAGAGCCAGTTCCTCTCGACGCCACGGCGTCAGACGGGCATTCTTGTGGATGTTCATTTAGTACCCTCCGGTGAGAGCAAGCTTGGTAACTCCAGTCTCCTCGGTTCGGTCCGCATGGACAACTACGGAAAACTCACAAGTCGAATCCGTTCCATCCCGATGACATCGGGATGGAACTCCATTGAGCGTGATCTTCTCCGAAAACCGGACTCCCGCCTTTGGTAAGCTGACTTCGGTTCGGGATCATGGCTTTGAGGTGCTGTTTATCCAGTCCTTATCTGGCCACGGCAGCCCCGCGTTCCTTCAGGTCACATAAAATGAGGCTGCGGCGAGCGAGAGATGTGGGGAAAGGGTGGCGAACTGGGTTTGAGATGCGCCGCCGGCCCCGTCACTGTCGAAAGAGAGCGCCCCGGTTGCACTGTCGTAGATGATATGATCGGAACTGTCATGCGCGGCTGTACCAACAAAGAAAGCTTTGGATGGAAGCCCTCCCGGCTGAAGCCCGGTAAAAACGGTATCGCTGAGATGGAACGTATCCTGGGAGCGTTTGAAGTCGGTGATCTTATCGACATTGCCGGCTCCAAGAGCAGTATTGAACGAGAAGGCATCGTGGCCTCCGTAACCGGTCAAGACGTCGGGGCCGAGCCCGCCATTGATGACATTGTTGCCGGCATTGCCCTGGATGGTCTGGGCGAACTCGTTGCCGGTGAGGGAAATCGCCTTCGTGCCGGACGGGTTGTTGGTGGCGAGATGCTCGATCTCCGAGCTGGCCGAAAGCGCATAGCTCACCGAGGCGATCACACTGTCGTTGCCGCCGCCCACTGCCTCAACGGCCTTCTCGTTGGCATTGTCGACATAGTAGGTGTCGTTGCCGCCATAGCCAATCATGGTGTGGCCGCTGGTTCCGAGGAGTATATCGGCGCCGCTGGTGCCGTACAACGTGCCATCGCTGGTGCTGCCGGAAGGAGCGACAGTCCCGGTCCCAGACCCGGTCTCCGTCGTGCTAGTGGTTGGGGGAGTGACGCTCGCGTCCGTGACAGTGTCGGTCGAGCTATCCGCTGCGTAGTCCCAGGTGAACTGGTTATCGACGTGTGCCACTGGGGTGGCCGTGGGATCCTCGTGCACGTCGGCCACGACCGCCTTTGACGCGTCCCAAATGATGTTGTTGGGATTGCCAGGGTTGGTGTAGGTCGAGTTCAGGATGCTGACCCCACCGGAGCTTACATTCCAGATCAGTCCATTCGACGAGGGAACCCCGCGGCCTTGATCCTCATCGATACCGTCGAACGACCTCGTGTGATCGAAGGTCACATCGCTCGCGTAGGAAGAGAACGCGCCATTGCCCTGATGGATGGCGTCAACGTGATCCACCCTCCCGCCGGTCGATCCGTTCTCGAACATGACGGCCACGCCGGTCTGAGAGTTGTTACCGTCGATCACCCCATTTGAGATCGTCGTATTCGGGCTGCCGTATACCGAGACGATGTCCTCAGGATGCGAACTGCCGGCGTCGTTGACGGCATAGAAGTCGGTTAGCGAACTATTGCCCGAGTTGTTGAACTGGACGAACTGACCGCGCGGCATTGGGCCATGGAAGTCGTAGCCATCGACGTGTGAAAGACTCGCGCCGGGCGAGTTCACGAGATAGATGCCAGTCGAGCCTTCCCGCACCGTCGTGTTATGAACGGTCAGGTTCGAAGCGTTTTCTGCCTTGATGTTGTTGATGTCTGGGCTCGTCTCGGGGTCGATTCCCGCCGGGGGGGCGGCGTTGATGACCTCGGTGTTCTCGATCGTGACACCGTTTGCGCCCGATACCATCACCCCGTCGCCCTCGACGTGATGAATAAGACAATTGCGCAGGATGACATTGTCGTGCGTAATCGTGACCGCGTCCCCGTTGGTGACGTAGATGTCAAGATTTTCAATCACCTGGCCGTCGTACTCCGATTGGATCGGTGTGGTGGTATAGGTAAGACCCTGCGCCGGCTGCGTGGTTGCCGTCGATGTGGAAAGGGTGGAAATGGGAGCCTCGGTCGTCACTCGGCGGCCTCCGTCGTCGCGCGAGAGTTGTTCAACCATTCCGAGTGTGTCAACAGTATTTCCTTGTCGGAATTCATCGATCTCATGTGTTTCTCCAGTTAGATATTAATCATCATAAGTATCTCTCAGGACACTCATCGACAATCTATAATGCTAACCTTCATGACCATAATACGGCGTGGATAAGGCTATACTGAGACTCTCCCGGGCGATTGGCGCTGCGTTCAAGCTTGTGCCTACGTCGAATTGCAAACGTCGTCTAGTATCTCGGATCACGCGTGAACTTACCTCCGAGGAGCAGGAGGCAAGGTCATGCATGCTCGTCGGCCAACACAGCATGAGCGTTACCGACGCGGTCAGGCACGGCTCGAATCAGGTGATCTACGAGGGCTATCCTGAATTCGGCTACAATTACCGCCTGACCGACCTGCACGCTGCCATCGGCGTGAGCAACTGCAACGGCTTCCCGCATTCGTCACGCGGCGGGGGCAGCTTGCAGCGCAATATGGTGAGAGCGCCTTCGCGACATCGCCGAACTGGAAACGCCTGCCGAGCCTTGCTGGACTCGCAGCAACTGGCAAAGCTACTGTGTGAAACTCCCCTACTGGTTCGACCTGCGGGGCCGTCTGCCCCCGGAAGGGAAGGGCGCGGGCCTTTGCCCTATTGTGATACCGAGGCGATGCGGGAGCACCTCGCCGAGATCAGCCGGAGCGTCGACGACGGCGCGCATGCGGTGCTCATCTTGATCAGGCCGGATGGCATGTGACGCCGAAACTCAAGGTGCCGGACAACATCACCCTGACGCTCCTGCCGCCGCGCTCCCCCGGCGCCGTGGTTCTGCGCCCTGCTACGTGGATGACCTGATGCACAGCTTGACGCGTCAGATGAATTAAGGCGCGAATCGATCAAGCCGTCAATCTTGGCAATCATATCGAGGTAACCATAGCGGACGGGCCGTCCCATGTTTTCCTTTCATCGGCCCGCCGGAAACCAAGCCCCGGTAATCCTCGCGGCCGCGCAATCCTTTGCCACGATGGGCTGAGTCGGTGAAACCACGAGCTCGGGTTCTTGACCAAAAAGCCCCAGGCTGAAGATCCGGGATACGCCTCGATGATGCTGCCCTACGCCTAAAGAGGGTATTTTGGTGTACGGTTTTCCTGGCGTAAAGTTAAAAAAGAAACTGTGCGGTTGGCGCGTGGAGCGCCTAATCGACGCGTGTATCCCAATCACGCCGGGTGAGAAGCGATGATGACAAGGCAATCTTTCATAACCGTGCTTGTCGGACCGAGCGAGTTACTTCGAGAAGGTCTAAGTCGAATCCTGAATGAAGAAGATTTTTGTATTCTTTTCTCTTCGGCTTCTGTTAACGATCTTTTGCAGAAGCCGCTGCCGCGTCACCGGTCGATCTTGCTAATCATAGATATCGGCGGTGCTGATGCGGAAGCTGAATTCGCGCAAATTGTTGAGTTTAAGGCGATTTACCCAGCCAGCCATGTCGTTGCGCTAGCTAATCACTGTCGCACGGCCGACATAGTCTCAGCTTTTCGTGCGGGGGCTGACGGGTATCTGACAAAGATCGCTGCTTACGATACCTTCATCAAAGCTCTCGAATTGGTTATGCTTGGGCAAACGGTACTACCTGCGGAAACTTCGATGGTTATTCAAGATATAATGCAAGGTTCGAAAAATGAACCGACGGCTGAACTGATAGCTGATGAGTTACCAAAGGTGGAAGATAAAGTGGAGAGTGGCGATCAAGAAAAGGTAATTTTGTCGAATCGCGAGAACTGTGTTCTGCGCCGTTTGATCGAAGGGGAGTCAAACAAAACCATCGCGCGCGAAATTAACATTGCCGAGGCTACGGTGAAGGTAGACGTCAAAGCCATACTTCGAAAGATTCGGGTCCGCAACCGAACACAGGCCGCAGTTTGGGCGATGAATCATGGTATGCTTACTCCACCGTCTGGCAACGGCGCGTCGGGGAACGATAAGGTGGTACCTCAGCGGTCTCACCATTGGCATGATCTACTTGAAGCAAAAAATGGATACCTGGTTTTCGACAATCGTCCTCCTATATGACCTGCGACAGATCTTCGTTCTGGCTGGTGCATTCACTTGCCGAAGCCTCGTTCCCGATCAAGAACGCATAGGCTCAAATCATTCTGGGCGATGGCCGAAGAGGCGCGGTGGAAACCGCATCACAGGGGCGTATCATATGGATCCCGCCAGTGTAACCACGACCCGACTTAGATCCGGTTGTTTTTTTTGCCCGTTGTCCTCTGTACTCAACTGCGGTGGATCACGAATTAGATCGCCTCAAACGGTTTGAACTCTGTGCGTGATTGATAAAAAACACAAGGATGACGGATCTTTACTGCCATTTTGAATTTGAGGGGATTTTTCATTAAATGGGCCAAACAAAAACTGTTTCTGGTTTGTCGTTCAGCGAAGCCCGGATCGGAACGGTTGAAGGCGGAGAATACGGCCTCCTGGTTTGGAAATGCGACCAACTGGTGGCGGTCCTTACCCAGATCGACGAGGAAGCCTACTCCACCAAAGGCAAATGGTTCCTCGAGACGGGATTCGGGCTGCTGAGCGGGCAGCACAAGAATTTCGATACGATCGAGGAGGCCATAAGATGGGTAGGAAGACACACCTTCCCCGAGTCTGCTTAGATAGCAGTTCATCTTGCCGATCCCGCCCTTGGACCTTCACAATATATAATTGAATATAATTTATTGGGCAACAGTCGAATACGGCCGCGGGACTCGCAAGGTGGGCAGTGTTACGCTTGGGCTCACTCTTCAGCCAGAGTTCCTTCTGCGAGAAGATCGTTGACCTTGTAGGCGACTTCCGTGCGGTTGGTCGCCTTAAGTTTTTTCATGATATTGCGGATGTGGACCTTCACCGTGCTTTCGCGCAAATTCAGTTCGTAGGCGATCATCTTGTTCGCCTTGCCGCGCCGGAGCGCTTGCGCAACCTCGGCCTGCCTAACTCCCACTTCGTCGTCCAGGCCCTGGAGAACGAGCCGATCACGATCTCCGGCTCCTAGTCGCAAACCCGATCATTCTGCTATGTCGATGACCTGATCGACGGCTTGACTCGCCTGATGAATGAAGAGGCGACCTCGACGAAGCCGTCAGTCTGGCCAATCTATCGAGGTAGCAATAGCAGAACTGGCCCGCCTCAGGGGCCGTGCCAGGCAACTTCTCTGTTGCTCACCGCAGGTGCAACGCAAGGAGCGGCTCGGCAGACCATCGCGCATTTCGATGCCCGGAAGGCACGCGTGCTGTTGTGCGCGCTGCGCCGCATCGCCCTGGCCCACACCCAGCCGCCACTGCCAGCTGTGAGACATTGCTCCTCAAGCTGCTGAAGCTCGGGCGCTGGTCAGGATCAGCGCGCGCCACGTCAAGATCGCCTTCTCCTCGGCATCCCAAAATGGCGGGTGGTCGCGGCGGCCCCTGGGCCCGCGGTTCTCCCGCCTGTCACGCCGCGCCGCCCCGCGCCAGACCGGCGGCACCACCCATGCCCCCCGGGAGTCCAAGCCCGGCAACTCTCGCGGCCCGCGCATCCGGCGCCACGATAGTGCTGGCTGCCGCCCGGAGCGGCTGAAAGCCAGGGCTCGCACCCCTCACCAAGCCTCAGGCTGCGTGTGGCTGCCGCCCGGGATTAGTTCACGGCCGCGTTCGTGCAGGGACGGATTTGCGAAAACGAAGGCTTTGCTCAGACATGCGGACCTCCATTCCGGCAGCAAGGTCTACATGCTCGGCTGAGGATTTACGCGTTCTCTATAAGGTCTCGGTTAGCCCTTGTGGTGGAAGCCCGAGGAGGCGGACCACTGCCTGTGACACCGCGCCCTTGGAACAGCTTTCCAGAGGACTGGAGAACAAGATCATCGTAACGAAGCCGCGCGTTTCGGAGCACCCCGCCAAATCCCCCTACAGCATACTATCAGGAGGCTCGGGGCAACCAACCGCACCGGGGCAGGGGCCGCTGTGTCTCGGGCGGCTCCCGGATGCCATTCACTGCAACGGAGATCCCCCGACTTTCACAAACACGGGCCCGCCAGGATTCACCGGAGGCGGGCAGTCTTATTGCTTGGGATACGCTTCAGCAAGAGTTCCTTCCGCGAAGAGATCGTTGACCTTGTAGGCGACTTCCGTGCGATTGGTCGCCTTCAACTTCTTCATGATATTTCGGATGTGGACCTTCACGGTGCTTTCGCGCAGGTTCAGTTCGTAAGCGATGATCTTGTTCGCCTTTCCGCGCCGGAGCGCTTGGGCGACCTCGGCCTGCCTGAGCGTGAACATGCCTTTCAAAGGCTGCGTGTCGCGGCTGTCTGAACCTATCAGGTGGCGCATGCAAAGGACACTGCTCGCCGGGACGAAGATGCCTCCCGCTGCCGCAAGGTTGATAGCCTCGACACAGACATCGATTCCGACCGAGGTCGGAATGTAGCCGCGTGCGCCGCATTCGAGAGCGGTCAGTATGTGTGCAAGATCTTCGGTGTCGGCCAGGATAACCACCGGGACCGATTTGAATTCGGACGAAATATGCTTAATCTCGTCTGCGATGCCATGATCGGTGACCTTCCGGCCGCCAAGGTTGAAGAGTATGGCTGCAAGGGGAGGTGCCGAGCCCTTCTTCACGCGCCATTCATCCATCGAACCCATGGCGGCGATCTCCATGCCGAGTTCGTGGTCCGCGAGGGCCGATGCGAGACACTCGCGGTCTAGGGCCCTTCCGTCCAGGATGAGGAGGCATCCCCTGCCTCCTTGGCCGTGGACATTTTCCGTTCCGCTGGACAGGACTCCTGACCGATTGGCCGAAGTGTGATTATGCCGTCCTGCTGTGGAACCCATGTCAATCCCCAATCTTTTCGCATACAAGCCGCGTTGCGGCTGCCAAAACTCCCCTCATTGTCTCGCAATTTGAAAGTTTGAATACCCAGCCCTGTGTTTGAATGCGCTCGTGTATGAATACCCGGCCTTGTGAAGGCGTGACGCTCACCCAGCTCGCGCGTTCTCAGCAGTTCTTCGCCCCCTAGAGAGAACAGCTTGTGCAGCCTATCGTCTATTTATAAGCGTTCTCTAACATAAGTTAATTTTTGGGAAATTTCACGTCGACGGTCTCGCCTGAGGGCATGTGTTGAGACCGCGTCACCCGCCTTGAAGCCTCCCGCGAGTTCGATCGTGACGCGCGGGTCCGGTCAGATTCAATCTCTTTGGCCATGTGCCAACCGTTGAAACGATTCCCGACCGCTCAAGGAATGCCAAGGAGTGGGATAGCTCTGCGAGGTTGATCAACCGGGTTGGCGATGATGCCATTCTCAGGAATGGGACCGCTTAGCCAACCCCAACCCCAGCAGCCATTCGAGGGAGGACCGGTAGTTCCTCGCGATTGTAGACGAGAATTCCTGAAGGTGGATATTGGCATGACCAGGGCGCAGTTCGTGGCATCCTTGGCCAAGCGCTTTAGGTCCGAGAACACCCGGCTGTATCTGCCGAGTTTATGGGCAGCTTACACGCATTTCGGCAGCACCTTCTCCTCATGCGATAGGCCATGGTGCCGTCGGTCATGATAATCGGGCCTTTGCGGCTGCCCTCGTCAAGATAGACTGCGGCCAGGTAAGCCCAATACCAGCCCGGAAAACATCGTGTGGAACTGCTCCAGCGACGGCGCATTGTCGCCTTCCAGCAGAAATTTTGCTGATGGCCTATGCGCTGGCGCCCAGCACCGCGCCGCAGGGCGACGCGAAAGCCCCGCCAGAGACAATTGAACCCGAGCTAGAGGGAATAACCTTTACCTGAGGTACTCGCTGTCGAATCCGGCTGTTTTGACCAGCTTCTTGCGGTTGATCACCTCTACATGGCCTGCCCTGAAAGCGACGAGATCGGCCTTGCGGAGTTCCCCCAACGTCCGATTGAGGTGAACGGTGGTCATTCCCAGGATGTCGGCCAATTCGTGCTGGGTAAGGGGACACTCATATCCTCCATGGGCCGACAGGCCAACGCTCGAGAGCCTCTCCTCCAACTCGAGCAGGAAATGGGCGGTGCGGCTCATCGCGTTCCGCCGCCCGGCATTCATGAGATGTTCGGCAAGGATGGCGTTCAGGCGGGCCAGGGAGCAGGCGATAGTCTTGCCGAGGCGGCCTTCCGACAAGATGGCCTCTACCAGTTTCTTGCTGGAAATTTCATAAACAGCTAGTTCGGTTATGGACGCCAGGGACGCTAAACGGGGTCCGTCCACGGAACGGAACCCGACAATGTCCCCCCGCAGAGGAGTGTCGATGATCTGCCGTTCTCCGTCCAGTAGTCCGCGGTAAAGGAGGGCCCAACCCGATTTTACGATGAATATCCCATCGTTGTTGTCATCCTGGCGGCATATCACCGAATGGGGTTTGTAAATTCTTGCGGTCACACCGAGAAAATCGTTGTTACCCCAATCGTCCTTCGAGAATGTCCCCCCTACGGGATGCGAGTGTATGAACTGCAACAGTGTTTGCATGTTGCTTCGATTTCCGCACAACCTACAATAATTGCTCCCGCACGAGTTTCACAGAAGGACCACCGACGGTAGAGGCAGGATTGCCTACTGTCCTCGTCTGTTTGAATGAGGTAGACTCCCTTGAGATCAAGGGATTGCAAGCATCAGGCGGCCAAATCTTCCGACTTAGGCGACACGATCCACGCCAAGGCCTGCAGAAGTGCGGTAAGATCATTGCTCAGCAGCAGCTAGCCTGCGACCGGCGTCCTAGCTCTCGCCGGACCAAGTCAAATGTCGGATCATCGGGATAAGTCGGCACAGTGAACCCATGTCGCGTCGATCCCAATAGCAGCCCGATTTTCGTCTTGAGGCCAGCCGTCCGGCACATCTTGCTAAGTAGGCGAGCGGATTTCGCGGCGCTGAAGCGCAGACCGCTGACCAGCAGTCGGACCATCGGCGCGACCGGAAATGGTTGCTGTCGGTGCTCCGGTGCGGCTCGTATCGTTGGGCGTAGTTAAAGAGACCAAAGCGACCACTGTCCGAATAGCCGAGTTCAGAAGCCGTTTGACAATCATTGCGGACACTCAGCCTCTGATGTACTTTAGTACTTGATAAATGAGGAATATGCCCGCTGTCGCGACGGCTTTTCTCCCTTTCTGTCTCGGCAGATTGCATGCCCTCTAATGGACCTTGCTACCACATGCTGTGTTCTCGTGGTTGCCACGTAACAGCGGTTAGGGATTTGCCATGCTCCGACTTTGCGGATTCATCGCAGCCTTCATCCTTACGAGCTTCACGACCTTTGACGCTTGCGCCGACCGAAGGGTCGCTTTTGTCATCGGCAATTCGGACTACCGACAATTCCCCGCTCTTAAGAACCCGGCCAGGGATGCCGAGGATGTATCCAAAACGTTTCGACTGGCCGGTTTTGAGGTCTTCGTCGCCAGCGATCTGACCAAGCTGCAGTTCGAGGAGCAGTTTCGCAACTATCTGGCCGCAGTCGACGGCGCCGACCTAGCCGTGGTCTACTATTCCGGTCACGGCTTCCAGATCGGCGGCGAAAACTTCCTGATCCCGGTCGATGCGTCGTTGAAGCAGGCGGCTGACATCGAGGTCCAGGCCGTCAAGCTCAACGATGTGCTGGAACAGTTGCGTTCGAAATCAAAGATCCAGGTGATCATCCTCGATGCCTGCCGCAACAATCCGTTTCCGCGCAAGAATTACTGGCTGAGAGACCAGCTCATCACTGCCGGCAATACCGGGCTCGCGCAGGTCAGAAGCTCGCTCAACACCCTGATTGCCTTTGCCACCGAACCCGGGGCGGCGGCTTATGACGGCGCCGGCGAACTCAGCCCGTTCTCGGCGGCGTTTTCCCGTCGCGCGCTGGCCCCGAACCAGGAGATCCGCACCGTAATGGCGGCGGTGCGCCGCGATGTGGTGGAAGCCACAAACGGCCTCCAGGTTCCCTGGGAGAACTCGTCGCTGATCGACGAGGTCGTGCTAATGCGCCGCAGCAATCGCCCCTCGCTGCCGCCGGTGCTGGAAAAGGTCGTGCTGTCGGGAGTGGGACCCGTCGGCTTGGGCCTGCCCGAACCGATCGACGTCGACGGCGGCACGATCACCTTGAGCATCGAAAGACCGCCTGCCCTGGGGCGCCTGATGCTGGACGGCAAGCCTGTCGAGGTGGGCGTGCCGATCCAAGGCAAGGACCTGCCCCATTTGCAGATGGATGTTCCCAAGGGTGTCGCTACGCAGGAAGAGGTGGATATGCTGGCCTATGCCACGCACGACAACTGGGGCGGCCAAACCCAGGGCATCGTGGTATTTCGGGTCAAGAGCGGCGAAGGTGCGCAAGGCGAACAGATCATGGCCTCGCTCGAAGCCGAGCAGAAAGAACAGGTGCTGGAGCGTGGCATCCATATCACCGGTGCGGCCGAGGCGATCGAAAACCGCGACATCGATGTTCCCGTGGGTGTCGGTCCGGTTGCGCTGAACCTGGACTTCCCGACCGATGATCCCGCGGTCAGCCTGAAAGTTTCGGGTTATCCGGCAACGGGAACGCTCTCGCTGCCCGATCGAACCCTGGCGCCCGACTCGAGCCTGAGGTCCGGTGAAGTCGACCGGCTGCGCTACGAACCCCAGATCGGCGCCGAAGCCGCGGTCGAGGTTGGCTTCGAAATCCGGGCGGACAGCAGATCATCCAAGCCCGCCACAATGAAATTATCGCCAACAGTGGATCCGTGCGATACGGCTGCCGGCGAGCCTCTCGACCTGCAAGGCGTCGTCCCCGGCCTGCTCCCAAATGAAATTGGCGCCAGCGCGGTGGAGGTTTGCGAAGCCGCGGTCAAGGCTTATCCCGATGTCGCGCGCTTTCGCTATGAACTGGGACGCGCGCTCCTTGCGGCAGGCAAGGTCCAGGAGGGCAGGACAGCCATCGAGGAAGCCGCCAAGAAGGGACACGTCCGTGCCGTGTTCGAGCTCGGCTACATGTATGCGACCGGAACCGGAATGGCCGTCGACCGCGCACAGGCCAACGCGCTTTACGCGGCGGCGTCCGACAAGGGGGATCCCTATGGCATGACGTCGTGGGGTCGCGCCTTGTTCAATGGGTATGGCGTCAAACCTGATACCAGCAAGGGTTTGGACCTGCTGCTCAAGGCAGCGGCGATGGGGCACACCTATGCAATGAACGATCTTGCCGCAATTTTCACCGAGGGCCGCAACGGCGTGACCGCCGATCCGGCCCGCGCCGTTGCCTTCCTGGAGGCCGGCGTCCAGCGGCAGGACATGTATTCGATGAACCTGCTCGGCCGCAATTACTTGTCTGGGCAGGGCGTTCAGAAGGACCCGAAAGAGGCGCTGGCGCTTTTTCAGAAGGCAATCGATCTCGGCCAGCCCTATGCTCCGGGCAGCCTCGCACGCATGTATCGGGACGGTGTCGACGTGGAACGGAACCTAGCGGAAGCGCAAAGATTGTTCGAAATTGGGATCGCGCGGGGCGATCAGTTCGCAGCTTACGATCGCGCGGCCCTCGAATTGCAAAAGGGCGACAAGGCCGATCAGGCCACTGCAGTGCGTTTCCTTGCGTTTGCGGCTGCGCTCGACCTGCGCAAGGAACTGCCGGATGCCCAAAGGACGCTGGCAAAATTCGGACCGAAGCCGAAAACGGCGGCGCTGAAGCAGCTGCGCCAGGAACTGAAATCGAAGATCCCCGGGTCCGGTTCACTCGACACTCAACTGGTTCGCGCGGCCAGACGAGTCTGGGAAGAAGCCAATCCGCGTCGGGACTTGTTTTGATCAAGGAGGAGGCAATGGTGGAAAGGGCATTGAAGCGAGCAATCATCGGAACAACGCTATCCGGCGTCCTGGCGGGCCTCATGGGCTGCAATTCTCTGACACCAAAATTTGAACCGACGGCGCTGGTCAGCACGCCCCCGCCGAAGGTCGTTCGCACGATGCCTCGGCCAAAGTCGGTCAAGCCCACTCCCAAACCGGTGGCCGCCAAGAAAGTGATTATACCGGTTGAAGAGGAGCCTGTTCCTGCGCCTGTCATCATTCCTCCTTCGGGCGGGAGCGGCGGGAGCGGAAGCGGAGGCGGGGGAGGCGGCTGGGGGGGTTGATCAGGTCAGGTTGTGAGGGCCAAAGAAGGATCGCACGACCGTAGCGTTCCGTGGCCTTTGATCGATTCAGGAGGACCAGTAAGGCACCGCCGGACGAAAGGGGCGGCAAACAGATATGTTCAACCTACCGCCACCGCGCCACACCTCGACTGTACCAGATGTTCCGGTTCCTGAACCAGGAGGTTGCGCCATTTCCTGACGCCTAAGAAAGAGAGACAAAGTCCGGATCGGCACACATTATTGTCATTCGCAATGTCGTCCCGCTGGATGCTTGCCCAGCTGACCTCGACTCGCACGTTGCCAAAGCGCTTCTTTCACCTCACATGTCTATTTCCGCGCTGTCGCCGTTATCATACCCACCTGAAGCGACATGGAGCCGTCCACCACGAACTGCTGCCATTGCGCAGATGTGCCCGCTCGAGCGCATCGCGTTTCACCGGGTCGGCTTGAGCGACCAACACGCGCTTTATGTTGCTTCAAGCTCTGATCGGGCGCGCCCGATCGGCTCGTTGTACGGGAGGGACCGATTTGACTCTATGGCCCAGCAGGAGCAGTGGCAGCCGGGAGGGCAGCGCCGCGGGACTCTACGAGCGCTACCATTATGACGGCAGGAACGAAGAAGCAGTAGTAGTCATGGACCGAAGCTATGCCTTCAATCACGCCCAGCATGACGCGGACATAGGCGAACTCCCGCGAAAGGCTTGACAGCGGAGATCAGCGCAAGATGTCCGACAGGCTGTCGGGCTTCTTCTTGCCAAGCGACAGATCAAGGCCCGACAGCAGGTCGACGAGATGGCTTCGCATCAGGTCGGACGCGTCTTTTGCGTCGTGTTTTTCGATGGCATCGACAAGGGCGTGATGGGCCTGGCTTTCGCAGGTGGTGTCGCGGCGGCGCCAGTAAAGCGCGATGATCAGCGACGACCGCGACAGCAGGTCTTTGACGAAGCCGGTTAGGATCGAATGGCCGGCGATTTCGGCGATGCCGACATGGAATTTTGCCGACAGCATAATGGCGTCGCTGTCGCGGCCGGCATGCAGGGCCTCGTGCTCTCTTTCGAGATGAAGCCGCAGTTGCGCGATCTCGGCAGGCTTTGCCACGTCGGCGGCAAGCGCCGCGACCTTGGGCTCGATCAGCGCCCGCGCTTCGAACACCTCGCGCGCTTCCTGCTTGGTCGGCTGGGCGACGAACGCACCGCGGTTCGGCTCGAGCCGGGCCAAGCGGTCATGCGACAGCGCCTGCAGCGCCGCGCGTATCACCGCGCGGCTCACCGAATAGATCGAGGCGAGTTCGTCCTCGGGCAGTTTTGTACCCGGTGCGAGGCGGTGGCTGACGATGGCGTCGCGCAGGCCGGCATAGACCGGAAACCAGCGCATCGCCGGTTTGTCGTCATCCCGTGTCTTTGGTCCAAGCAGGTCCATCGTCTCATTGTCCTGGCGGCCCGATCGCATAGCGGCGCGAACACCGCGTTTCAGGCCGGACATCGAACATCCTGTGCGGGAATGTCAACAAATTTGCACGCATCAGGATACACGGCCGGAGGGCGAAAAGGACGCAAAGATTCCGGCGAAGGATTTTTCGAGTGGAACCTGATAGCCGCCGCGCTTCGAAGTCGACAGGCCAAGGCCGACGAGGCTCTCGCACAGTTTTACCGCGCAGGCGACGCCGTCGAGCACGGGAACGCCGTGTTCGCGGCTGAGCGCAGCGGCGAGATCGGCCATGCCGGCGCATCCCAGCACAATCGCTTCGGCCCCGTCGTCGCGGATGGCGCACTCGATCTCCTCAGAAATTCGATGGCGGGCGTTGGAGCCGAGCACTTCGAGCTCCAGAACGGGAACGTCGCTTGCTCGCACCCTGGCGCAGCGGCTGGCGAGGCCGTAGCGCACCAGATTGTGCTCAATCGCCGGCACCGAACGCGACAGCGTCGTCACGACGCTGAACCTGCCGGCAATCAGGCTCGCCATGTGAAACGCCGCTTCGCCGATGCCGACCACCGGCATCTCCCCGACGCAGCGCGCCGCGTCTAGGCCGGTGTCGTCGAAGCAGGCGATGACGCAGGCGCTCGCCGCCGGATGTTTCTGGATCTCGCCGATCATTCCCGGGATGGCGAAGACCTCGTCGAAATAGCCTTCTATGCTCGGCGGCCCATCCTTCGGATTGGCCGCGATGATCCTGGTGCCGGCCGAAGCCGCGGCGCGTGCTGCCTTGCCGATCTTCTCGGTCATGGACGCGGTGGTGTTGGGATTGACGACGAGTATGTCCATTTGCGCCTTCATATTTCGCCGCCGAGATAGAGTTTCTTGACCCGATCGTCGGCAAGCAGCTCAGCCGAATATCCGGCCAGCGCGATCGTTCCGGTCGTCAGTGCGTAGGCGCGCTGCGAGATGCGCAGCGCCATGCGCGAATTCTGCTCGACCAGCAGCACGCTGACCTTTTCGTCGCGGTTGATCGCGACGATCGAGCGGGCGATGTCCTGCACGAGCTTCGGCGCGACGCCGAGCGAGGGTTCGTCGAGCAAGAGCAGCTTCGGCTTGGCCATCAGCGCCCGCCCGATCACCAGCATCTGCTGTTCGCCGCCGCTCATCGTGCCCGCCGTCTGCGAATAGCGTTCCTTCAGGCGCGGAAAACGCCCGAGCACCATGTCCAGCGTCCTGGCGATGTCGGCCTTGTCGGTGCGGGTGAATGCGCCCATCATCAGATTGTCGCGCACGGTCATGTAGGAAAAGACGCGCCGGCCCTCCGGCACCATAGCGATGCCCATCCTGACTAGTTCGTCCGGCCGCGTTTTGTCGATGCGGCGGCCCTGGAAATGGATCTCGCCGCTGCGGACTTTTTTCAGGCCGGTGATGGCGCGCAGGATTGACGATTTGCCCGCACCGTTCGCGCCGATCAGCGCTACCGTCTCGCCCTCGTTGACGCTCAGTGACACGCCCTTCAGCGCATAGACGTGGTCGTAGTAGAGTTCGACATTGGAGACGCTCAGCAGTTCGCTCATGGCTAAAATCCGATCGTCTCGTCTTCGGCGCCGAGATAGGCTTCGATGACCTTTTCGTTCTCTTGGATTTCTTTCGGCGTTCCCTCGGCGATTTTGACGCCGAAGTTCAGGACGACGATACGGTCGGAAATGTTCATCACGGCGGGCATGTCGTGCTCGACGAGTAGCACGGTCACGCCGCGTTTGCGGACGCCGCGCACCATTTTCACCGCACGCACGGTTTCGTCGTGGTTCATGCCGGCAAAGGGTTCGTCGAGCAGGAGCACGGTCGGGTTGGTGGCGAGGCCGATGGCAATCCCCAGCGCGCGCAGATGCCCGTGCGGCAGCGTGCTCGCGATCTCATGCCGTTGCGCGCCGAGATCGAGGAAGTCGATGATCTCGTCGGCGGATCGGCCGAATTCGGCCTCGTCGCGCCGCGCTGTAGTCGTGCCGAGATAGAAGCCGGCAAGGGTGGCATTGGAACGCAGGTGATGTGCGATTATGACATTGTCGCGCACGGTCATGCCCTTGAAGATCGTCGTCTCCTGGAATGTGCGGACGACGCCTTTCCGGGCGACGATATGCGGCGCCAGGCCTGAAATCCGCTGTCCGCCAAACAGCACCTCGCCCGAGGTCGGACTGAGGAAAGAGGAAATCAGCTTGAACAGCGTTGATTTGCCGGCGCCGTTGGGACCGATCACGGAGAGGATTTCGCGTTCGCGGACGGCGAAGGAAACATTGTTGACCGCGACCAGCCCGCCGAAGCGTTTGGTCACTGCCTTGATCTGGAGAAGCTCAGTCATGGTCCTAGCCCTGCTTCTTGCCGAACAGCCTGAGGCTGAGCAGGCCGTTGGGAAGGAACAGCATCAGCGCGATCAGCACCGAAGAGAAGATCAGCAACTGGAACTCGCCGGTCTCGAACAGGAAATCCCAGCCGAAATAGAGCACGAAGGTGCCGATCATCGGCCCGAAGACGTGGCCGAGCCCGCCGAGGAAGCAGTTCAGCATGAAGTTCACCGAGTCGGTGACGGTGAAGCTCGACGGATAGATCGATTGCGAGATGGCGACGAACATCGCACCGCCGAGACCGCCGAGGAACGAGGAGATGGCATAGGCGATGACGCGCAGATAGGCGATGTTGACGCCGATCGAGGAGGCCAGTTCCTCGTTTTGCTGCAACGACTGGCAGAGTTTGCCGATGCGCGAATGGACTAGGCGGTAGAGCGCTGCAAAGCACAGCACCATCAGCGCAACCGACACCAGATAGAAGGCGGGACGCGGATTGGCGAGCGTCGCGAAATCCGGAAGGATGGTCAGCCCGAAGATCGAGATGCCGCCGGGGAGCGGAATGCTGACCATGCCCTTGGCGCCGTTGGTGATCGGCAGTGCCAGCGCGAGCAGCCGCGCCACTTCGGTCAAAACCAGCGTGACCATGGCGAAATAAACGCCGCGGAGCCTGAGGATGGGCAGTCCGATCAGCACGCTTGCAGCGGCGCAGAACAGCCCGGCCACCGGCAGTGTCAGCCAGAACGACACACCATACTGGACGACAAGGATGGCCGAAACATAGCCGCCCATAAGCGCGAAGGCGCCCTGGCCGATATTGATGCGGCCGATGTAGAAAGTCACCCACACCCCGGCGCTGGCGATGCTGAGCAACGCGACCGAAGTCAGCGTGTAGTAGAGGTCGAGCCGACCGGTCGCCTCGATCAGCCAGGGCACGCCGATGAGTACGACCAGCAGGAAGACAGCGACGCCGAGGATGTTGCGTGTACGCTTCATGTCGATCACCCCCACGGCTTGCCCATGAGCCCGTTCGGGCGGATGCTCAGGAACACCATCAGCGCCGCGAAGATGACGAGATAAGTGACGTCGCCATATTGGCGTAGCACCGTCAGGCCGACCGATTCCATCATGCCGAGGATGAAGCCGCCGGCGATCGCTCCGCTGACGACGCCGGCCCCGCCGATCATCACCATCAAGAACGCCTTGATCGAGATCGGCCCGCCGATGCCCGAATTGACGCCGGTGATGGCGACCAGCAGCCCGCCGACTATGCCGGCAAGCATGGCGCCGAGCGCAAAGCCGATCATCGAATAGCGGTCGACCTCGACGCCCATAAGCTGCGCCGCGACCCGGTCCTGCGCCAGCGCCCGCATGGCGCGTCCCGGCTTGCTATACTGCATGAAAAGCACGAAGGATGCGATGAACAGTATGGCGAGAGCGCCGACCAGCAGCCGGTCGTAAGGCATTATGAGGCTGTCGGAGACGAAGACGCCGTTGACGATCTTCGGCACGCCGCGCTGCTTTTCACCGAACAGGAGGAGGATCACGGCGTCGAGGAAGAATGCGACCGCCGCCGCGAGAAGCATCGTACTTTCCTCCCGCACGCTTCGCCTAATCACCGTTCTGAAAAGGAATTTCTCGACCAGCGCTCCAATGACCAGCAGCGTGATCCCGGACGCGACGAGCGCGACGACGAAAGGCATGCCGAGTTGGCCATAGACGGTGTAGGTGACGAAGCCACCGAGAACGTACATCTGCCCATGGGCAAAGTTAAGCACGTTCATCAGAGCGAAGATCAGGGTCAGACCGAGCGCGATCAAGGCGTATTGCGCGCCAAGATAAAGCCCGTTGGCGATGACTTGTTCCATCAGGATGGTTCCCGGCCATTCAGAGGCTCAAGGCGAATGCACGAGCCTCTGCGGCAATCCGCTTCAGTGCAGTTGCGTCAATCGACTTGAGCGACGAAGAGCGTCTCGAACTTGCCGTCGCGGTATTCCGTGACCACCATCGGGACCGAAAGCTGGCGCTTCTGGCCAAACGACGTCATTCCGACATAGGTCAGCTTGGCATCGCCCTTCAGATAGGGATTGGGCGCCGAGAAAGTGTCGATCGTCTTCTTGAACTCCTCGACATTGTCGATGGCGGCCGGGTTCGCCTTCAGCGTCTCGATGATGTATTCAAGCGCGTAGACCTTGGTGTTGGACTCGTCATTGTATTCGCCGAACATTTTCGTATAGCGGTCGACGAATTCCTTCATCGTGTCGGACGCGATTTCGGGCGTCGATGCGCCGCCGACCGAGATGAAGCCGTTGGCCAACTCGCCCGCGCCCTCTTCCAGCACCTTGGCATCCTGCGCCGTTTCGGTGGAGATCAGGCCTTCGTAGCCGAGCTCGCGCGCGGCGCGGATCAGCAGCGGCGCATTGCCGGGCGCGACACCCGAAAGCACCAGCAGGTCCGGTTTTTGCAAAACGATCGGCGTCAGTACCGGCGTGAAATCGCGGGTATCGTTTTGGTAGACGTCCGTGGCAGCCACAACCTCAAGCCCGAGCGCCTTTGCCGCGGCAACACCGCCATCCCGCTGGCTCAGCGGATCGGATTCGTTGGCGGCGACAAAGGCAACTTTCTTCACGCCCCTGTTTTCCATGAGATATTTGTAGATCGCCGGAGCTGACTGGTAGTTGGCGATCATGCCGAGCACGGCATTGGACGCCGGCGGGGTGTAGAGTTCCTTCGGGAACGCGTAGGGAAAATAGATGATGCCCTTGGATTCCGCCACGGGGCGCGCCGCCGCCGCGCCGTCGTCGACATTCGGACCGACGACATAGTGGATGCCCTCCTGGGCCATCTTCTCCATGCCGGCGATCGCCCGCTTCGGGTCCTTCTGGTCGTCGAAGGTGACGATTTTGATATCGTAGGTCTCGTCACCAATCTTCACACCGCCGGTTTCGTTGATCCAGGCGGCGCGCGTCTGCATCGAGCGGACGTTGGATGTGCCCCACGCAGCGGCCGCGCCACTCGTCACGCCGACAAAGCCGATCTTGAGTTCCTTGTTGGCGGCGTGCACCGTGATTGTGCCGCCGGCCATGATTGCCAGCGCGGAGACGGCGCCGCGCGCCGCGGATGTGATTATTGAACGCCTGTTGATCATTGTTCTTTCCCCTTTGGAGGCCGCGCATTGTTGCGACAGAACTCGACCGATACGCGGACTCTTGTAAGTGAAGGCTCAAATCAATTGTCTGTCAACAAAACTTTTTCAGATTGTTAACAATCTTGTGAGCAGTCGTAGATGAAGCACGTAAGGATTCGAATCGGCCTCGAATTCGGGTAGCGCTGGCATTTGTTGGGGCGTATTCATTCGGCTGCCATTTCCCCCTACGGCTGGGAAGCACAATGAACATGCCGATGCCGGGAACGTCGGCGGGAAGATAGGGGCGGGAGCGGGCTCTCAGCCAGGCTGGTTTATCTCCCGCCCTACGCAGCTGGGTTCCCCTGGTTCGTTCGCTCGTCTGGAATCTCGCATTCGTTCGAATTGTGCTGCTTTTGCTTGCGTCACTCTGGCCCGAGCTATAGTGCCCGCACCCCGAGCGCCATCACACGGCGAGATCCCCTTCCACCTATTCTCTGGAAGATCGACCGGAAAGGATCGTCAGCGGCCCGCTTGGCGCAACGGCCATCGAAGAAGAGCATCAGGCGCGCTGTGGAGAACATCCACGCGCTGACCGACCGAAAGGGTACATGGCAAGAGACCACATTGTTTGGTAGCGAAGGTAAACCGGATGCTGCGCGGATGGGCGAACTATTTCTCGCTAGGAACCACCAGCAAGGCATACCGGGCACTCGACAGTTACACTGCAGTGCGGTTGCGCCGGTGGCTGCGTTCCAAACACAAGACCAGACTATGCAAGGGCGGGGTCTATCCAGACTCGCATCTTTACGAGCACTTCGGG
The DNA here is from genome assembly GCF_040321495.1 of Mesorhizobium sp. M0408. Taxonomy (NCBI): domain Bacteria; kingdom Pseudomonadati; phylum Pseudomonadota; class Alphaproteobacteria; order Hyphomicrobiales; family Phyllobacteriaceae; genus Mesorhizobium; species Mesorhizobium sp. M0408. The sequence goes on along the minus strand of NZ_JAMYRO010000014.1, from coordinate 161,897 downwards.
CTCGTACGTCTGACCCAACTTGGACGTGGCGTGTCGTGGGTGAAGGCGTGAGTACTTGTCCGAGAGCCGGATGCGGGAGATCTGCAGGTCCGGTTCGATGAGCGGGGTGTGGAAACGGAGCCAAGGTTGAACCAATAAGGCAGGGCAGACGAAGGGGCGGCAAACAGATATGTTCAACCTACCGCCACTGCGCCACACCTCGACTCTACCGTTTGTTCGCGTTCACCAAGGGCGAAGAAACGCGGAAGGCTGGCATCTGATTGACGGTCGGAAAAGCGCGGTCGCGCCAGTTGTCGCACCTCATTAGACCGTTTCGAGCCGGCTGAACCGAACCGGGATGAGTTTACGAGTCTTCAGTTGCCCTGCCGAATCCTTGTCGATGACCGTCAGCAACTGCACATCTTCAGGTCCCACAGGCAGAACCAGGCGTCCCCCCGGCTTGAGCTGCTCAAGCAAGGCCGGCGGCGCCCGCCCGGCCGCGACGGTGACCAGGATCTTGTCGTATGGGGCGTGCTCAGGCCAGCCGCGCGACCCGTCTCCGACACGAATGCCGACATTGGATAAGCCGAGGCCCTGCAGCAGAGTCTCGGCATGGCTTGCGAATTCCTCGATGATTTCGACGCTCCAAACTTGCCCGGCGAGTTCCGCGAGGATTGCGGTTTGATAGCCCAGGCCGGTGCCGATCTCGAGCACCGCCTCGTGCGGTTGCGGCGCAATGAGATCGGTCATGAGAGCGACGATGAAAGGCTGCGAGACGGTTTTATCGAAGCCGATCGGCAGCGGCATGTCCTGATAGGCATAAGGTGCAACCGAGGCTGGCACGAAGAGATGCCGCGGCACTCGCCGCATCGCTGCCATCACCCGCTCATCGAGCGCCGCCTTGCCGAGTTCTTCGCTTGCAAGGTCGGTATGGATTGCAATCATCTCGACCATGTGCCTGCGTAGGACCGCCAGGTGCTCTTCGTTCATTGGCTTCATGACGGTGGGGCTTCCTCAACCAGCTTGCTGCCGGAGAGCCTTATATCCTGTTCGTCACGGTAGCGCCCGCCGTCGTTTCCAGGGCAAGCGTAGGTGACAGTCTTGGCAGGCTATCGCCGGCGGCGACCCTGGAGATTCTGGGCGCCATATCGCCATAGCAGTGTGTCCCGCGGCTATGGCGCGCATCAGCTTCGCCAGCACCGGGCCGGGAGCGCGAGGCGCCGGAGCCGTGCTCCTGATGGACCAAGCGGCCGCCGGCCACCTTGAGTTCGTCGACTTGGGCGCTCGCCTGATCCTCGGTCGAGACGCGGGCATCACCAATGAGGCCGCAGCCGGGGGCACTCGCGATTGTGCGCGCATTCGGTCGTTTTTGACAGGGCTTTTTTGGGGTGTTTATACACATAAGGAATGTGCCAGAAAACGAACGTATGAATGCGTCTGGTGAGGCCTCAAGACGTCCCATCACCCGACCGAGGCTCGTAGTCCGTCGCACAATGCCATATCTGGTGCACAAGAAATGTGTTTCTGAATATGGCAAGGGAGACAGGGTTGACCCAAGCGTTGAAAGTTCCAGTTCAGAACGAACCGTTGGTGCTGTCCTATATGGATCGGGCTGGAAGATCGCTATCGCCCAGGTTGCGGATGGATTCGGTATGTCCAAAGGTCAGCTTGCCGAAACGGCGGGTCTTGCACGGGAAACCCGCTATAGGGTTGAGCGTAGCCGTGCTGCAAAGACGCAAGGTCGCCTTCGTGAAATGCTTGAGATCATCAGCAGGGTGACCGACTGGGCTGGAGGCAAAGAGCAGGCGATGGCCTGGTACCGGGCGCAGCCGATACCGGCATTCGGCGGGCGGACGGCGGAAGCTCTGGTTAAGGAAGGCAAGGCCAGCGCGGTTCGCGACTACCTGGATCATGTCGCCGTTGGTGGCTTTGCTTGAGGTTTGCCGGAATTTGCTACCGCGCCCATGATCCGCGTTGGTTTTTCCAGCCGATCTCAGGGGACGGAGCGGCTATTCGGGGTGCCAGATGCAACGCGAAAGGTGTGCCTACGCTTTATCTGGCGCTCGACAATGACGGTCGTGAAGGAGGCAAATCAGGGTTTGTATATCGCATTGATCCTTGCGTGCTCTGCTCGTACGAGATCGATTGCGATGACGTTGTCGATCTGAGGACGGCGCAAGGCCAGGCCGACGCCGAGATCCGGTTCGAAGATATAGCTTGTGCCGAGATAGCCGAGGTCGGAGGCGAGCGCCCGCAGAGAGTTTGCGCCAATGCCTTCCCTGGCCAGATGGCGCAGCGTTGCGACGTCGTCTCGGTCAGGAGATCGGCCAGAAAATCGCGGCGGTCGAAGGGCAGCACGGAATCGAGCGCGTCGAGGGCTTCGGCCCGCCTCGCGATGATCTCAGCATTCTGGATCTTGGCATTCTGCCCCGTCACTGGCTCGTTCTTGTCCGGTTCGCCGATTCTTTTGGAAAGCCGGAAAGCCCGTCCGGAACAAAGGAGTCCCGCAGATGACCGAGACCGTCACCGCGGCCGCCGTCTCGAAAAACTTCGGCGCCTATCAGGATGCCGCGGTCTGCGATCCGGTCATCATCACCAAGAACCGCCGCCCGCGCACCGTGCTGCTGGCCTACGAGGATTTTGTCCGGCTGTCGAAGCGCGACCGGCGGGTCGAGATGACAGCGGAGCTCAGCGCGGACGAAATCGCTCCGGTCGAAGCCTCCGAAATGGAGCCGGGTCTTGACCATCTTGACGACGAGCTCCCCGGCGCAAGACGCTTGATGGCAAGAAATGCCGCCGGCTGAAAGCAAGATCGGCTCTTTGATTATTCCTCTCAGGCGGGCGGTTTTGTGGTCATGTCAGGGGTCTTTCGTTTCGCCGCACGGAGCGGGGATCGCGACGCCTTCGGCGAGCGCGGCTGCGGCGAGCCTCCGGTCAAGCATGGCAAGCGCAAGCTCGCTCTCGATGGTGAGCGCCAGATAGCTGGGGTCATAGGCGATGAGCTGGTGGCGTGCCGCCAACGCTAAAATCTTGCCGTCCTGGCCCGCTCCGGCGTCCTCGAGCGGCCCTCAAGACGACGCTGCGCGCTTCATGCCAGAACAGAGAAGGGACAAGAGCGGTAGCGCCTGGAAGCTGGCGCAGAAGGGCTTCGGCCGCCGCGTCATTCTCGTCGGGAAGCACCCAGGCGGCAGCAACCGAGACGTCGACGACGAACGACGTTAGATGAGGATCGCTAATGACGTCCTTCGTCGCGCCAGGCCCTGACCTCCTCCTGCGTCACGGGCTTTGCGCGGGCGCGCGCAACCCTGGTCTCCTCGATTGCCGCCTCGACGTCGCTGCGGCGCTGAATCCGCGTCAGTTTGGCGATCAGATCGTTGCCGCGTGCGATGACAATGTCCTCGCCAGCTTCGACCCTGGCCAGCAGCTCCGAAAGGTGTGTCTTGGCCTCGCCGACCTTCACCGTGACGGTTGTTTTGTCCTCGTACGAGCTTCCTGTGCTGCGGCGCGCCGTGCGCTGTCGTCGATACGAGCGCTGCTTTGCCCAGCAATTGCAATTCTGCGCCACGACAGCGCCGATTTCGCCGGATGGTCAAGCCTTGGTCAAGTCACTATCGATAAGCGGGAATTATCGATAGTGAAAAGGCCGCCAGAGAAAATCCCCTGCAAGTCAACTTAAATGCCGGATAGCTTGACTATCGCTGAAGGCGCAGCGGTAGTCGGGCAAGCCAATGGTCCTCGCTTGCCAGTTCTACGACCGCCGCCTCGCTGCAGAGCCGATGATGCTCTTTGTCAGGTTCGTGCCCGACCAAGAGTAGGGCTTTCGGTCGCAGATGCTAAGGAGGCAGTAGGTTTCCCTCTTCTTTGGCCGCTTCGAGAAACGCCCTGCGGACCACTTCGGGTTTCACCTGATCGATCATTGCGTCCATGCAGAGCTGCACTGCGCTGTGCCACTTGGGGCCACGCTTGGTCCACTGCAACAGTTGCTCGGCGGCCCCCTCGACGTTGTTGCACTGATAGGCAATGCCAGGGTGGCTGGTCCTTACGGACACTGGCGGGGAGAACCAATGGAGCGACATTCGTACATAAGAGACGGCTTAACTAAGAGTTCTCTCAACCACGCCCGGTTCGAGCAAGGATCGGGTAAACCGGCTCGGGGCCCTACTCCTCCGGCCAGCCCTGTTGCGGAACCTATTCAGCGGCACCAAAGTTGGGTGGGAAGTCAGGAGTGTGCCATGAGTTCCAAAGCTGGGGATGGCCAGCTATCTTTCATTGAGTTTCAGTCGCCCACGCTGGTCGCGAACGCGCCCGAGGGCAGCGAATGGCTTCACGAGATCAAGTACGACGGCTACCGCACCGAGCTGATCATTGAGGGCGGCAAAGCGCGGGCCTTCACGCGCCGTGGCTACGACTGGTCTGATCGATACCGACGAATTGTTCAAGCAGCTGCGGGCTTGCCGGTGAAGGCGGCGATCATCGACGGAGAGGCTGTCGTTCTCGGCGATACCGGCCTGCCGGATTACCAAGCGTTGGAACGGGAGTTGGGCAATCCAGACTCGGCGAGGCTCATCTTTTACGCTTTCGACCTGCTGCACCTGAACGGCCGCGATCTACGACAGCAGCCGCTGGTCAAGCGCAAGGCAGCGCTGGAGAAGCTGCTGAAGGGCTCAGCGCCGACACTGACCTATGCCGAGCATCTGGAGGTGAGTGGCAAAGACGTGTTTCAACATGCCTGCCGGATGGGATTGGAGGGCATCGTCTCCAAGCGCACAGATGCCACGTATCGCTCGGGTATCCAGACCAGTTGGCTCAAAGTGAAGTGCATCAAGAGCGACACTTTTCCCATTGTCGCTTTCGTCGAGAAACTCGGCGCTCATCCGCGTTGCATTGCATCGCTCTACATCGGGCGCCGCGAGGGCGACCGACTGCTCTATGCCGGGAAGGCTCGCAGCGGCTATACCTTGAGCGCTGCGCAATCGGTCCGAGAGCGGCTCGACCCGCTGATCATCAGCACGTCGCCCCTGTCAGAGCCCATTGTGAAACCTAAGGCAACCTGGGTCAGACCAGACGTGCAGGCCGAGGTGCAATTCAGTGGCGTAACTGATCGCGGCGTGCTGCGTGAAGCCGTGTTCAAGGGCCTTCGCGAAGACCTCGTGGCCATCCCGGCCAAGCCTCCTGCGCCATCAAAGCGACGTGGGCCAGCCCGGGCGCATGGCGTTCCGAGCGAGAACATCCTGCAACTGCTGCCCGACGCAGTCCCGCCCTCCAAGGAAGAGCTCGCGCGCTACTGGCACAGAGTTGCCGATCACGCGCTTGTCCATCTCGGCCACCGACCGCTGAAGCTGGTCCGCCATGCTCACGGCGCGACCTTCTACCACAAGGGAACGCTGCCCAAGATCCCGGCGGCAGTGCATCAGTTGCGGGTCCAGAAGCGCGAGGGTGGCGAAGGTGTGCGCGTGTGGGTGGACGACCTTGCCGGCTTGCTGGGGCTGGTCGAGATGGATGCGGTAGAGTTGCATCCCTGGAACGCTACTGTTGACGATATCGAACATGCCGACCGCGTTGTTCTGGACCTTGATCCGGGCGAGGGGGTCGAGTGGGATGAACTGATCGAGACCGCGCTAACGCTCCGCGACATCATGGAAGCGGAGGGGCTGGAGAGCTGGCCGAAGGTGACCGGGGGCAAGGGAATTCACCTGATGGCCCCACTTAAGACAAAGATCACGCACGACAATGCCCGGCTCCTTGCCCGGTCGTTCGCCAAGCGCCTCGCTGAAGCTCATCCTGATCGCTATCTGCTCTCCGCCGCGCCGGCAGCCCGCAAGGGCCGCATCTTCATTGATTACCTCCGCAATGGGCGCGGCAACACGGCGGTCGGGGCCTTCTCTCCCCGAGCGCGGCCCGGCTTCCCAATCGCGCATCCCGTGACCTGGAGCCAGGTTGAGGCAGCTATCCGTCCAGATGCCTTCACCATTGACCGTCCGTTCAGGGCAGCAGCCAGAAAGGCAGCGTGAGCAATCGCGCAGAGCATTCTATTAGCAGTGGGCGAAGACGCCCAGCGATTCCGCCGAACGATCATGTCAACTACTTGCCGGACGCGTCGAGCTCTATCCAGGCTGGCGCATGATCACTCGGCTTTTCCCAGCCTCGCAAGTCAGCGTCCACGCCGGCATCACGTAACCTGTTCGAAAGTGATGGGCTGACGAGGAGATGATCCATTCGCAGGCCGGAACTCCGATCATAGCCGCCCCGGTAGGAGAAGTTCCAGTACGTGTAGATGCCTTTTTCCGGATGGATGGTACGGACGGCATCAATCCAGCCGTTACCAAGCATTTCGGCGTAGGCCTGCCGGCTCTCCGGAAAGTAGACTGCGTCGCCTAGCCAACGTCTCGGCACCACGGCATCGATCGGCGTTGGGACGACATTATAGTCGCCGCACAGAACGCTTGTGATCCCTTCCCTGAGCAGCAACTGGCCGTAGCTGATCAGACGGTCGAACCAGCGGAGCTTATAGTCGAATTTCGGGCCGGGCGCTGGATTGCCGTTGGGCAGGTAGATGCACCCCACGACGATCCCATCCACCTCTGCCTCGATATACCGGCTGTGAGTATCGTCGGGATCACCCGGCAGGCCGCGTCGACGCTCCAGCGGCTCCTTTCCCCTGGCGAGTACAGCTACACCATTGTAGGATTTTTGCCCGTGCCAGATCGCGCCGTAACCGGCGTTCCTGACGGCTTCGGCGGGAAATTTCTCATCCGAGGTCTTCAACTCCTGAAGGCATACGATGTCATAGTCGGTCTGACCCAGCCACTTGATGAGCACGGGCAGGCGACCGTTCACGCCGTTCAAGTTGAAGGTTGCGATGCGGGTCATCGGAAGTTCTCAACAACCCTTGGCGATTTTGGACATGGAAGACTCAGATGTTGATTCTTGGATCATGCCGGCAAGGGAGGAGTTGTCAGTCGTCTTTGTAGGATTTGGCGGCCTCGCCGATCTTTCGCCAGTCGTTGCCGTACGACGCACCCAATTCCCGCGCCTGAGTTGGCGACAGATCGTGTGTCTCGAGGGCATGTTTCGCCTCTGCGTCCTCCTCTTTTATGGGATGCGAACGAGCCTTTTTCGGCCGCACGGCCGCAGCCGCTCTCTCATCTGATTTAGACATCGTTCATCCTCTCCGCTCTCCTTAACCGACGAGCGTAGGGAAAGTTTCACTGCGCGCGTCCTGAGCATTAGCATCAGGGTTCAGGCGCCATATTCCCGCGGGGCTTGTCTGGCTGGTGAACCTTTAGGGCCGACGCCGCGTTCCGTGCAGCGAACTCGACTGATGCACTACGATGGAATCCGACGCTCGTCCCGCGCCGCAGAAACGCGAGGCACCTGGTGCCGAAGCCCGCTTTTCGTTCGATCGAATGGCGGTGGAGCGGTTTCAGCAAGCTTTTCCGCGTGCCAGATGGAGCGACGAGCGCAGGAGCTGGTTTGTCCCCGGCAACACAGCAGCCCGGCGGATCGACCGCTGGCTGGCGAAAGACGTAGCGTTACGGGCGCCCCATGACGATAGCAAGGGACGCGATGCCTTCGCCTTCGACCCAATTTCGAGCCGGTATCTGGAAATTGCGGACGACCTCCGTATTCGCACGCCGTATTCGAGGACGGTGCTTGAAGAATTGCGTGCGGTTCCGTGGGCGAGTTGGGACGATGAGTTGCGGGCCTGGAGAGTTCCATTCCGCTCATATGAAGAGCTCCGGCGCCGATGGCCAAACATCGAAAAGGCTGCGCAGCTTGCCGAACCGGAGGAAAGGAAACTGCGACGTGCGGCCGCCAGGAACACCGAATCCTATCGGGCCGCACAAAAGCGGCTGCTGAACGCCGGCGCCATCGCTACCCGTTGCCAGTTCAAGATCTACCTACCCTGGGCCGCGCAGTCGCAACGGAACAGTACGGGATTGTCGTCTTCGATGAAATTTCCGGTGAACTGGTTGAGCTATTGGACGCAGCCGCCTTCTATCCCCACGTAATGCCAGCGAACGGCGACTTCGTTTGGGGCAGGTGGCGTTCGGCTACGATGGCCGAACTTGTGAGCACATGGCCCGCTCGGTTACCCGCCGAGCCGACCGAACGCTTCAGGGGCTGGTGGAGACCAACGCTTGCCGAACTTAGAGTTGCCCGTCGAAACGCCCGTAATGTTGGGCGAAGTCGCGAGCGGTAGATGCGGCGCTCACATCCCGCGTTAGGGCGGCCGCAACACACCGACTCGTCGGTCGTGTGTCGCTTGACAGTTCACCGTAAGAATGCATCCGTTTCTGTCAGGATTGGCATTTACTTGAGAACCTGGAAGTTCGGATTATCAAATTAAATGCCATCGCATTATCGTGAAGGCCGTGGTTCCTTTGAATTTCACAGCGCCTTCGGCAAATGCAATGCCGGCAAGTTGCTGGCGGTGATTCTCATATTAAGTGCCTATGGCCGGGCTCGATTAACAAATTAAGTGTAGATCCCCAAATCAGGTGTATGGCTAACCTGCTGAATCACTAACAAGCCATTCTCACAATTAATTGCCAAGCGACAGGAGCACACGCAGGCTGGATGTATCGTTAGGCGACCTGCGCGACGGTTCGAAACTTGGAGGCTCTGCGATCCATCCCGGTGCCTAACAATTTGACCGCCATGGTCTGGCCTGGAACGCCTTGGGGTGGTGTTCGTCCCGGAGAACGGAGGTGGGGCCTGCGTGGGGCTCAAGACATCCCTTCGCCCGCCCCCAACCTGCCCGACGGCTAAGCCGGCATCATCAAAACAATGAGATATAGGCGCGACTGCAGAGTGCATCATTTAATCGATTGACTCGAGGAATGCCGCGGCAGTTAATCTTCCCGGCAGGGCAAAAGAGGGGCCACGAACTGGGAGCAAACGATGACTGTGCAAAAAGAAGAAGACTATCGAACCAACAGAGCTGACTATGCCATTGCTGCGACACATAGCCGAGCGACCGCTGAAGGCGATCGCCACGATTTACTGGCAAGAAGAAAATCGCTGTGGGTAAAAGATCGGCGAACTGCAAATTTGGCTGCAAACCCGTCGGAAAGCTCGCCAGAACCGAAGATCAAACCGCGCGGCTAGTGAATCGGGCGCCAGCCACTTCCTCCTGCTATCGTCAAGCGCGCCCTTGCCGGGGCGGCGCTTTGCGGTTCATAGCGGCCGAAATGAAATCGGCGGATCGCGTCTCATTACGATCATGCTGCGCGAGTGGCAGGAGTACGGCTGCTGCGGAGGCAGTGTTCGTGCATCACCATTTTGCTGGACTTCCGCAGCTCGGGCCTGAGCGGAATTTACACTTTGCGGTCAATTGGACAGATACTCGCCAAGCGGGGGCAAGTGTTCTATGGTCTCTGGCAGCATCGGGTAGTGCAAGGTATCGATGCTCAGTCTGTCGCTTAGGCAGGGGAGGGGGCCATGTTCGAAGTCGTTGCATCCTGCAGGAAAGCGGGGCCAGGAAGCTGGCTCGCCGCAAATATCCTCGGCTTCATGGTCGCGCTGTCGGTGCTGTTTTTACCCGGACTGGAAAGCGCGAATGCACAGACGAACTGGACACTCGATCCGGCCGCCTCGGTGCTCACCTACCAGTCGGTCAAGAAGAACACGATCGTTGAAACCAACAAGATCAGGAACATCGCCGGCACTCTTTCTTCGACGGGTGAGGCCAAAATCACGTTCGACCTCAATTCAGTCGATACCGGTGTCGATCTTCGCAATGTCCGGATGCGGTTCCTTTTCTTCGAGACATTCAAGTATCCGTCCGCCGAACTGACCGCAAAAGTGGACCCTGCGGCGTTTGCCGACCTTGCGACGATGCGAAGGGTCAAGGCAATGCTTCCATTCCGACTCAACCTGCATGGCGTCGACAAGGATCTCGAGGCCAACGTCGTGGTGACCATGATCAGCGACAGCGTGGTATCCGTCGCTTCGGAAGCGCCCGTCGCCGTGCATGTCGAGGACTTCGGACTGCTGCCGAATGTCGACAAGCTGCAGCAGGCCGCCAATGTGACCAACATTGTTCCGACCGCTTCGGTATCGTTCGATTTCGTGTTCAACGCCGCTGGCGCCAAGCCCGCGGCCGTCCAGACCGTCGCGGCAAGCACCGCCGACGTCGGGCCCGTTGCCACCGATGCTGCGAAGGCGAACTTCAGCGACGAGGAGTGCCTCAACCGGTTCGCGGTCCTCTCGCGCACCGGAGCCATCTATTTTCGGCCGGCGAGCGCACGGCTCGACACCCAAAGCCGCCCGCTACTGGACGAGGTCGTTGGCGTCGTCGGCAAGTGCCCGGGCTTGAAGGTCGAGGTTTCCGGCCACACCGACTCCGACGGGTCGTCCGCCGCCAACAAGCTCCTGTCGGAGCGGAGGGCCCAGGCAGTAGCTGACGCCATTGTTGCCGCAGGTATTGCTCACACGCAGATCACGGCGATCGGTTATGGCGAGGAGCGGCCGGTTACTGGCAACGACACGCCGAAGAACAAGGCGCTCAATCGGCGGATAGAGTTTTCCGCCACCAAGCTCGTCAACTGAGGAAGGGCCTTTGTTCCGGCGGGGCTTCGATCTGATTGCTTGGTTTATTGGTGTCCTAGGCGCGATCGGGCTGGTGATGCTCTCGCTGTTGTTGACCTTGACGGCGGCCAACGCCGAACGCCGTGTTGCTCTGGTCCTTGGCAACTCCCAGTATCAGCATGCGCCGGCGCTGACCAATCCGGTACACGACGCGCAGGCTGTTGCCGAACGTCTCAAAAGCCTGGATTTTGAAGTCGTCTCCGGGTTCGATCTGACCAAATTGCAGACCCAGACGACCATTGCGAAGTTCGCAAAGCAGGTTCGCGGCGCCGACATTGCCCTTTTCTTTTACGCCGGCCACGGCTTGCAGGTTTCAGGCAGCAACTACCTGCTTCCGGTCGATGCCGCACTGGAAGACGAGACCTCGCTCGACTTCGAAGCGGTGCCGGTGGATTTCGTTTTGCGGCAAATGTCGCGCGAGACCAGCATAAGGCTGATTTTCCTCGACGCCTGTCGCGACAATCCCTTGGCCGAGGTGTTGGCAAAGGCCGCAGGCGTCAAAGGAGCGAGAAGTGGCCTTGCCGAAATCCCGATCGAGAATGGCGGCGCCGGCACGCTGGTCGCCTTTTCCACCAGTCCCAATCAGGTCGCCTATGACGGATCGAGCGAACACTCGCCGTTCACGTCGGCGCTGCTTGCCCATATCGGGGCCTCGAACGTCTCCATCACCGACGCAATGAACAGGGTTACCGCCGACGTGTTCAAGGCAACGGCCGGCAAACAGCGCCCGTGGATCAATGTCTCGCTAACCACCGAGGTCATGCTGCACAAGGTGGATCTGAACGCGCCACTGATCGTCGGTGAGGCGACCGCTCCGCAACAACCGCAAGGCGGCTCGGGCGGGCGCAACGCCGCCGCAAATCCGTCTGGCGCTGACGATGCCCAGCTTGCGCTCAATGTGCTCCGTCAGAAAATCCCGAGACTGGCTTCGGACGAGCCGATCTTTTTCGACCAACCTGTCGATTTTGGGGATCCAAAGATCGACGGCAAGAGTATCGCCGAGCTGATCACAGGCAAACCACTCTTCACTCCCGTGGAAGGGCTCGACAAGGCGGTGTGGGAGGGCAAGCACTGCAACGGCTGTCATGAGTGGAGTGAGGATCGGCTATGCGAACAGGCGAAAAATTTCGCCGCCAACGATGTCTCCGTTCTCCGCCTGCAACATCCGCTTGGGACACGCTTCAAGGTGGCGCTGGCCAAATGGGCGCAAGGCGGCTGCAAGTGAGATCTGGGCCCTTCGGTTCGAAAACCCCTGGTCAAACAAGACCATGGAGCTGCGTCTATTGGAATGGTTCGGGTCTAATACGCATCAGCCGATTGGCGCTGCGCCTCGATCTCGGCCAACTGGAGGCCCATTTCGACAAAGGCGGAGAGAACGGCAAAGCGGTCCGCCAGTGCGACGCGCGCCAGCCCTGCTAGCACACCGGCATTGACTGCATGGGCGGCAGGATGTCGCTGCAAGGCCGTTGGCGCGGCTGCGCCGACGACAGATCCGGCAACGCCAAAACCATTGTCACGCCATTCCGCAGCCAAGGCAATCCAGGCGCCCGGCGTTGCCGGCGGGGTTGCCGCAGCCTCGCTTACTGCGGCGCGATGGCGGGGACTGTCCGGTTCGCTGACCCAGTCGCGAACAAGCGCGAGCAGCTCTTGATCTGTCTTATCGAGCAGCTCACTCAGATGCCCCAGGCATTCGTGGGCCCACCAGACCGCAGCCCGATCAGGAAGCAGGTAGGCACAAAACGTGATCGCCTCTTCGGGAATGGGCCCGGCGAGGAGATCGCGGCAAAACTCGATCGAACGCTGCTCGGTTGGAAGGGCTCTCATGTCTCTGGCGACAGCGGGACAAGCCACAAAAAGATCCCGTGCCGTTTTGAATCGGAGCCCATTGGCCATGACGCCACGCCTTCATCGAGGACCAGTCGGTACTCAAGCCCCCGGCGTGGCGCCGGTCAAGTCTCAACTCGCGGTGACGGGAGATCGGCCGACACAGCCACGGGCTCGGCGTTTATTGACAGACAAATGCGTGGGAATTTGGTATATTCACGCTTGGTAATATCGGATGCTCAACAGGAGTAACCGCTATGCGGTGGGCTAGTTCACCCTTGGTGTTGGCGGTCGTGGCTTTCTCGACCCATGTTTCCGCCGACCCTGTCCAGAAATCAGAAGACATCGTCAAGTTTTTTGCTGGCGCGGCCGACCTCGGCAAGTCTCGGGGGATTTGTGTCGGCACGGAGGAGCAGTGCAAGAGCAAGACCAAGGCAAAAGAGGGGCCGGCCGACAAATCCAGTCTCGACATGCTGATCAATTTCGGGCTGGATTCGGCCGAACTCGACGCGACCGCACGCGCTGAACTCGAGGAGTATGCCAAGGCCCTGAAGGACAGCCGGATCAGTACTTTCCACTTCGTCGTCGAAGGCTACACCGACGCTTCCGGTCCGGCGCACTACAATGAGCGGCTGTCGCAGCGACGAGCGCAATCGGTGACGTCCTTCCTCACATCCAGTGGCATCGAGGCTGACCGCATCAACGCGATCGGGTTGGGCGAAGCGCATCCGCGTAGCCCCAATCCATACGACGCCGTCAACCGCCGCGTGGAAATGCGTATAAAGGCCGAGTAGCGTACGGATGCCGCCTGAAACTGTGCAGCAGTGCGTCAGGAACTGAGTGGCAAGCGCAGCGGCAGTCAGGCGAATAGGCTTGGAACGACCCCGGTCAGTTCTTGAGCACGCCGCCCACCACCACACCGGAGCCGAAGAGCAACGCCTTGGTCAGGAAGTCGTTATCCTGGGGCGGCGGAGGATCGTCCCGCCGCACCACGGTCTTGCGGAAGCGCCGTTTCTGAACGACCTGCTGTTGTTTGCGGGGTTTCTGCGCCACCGGCCGCTGGGTGCGGACCTTCTGCGCAACCTGCTTTTTCGGCTGCGTCGTACGGGCTTGATCGGCGGCATATCCGGCACGCACGGCTCCATCATCGGATTTGTCTGAACCACGAGGAATGCAAGTTGCTCGCGCGTCAGATAGGTGGTCGGCGGAAGATCGTTCTTGGCTTGCCAGATGCCGATCGCCCGGCGGGTCTGCGGACGTATGTTTCCGTCGATGCGGCCAAGTTCGTTGCCCAACCCCTCGATGCGCAGTTGCAGGTCGATGCGGCTTTGGCGGTCAAGACCGATCGCACTTTCTGTCAATTCGGTGCCCGCTGTTTGCTTACCTGGTCCGAAACGCCGACCGATGTGCGCACCGCAGAATCCGAGTTGGCATTCGCCTGGTCCTCATCGCGCGCCGCGATCTGTTGGTTTTGGGCTTTGGGCGTGTTCAACTTATCGATGCTCAGCCGCGCCACAGTGGCGAAGCGACCGTTCGGAAACTGTTCGAGACCAACGGCGGCCCGCTTGTCGGCGGCGGGACCGAGCCTCTATTTCGTGCGCGATCGTATCGCTTGAGTATCCGTTGTCGCTACTCTATATGATGCGTGATGTTTGATGCCCACCAAGGAGGGCGACATGAGAACCACACTGGCGATCGATGACGATGTCCTGATCGCGGCCAAGGCCATGGCCCGGCAGCAGGACCGCAGCGTGGGCGAGATCATCACCGATCTCGCCCGGCGCTCGCTGCGCCGCCCGCAAGCCGGCGGCGAGCGCAACGGATACCTCTGCTGTCGCCTCGGCCGGATGCACCTCCTGTCACGCTTGAGACGGTCAATGCCTTGCGTGACGAGTTGCTGTGATCTTCCTGCTCGACGTCAATGTACTGATCGCGCTGATCGATCCTGGCCATGTCGCCCATGACGACGCCCATGGCTGGTTCGAAGTGACCGGTCATGCCGCATGGGCTACCTGCCCCATTACCGAAAACGGCGTCCTGCGCATCGTCGGAAACCAAAAATATCCTAATTCTCCCGGCTCCCCTGCCGTCGTTGCGCAAATCGTCACCAAGTTGCGAGCCCTGCATGGGCACAGCTTCTGGTCCGACGACGTGAGCCTGGTTGGCTCCGGCGACATCGATGCAGCGAAAATCCTGACCTCGGCACAGGTCACCGATACCTATCTTCTTGCGCTCGCCAAGGCGCATGGCGGCCAACTTGCGAGCTTTGACCGCAAGCTATCGGGGGCGGCGGTGAAGGCCGGGAAGACTACACTGCACCTGATCCCCACAAGGTAGACCGCGGGGCTCTTTTTGTCAGGGGTATGTACCGGCAAAGGATCAGCCGTTGAGTGCGTCCTTGATGGCCTTGGCCGGTGTCGGTTCTATTTCAGAACCGCCGTATACACCTTACGGCTTCAAGCGCGGGGAGGGGACCTTCAGAGCCCTTTGGTGAGGTCGACGCGGAACCGATCGCGCGACCGCCGAGCTCGCGCTGCAGCTTCCTAGCTAAGGGCGGGACGTGCCGGAGTCATGCTTCCGAACGATCAGTTCGCAGCCGGCCGAATGCTGTTCGATCCCCCGCGCGTCTGTAGCTCGGGTCTACGCGCGCATGGCCGCTCAGGCGTCACTGTGGTCGACGGAAGGACGATTGTGAGCCTCGCGACCCATTTGCGCAGCTTGTGCCCCATCCACGAATTGACTATTTTGCATGACTATGAGTGAGCATTTGGCCTTGGTTCTGACGACAGTGAACGCGCCCTACAGCGAACAGCTCGACGGCGTGGCGCTGGCTCATTGTCTTTCGGATCTAGATCTGGCGAAGCAGTATCCTGGGCAGGTCAGTGCGTTCCTTGGAGAAGTGCCGGTCGAGCAGCAGATGGAGTTCGCCGCCGCGCACCAGATAGCGGTCGATGATCTGAAGGCTTTCGCTGCCCATTTCGCTGCCTGGTCCGGCGAAACCTATCAACTCGCTGCCTGATGATCGAGGTCCACAGCCGTCGTCCGTCCGAATGGCGACGGCTTTTCGCCATTGCTGCCGATCTGATCGACCAACTCCGGGAGAAGGCCGGAGGTTTTGAATTCGAATGGTCGTTTGGCGGCGGCACGGCGATGATGATCCAGATCAACCATCGCGAAAGCCACGACGTCGATATCTTCCTCGACGACCCTCAGCTACTCGGCTTCATTGATCCATCCAAGAGCCAACTGAGCTTCAGCACGGGTCCTGCCGCGTATGACGGCGACGGGACGAGGTTCCAGAAATTCGCGTTCGAGGGCCTGGGCGAGATTGACTTCATCGTCGCCGGGGCCTTGACCAGGACACCTTTCGAAAAGCGAGAGGTAGAAGGTCGTTCGGTATGGCTTGAGAGCATTCCCGAGATCATTGCCAAGAAGGTTTATTACCGAGGCGCGGAGGCCAGACCGCGGGACATCTTCGATATCGCAGCAGCCGCGCGATCGCATCGAGCCGGCGTTGTCGGCGCCCTCCGGGCATTTCCGGATCGTGTCGCTCGAACAAGGGAGCGGCTTGCAGAGCTGAATCCGGAGTTCGTCAGACGGACGATCGCACAGCTCATGATCATGCCAGACTACGAGGAGATGGCTGCTGATAGCCTTGCCATTGCAACAGCCCTGCTCGAAGAGGTGCTGTCGCCAGCGACATCATCCTGACCAAACGCCGGCAGCCGGTTTCAAGCGCCCGCTTTGCGGGCGCTCCTGCTTTTAAGGCCGTCAGGGTTTTGCCACCGACCGTGTGCCAGAGCGTCTCCAACTTGCCGCCTCGAAGGAGGCCCTGTAGCTCACGGAGGCGGGTCCAGCTTTTCCTTCCGCCGTCGCAGCGAAGTCTATTTTGCACATTTAGGTCTTGTCAGCGACAGGTCGCTTCAATCCGAAAATGGCCGTGGCGTATGTGAACTTGGCCACGGTTCGAAAGTGCGCAGAGGTTGAAGTATAGCACTCGTTGGACCGAAAACCGGTCGTCTGCGTGCACCCAAGGGGTTACGATTTGCCGGGGCCATGCACAGGCTCAAAGCGCATTCTGAACAGAGCTCAGCATCGCCGTGATCACCTGTTTGTACTTTGCGAACTCAGGCGATGTCTGCCGGACCTCCGTGGTGGTCGTCGTCTGCTGGCCCGCCGCGGTTGTGGCTGGGCTCAGCTTGCGACCCATCTTCCTTTCGGCCCAGTCCGCGACATAGCTGGCGGTCTTGCCGGTCAGAAAAGGATTGGCCTGAATGACGGCTGACCCGAGCACGGCGCTCAATTGCGCCGAACCCGATGCCGACAGCACCTGATGCGCGCCCTCCATGCCGAGAAAATGGCAGAGATAGAGCCGGCCGGCTGTAATCTGGTGGCCGCGCGCCCGAAGATAGGCTTCGCCTTCTCGCGCCAGATTGCGAACCATCTCGCGCGAGATGGTGGCGTCGTATCGAAGGGCGAGCAGGTCGGCGGTCGAGAGTGTGCGTGCAAGTTCGGGGCGGTAAGTGTTCATCATCCGGATCCAGGTCTTTGTGATGAATTGGCCGGCGCCTGTCGCTGAAGAATTTGGGTTCTTGGCACGGGCGCTGCCGCCACTTTCGACATGGACGATACGGTCGGTGAGCGTTTCCACGGCGGAAAGATCCGAAGCGACCGCGGTAACCGTGCCCAGTGGGTCGATCGCCGCGCCATTCTGGTAGAGTTCGAAATGCAAATGCGGTCCGGTCGAAAGGCCGGTGGTGCCGATATAGCCAATGATGTCGCCAGCCTTCACCTTGGTGCCGACGCCGCCCTCGATTGCGAATTTCTGCATATGCGCATAGCGCGTCTCGCGCCCGCTTCCGTGCGAAATCTTGACTAGATTGCCGTAGCCGCCCCCATCGCCCTGGAAGCTGATTTCGCCATCGAAGGCGGCTGCGATCGGCGTGCCGACCGGCGCCGCCCAGTCGACGCCCTTGTGGATGCGAACGGTGCCTAGAATTGGATGCTTGCGCGGCCCGAAGGTCGAGGTCAAGACCCCGTTGACCGGTGTGACCATGCCATTGGTGACCGTCAGCGAACGGACCTGATCGTCGCCTGTCACGCATGCAAACTGGCCATCACCCTGCTGGAAGACGAAACAGTCGAGACTTTTTGTCGTGCCCTGGACACCAACATACAGCACGCGGCCGGCGCCTTCGTCCTTGCCGCGCGGCGTCTGAGAATAGATCAGCACAAGACGCTGGTCCTCGCTTGCAAAGGCATCCAGATCCTGTCCTCTCGACAGATACATGATGGCTTCGCCGATCACGCCGGTTGGAACGCTGTTGCGTGCCGCAGTCGAGTAGATCGCGTCGAGCAGACGATACTGCCTTTTGTGGCCGCCTTCCGCCGGCGCGCCCGAGTAGTTGAACAGATCTTCGCGTACCCAAGGGTCAACGCCCGATACCAACACGCCCGCGGCATTACGCGTCAGCGTACCGACAAAGACGTTCTTGGCGTAGATCGACACCTGCATGAGGGACATCGTTGTCGTCTCGCGGTTGGGCCGGTATCCACGCATGGCCACGACATAGCCCGGTTCCAGGCCGTCCCGGCCGAAGAGGGCCTTCAGCGCCTCGCCTGCCTGCTTGGCGTCGTCGGCGGAGAAATGTGCATCGAGCGCAACGCTATCCAGACTGCGATCGTTGAGGATCTTCACGAACGTGTCTTCCGTCGCCTCAAACCGCTGATATTCGTTCGTCACAGTTGCGACGCTGGTGTTGTTTTCGATCTGGGTCTTGTGGAACGCCGGAAGAGCTGCATCGCCTGCATCGATTGTTTCACCCCAGCCGGCCTCCGGGTCGTCGGCTTCGGCCAGTTGATCGGCAGCAGGCGCGGGTTCATCCGGGGCAGGAAATGGCTGAAGATTGTTCTGCAGATCGCTGGAGGCTGCTGGAGCCGTCTTTCGCTGCGCCTGGAAGAATGCAAAATCCTCCTGCGTCGACGGTATGGTGGTCATGAATTTCTCGCTGGCGCTAAGCATGACGTCGGACAAAATCTCGAGCTGTGGCGAAACCCCGGCCTGCTCGAGTTCGGCCGGGCGCGGAACAACGCGGCCTTTCGTTGCGGCGCCGGAATCGGGTGCGAGCGTGATCCACATCGGGTCCCCCGCCAGGCCGATAATGGCAGGCACATAAACAGAGGCATCAGCGGGCACATCGTCGGCTCCTTCGACCGCATGCAGCTCCTCGTCTTCGTCGCCAAACGACCAATAGTCTGCGGTGAGATAGAAGCCGGCGGCAATCGAACACAGGAAAACCGTGGCGAAGCCGGCAAGAAGCCTGCGCCAAAACGTGCGCCGGCGAAGGGCAGCGCGTGCTTGCTTCTTTTCCTTGAAGCTGGTGTCGATAGCGTGCGTCACGGACTGCTTCCGGTCAGGAAAAATGTCCACCGCACCTGTTCAAGCGTATCGACTTCAACAAATCGCGCGGCAATATGGCCGCGCTGCCAGCATTCGTCGATGCCACGTATCGAGAAACGTCGCCGCTCAATGCACATTTCGGTCGATCCGGTCAGGATGGCGTGGCCGAAAACGTCAGTGGCGTAGAGGTAGATGTAGCGGTTCGCCAGTTCCTCGCGGATGACGTTCACGCACTGATTTGCGCCGATGGTCCACCAGCCATCGGTCTGGTCGGCATTGTCGACCTCCTGGCCCACGGCGAGGTTGACGACGTCGAGCGTCTGATTGCACACCGTGAATTCGGCGCGCGCTTCGTTGCATGAGAGCACGGCTAGGAGTGCCGCGCCCGAAACGACCGCAAGCCTCATGCGGCCTGTCAAGACAAGCAAGGCTCGAAACCGATGGCGCTGCTTTACGGGCAGGCCGTCAGACGAGCGGGGCAAACGCGAGCGGCAGAGTTCCATTGCACGCCCATACTACCCGCCGAGCCGGAAATATTTGGCACTGGCCGAGAACTGAGCGTTGGTCTCGATTTCCTCGAGGATTTTGGGCAACAGCCGCGAGGCTGGCACTGGCGTGGAGAACGCAGCCGCCTGGATATCCTGGGGCCCGGTAATCACCATGATGATCTGCGGCACGGCCTTGCCTGCAGCCCTGTCGGCGGCGCCGAGACTGATCGGGATGCTGAAGGTAGCCTTGTCCGATTGTACGACCATGCGGTCGTCGAGGTTGAACATCATGCCTTTGTGGTCGATCAGCAGCACGCTGGAAATGAGCCCGCCACGCGTCACCAGCGTACCGCTGATCGGCGTACCGTTCGGCACCGATGTTCGATCGAGAACAAGCTGCGGCTTTTCGCCAGCAGTCTGCCCCAGAAAGCGCAGGAAATTGGTGACTTCGCACTGGCTCGGCTCAATGAGGCGCACGTTGATGTCCGGCTCAACGTGGAACTTTGCCTGGAAATCAGCCAGCATCTGCTCGAAGGGCTGGACCGCGGTTCCAAATCCTTCGATGGCAGCGGTCTTGTCGGTTATCGAAGTCACGGCGGCGTAGAAACAGTCGCCGCCGCTGAAGTCGCGAACCCACGAGACACGTTGCGCTATATCGTCGATTACCGGGGCAACTTCTGGCTTAGGCAGGTTCAGGGCGACAATGGCCTGGTCTGGTTCTCTGGCCGCCGGCAGGTCGGCCTGCTGCTCCTTTGCCCTCGTCGCATCCGCCTGGCGTGCAGCCGGCTCTGGAACGGGCGCTGCTGGTATCGCCTTCGCCGGCCGGCTTGCCTGGTGTATGGCCGGCGGGAGGTCGGCCTGCTGCTCCTGTGCGTTCGTCGCATCTGCCTGGTCTGCAGCCGGTTTGGGGGCGGGCGTGGCCGGTTTCGCCTCCGCCTGGTGGCTTGCCTGATGTTCAGGCTTCTGGCTCGCCGCGGCACCTGACTGGGTCGCGGGCGCCGTCGGAGCTTTTTCGACCGGCGGGAGGGCGGGAGCAATTTTGGCAGGTGGCGGGGGCGTATCGGGCTGAACTGATGGCGTTGCGTTTTCGGCCGGCGGTTGCGCCGCACTTGCCGACGGCTTCGACGTTTCCTCGGGTTTCGGGAGCATCTTGGGCGACGCTGCCGGCGGCGGCATTCGAACTGCGGCCTCCGCCTGATTCTCAGCTGGCGCTAATGTAGCCTCCGTTTGCGGCTTTGGGGCTGGAACTTCCTGTGGCGGCTCAGGGGAGTCCGCATCATTGTCCGTCGCCAGCGGCTTTGACGCCTCTGCCTCAGGAATCGATGCTTCGGGGACAGGCATTGTTGCTTGGGGTGCAGGCTGTGGTGGCTCTGGCGCGAAAAGCGAGGTCTTGCTGGCGCTCGGCGCGGTGGGCGTTGTAAAGCCGCTGAAATAAAGGCCGGCAACCGAGGCGAGAGCCAATGCCGCGAAGGCAGAGATTGCGATGGTTCGCGTCTTTGAGGACCTTCCAGGAACAGCGCCCACGACCGCACGTGGCGGCGCGGCGATCGGTGAGGCCCGCGGTTCGGACAAAAGCGCTGGCCGGACATGCGGGACAAAGCGCTGCCCGCCCGAGCCTGCCAAAGGCGCGTCGTGGCCCAAGACATTGGACGGCGGGGACGAGGCCTTCAGATCGGGCGCAAGCGTTTGCCCCGCTCGTGGCAGACCCGGCCTGTCGCGGTTTGGGATGAACGTCGGCGGCGTTGTCCCTTCGTCCTCGTCACGCGTCATCCTGGCGATTTCCGCCATGCTCACTGGGCGGTCTCGCGGATCCGGCTGCAGCATGGCTTCAACAATGCCGCGAAAATCGTCGTCGATGTCGGACAGGTCGGGCACGGTCCGGCGCTTTTCGATGATCTCGAATTGCGACCCGCTCATGTCGATCGGCTTGCCGCGCAGGGCGGCAACCAGCACCAGCCCCAGGCTGTAGATGTCGGACTGCTCGCTGACATCGCCGCTGTATAGCCCAAGCTGTTCGGGGGAAACGTAGTTGTACTTTCCCGCGAATTTTCCGCCGATCAGGGTCTCACCGCCGACGGTCGCCGATCGCGCGATTCCGAAATCGATGATCTTGGCGCGATCGACCCGACCTCCCGGCAAGATGATGTTGTCCGGGGAGAGATCGCGGTGAATTGCTCCCGCTTCATGCACGGCGCTCAGACCCGACGTGAGGCGATGGCAGAGCTTGCGTACCTCTTCAGTCGGCATCGGGCCACGTCGGATGATGTCGTAAAGCGACTCGCCATCGACAAATTCCATCGCAAGGTAAGGACGACCGATCCCGGGGTCGATGGTGAAGACGTGATATCTCACGACCGCATCATGCGAGAGGTGATTGAGGATCGACGCTTCCTTGCGGAACAAGGACAAGATCGTCGGGTCGCGGGCAAATTCGGGCAGGACGATCTTGATCGCGACATGGTCGCCAGTCTGGATGTTGTGTCCGCGGTAGACCTCACCCATGCCGCCGAATGCGATCCGCTCGTCAAGTTCGTAGATGCCGCTGAGCTGCGTGCCGACGGCGGTGTTGGCCAGCTGCGGCGATATTCGCGTCTTGTCGTCGGCGCTCATCGGCCTCAACCCTCTGCTCTGGACAGATCAGGGTAGGGGGGGTGTCCATTGCTTCTGTTTGCGAATTTTACCAGCACAATCGTGACATTGTCTGTCCCGCCTCGCTCCAGCACCGTTTTCAGCAGAGCCTCACAGGCCGCCTGAGGTGTCGCAGTCACAACCGCGGCGCCGATCTCGGCATCGGTCAGATGCGCCGTCAGCCCATCGGTGCACAACACAAAGATGTCTCCCGGCATGATTTCGCCTTGCTGGAAATCGATGACGATTTCGTCGCTGACGCCTACCGCATGCGTGATGACATTGCGGCGCGGCCAGGTGAGCGCCTCGGCTGCGCTGATCATGCCGCGGTCGAGAAGTTCCTGAACTTCGGTGTGGTCCTTCGAGATCTGTGAGATCGAGCCGTTGCGGATCAGATAAACCCGGCTGTCGCCCGCCCATAGGCAGGCAAATCGCCCATCCCTCGCCAACAGGGCGGCAACGGTGGAGCCGATGGTTATGCCGCGGGACTCGGAGATCCTGCGGATCTCGGCGTTGGCACGGCTCAGCCTGTCCTCGAAGCGTGCACGAAGATCCGGGGCGGAACTGGCAATGCCGATCGTGGCCAGATGATCGACGATGCTGGCTGAAGCAACCTCTCCGGCTTCATGCCCACCCATTCCGTCGGCCACCACCCACAGGCCGGTTCGCGGCTCGACCAGATAGTTGTCTTCATTGTGCTCACGGACACAGCCATTGTGGCTCACGCCGAAACTTTCAAAGGAAAGAGCGACATCGCTCAACTTGCCACCAAGCGCTTCTCGAAGCGTCCTCTGCAGCGCACTCTCAGGCGCTCGCTGGCGCCACTTTGCCACAGGCTCGAATATTAAAATATCGAAATCTAGCGTTGAGCGCGTGGCCGTTGTGGCGGGTCACCACGAGAAAGAGCTCAAGAGATGATTTGAGGGCGCAACTGCGCTCCGTTGCCTGCTCAACTGCGCATACTGCGATCTCCCCGTCTGTCACAGCTTGCCGGTGCCTAAGCGTTCCCGCTCATCTCACAACCAAGCAGGCAGCTGTCAGTACCCGAGAATTGTGCGGAATGACGTCATGTGATCTCCCCATCATTGGCGCCAGAGAAGACCACCTGGATGCCACTGCCGTGGACCCGACTTCTTTCAGGATCCGAGCGAGCGGCGTGCAACCCAGCGCACATGGCCGACGCCGGCATAGAAACAGGAGGCACGGTATATGCCAAAGTATCGATCCTCACCCGTGACATCCGGCTGGTTGATGGAGGCAACGTCGTTTCTATATATTCCTGATGTCACCCAGCGAGATCACCATGGCTCGGCCAGCGCTAAACAAACGTATTATCGGGTCTGATAGTCTGCAGGCAGTGTTTCTTCGACGCGCACATCGGCGCTTGAGCGCATGCAGCCACTGCCTCGCCAAAGGTTCTCTCTGACGCATTGTCGGCCCCGACCGATGCCGGTTCGCTCGCCCGGCCTCTCAACCAGTCGGACGTCGTCGAGTCAGCCGTCATAGAGCTCGACCGACTGGTCCCCGCCCTGGCAAGAAACGTCGAACATCGCAAGATTCTGATCGAGCTGCGGGCGGCATCTTGTCGGCCGAGGACGCCGGGCGGCCGCTCGGCATCTCGCGGCAGGCAGTGGACAAGCGCCGGCGAGCCGGGTCATTGCTTGCCGTTCGGCAGGGGAGCGACTGGCGATATCCTGCTTGCCAATTTGACGAAACGGATGTGGTCCCCGGCATCGCGAACGTTGTGCGGGCCTACACTTCAGCCGGACCGTGGATGGCGCTGGACTTCTTGCTCGCCCCGACTCCGTGCTCGGAGAGCGCACGCCACTGGAGGCGTTAAGGGCGGGCGAGGCGGATTCAGTTCTGCGCATTCTACGCAGTGAGGCTGTGGATGGCTTTGCGTGATCTCCGTGGATCGAGCCGCGCGCCGCGGTCCACCCGGTCAGGC
The DNA here is from genome assembly GCF_040321495.1 of Mesorhizobium sp. M0408. NCBI lineage: Bacteria > Pseudomonadati > Pseudomonadota > Alphaproteobacteria > Hyphomicrobiales > Phyllobacteriaceae > Mesorhizobium > Mesorhizobium sp. M0408. The sequence continues at coordinate 138,037 of NZ_JAMYRO010000014.1, read as the reverse complement.
GCCTCCTCCTCCTGATTGGCTTGACGATATCTCGCTTCCTATTGACGACATAGAAGCCGGTCAGGTGTTGCACCGTATTCACCGATCTTGGCTCGACCCCATTTTTTGGCCCGGGACGAGGCGTGGCACCAACGACCCGTTTTGACAGCGCGGGTGGACGGTTCGGAGTCCTCTATGCCGGGCTGACGCTTCGCGGCGCGCTGGCCGAAACACTACTACGCAATCCTCAACGCCTCATGGTCGGCATGGCGGAAAGGGCCGTTACAGCCCCGCCGAATGCGCTGATGCACAGAAACAACGGATCGAAGTCAACCCAGACATCAAACACGTCAGCACGTCATTTGCCGAGCGTCAGTACCTCACCATGCGGATGCATATGCGCCGCTTCACGCGCCTGACCAACGGCTTCTCAAAAAAGTGGAGGCTCACGCCAACGCCGTGGCTCTGCACTTCACGTATTACAACTTCGTCCGCATCCATGCTGCGCTTCGCATAACCTCGGCGATGGCCGCTGGCGGACTGGCAAGCTTTGGGAGATCAGTGACATCGTTGCGCTAATCGAAGCGAAGGAAGGCGAGAAACCGGCTGTTTGCGGCCCTTACAAAAAGAGCCTTTCAAGCTAGCCGTCGCCTTCGGACGTTGGCTCATATATGCTTAGCGGAACGCATGGGAGGGAAGGATGCGCGTCACAAGCCTGTTTTTCCTGTTAGCCGGTCTCACGACCCCAATTGCAGCCTTCGCTCAAGGCGAAGTATCGGTCGAACGAGGGTTGCAGGTATCAATCATCGGCGGGTGTCACGATTGCCATACCGAAGGCTACAGCGAAACAGAAGGCAAGATTGATCCTGAAAAGGCTTTAATGGGCAACTCGGTCGGTTGGCGCGGCCCCTGGGCACGACCTATGCGACCAATCTTCGGATAGATGCTTCGGTAATGACCGAACGTGGATTTGTAGGGATGCTGAAGCGCATTAGAACGTCTCCACCGATGCCTTGGTACAATCTTCGAGCGATGGAGGAGAGCGATATGCAATCGCTCTATCAATACATTAGGTCGCTCGGCAAACACGGGAAGCCGGCCCCCAGCCGCATTCGCTCTGATAAGGAACCGACGACGCCCTACATTCAACTTGTGCCACCCCAAATGCCGAAGAACTGACCCGGCAAAAAGCGCGGCGGTTGATTTCAAACTGACCCACTACCGGCAAATGCGCTTTATCCCAGAGTTCACTCCGATGCGACTTCACCGAGGGAAGGACAATCCGTGATCGCAGCAGCTTTTGGCGCCCTAGTTGCACCAGATGAGGTTCAAATCCTCTCAAAACGCCTTCGGACAGCTGAATGCAGAAAGTGCGGGAAGGAAGAAGGGGCTGGCTCCGGAACCGGTCTGGATCGTATAGCTGACGTCGCGTCCGCCGATTACGAAGCGCGCCTCCACAGTGTCGTCTTTGCTGGTGATCGTCGCCTTGTCCAGCAACCTCTTGAGCGACCACGGCCCTTCGAACCTGATTGCGGATTCGCGGCCCGGCATTTCCGGCATCACCCTCAGACTGGCGGATCTCGAGGCTGCATCGGTCGGCCAGGACACAGTGCTTGGGGTGTTGCCAGCCTGGTTGCTCTGGACGATCTGGCCATCGACGTCGAGCACCGCAGTATCTGCATCACCGTTCAGCGAGAACGGGGTAAAGGTCAGGTTGACCGACGGCATTGACCCACCCGACGGGAAAAATGCGCCGCGGATTTCAGCAGCCAGCTGAAAGTTTTTCAGCGTCGACTTCGACAAGTCGCGCCCAAAGCGCGCATCCCGGTTCCAGCTCCAGTCCTGGCCGCTCATGTCGATCAAGGAAGCAAGGTTTTGTGCGAAGAACCTGTCCATCAGGCCGCCTGGAGAGAACAACTTGGCGAAGTCAGCCATCGGAATATCCTCGGTACCATCGCCGGCGAAGGGGTAGCGGCCGTTGACCGCCTTCTCGCAGGGCTGCGTGACGGCCTGGTCGAGCATCTCGTTCAAATTCGTCAAGGAAATTTCAGCCGCGTTGCCCTCAAATTCGTCTGCAGTTGCGTTGACCATTCTGCCGAGTTGCTTGGGCAGACGCGATGCATTGGCGCGAAGGGTGGCTATCTGCAGCTGCAGGTTGGCGTTGACACGTTCCGTCTGCGAGGGGACCTCGCTTGCCAGTTGCAGACTCTGGTGGATGTCGCGAAAATTCTGGGTCAGCGCATCGATGGGTCGGTGTCCAAAAGGACCGCTTACCAGAGCCTGGAGGGACCTGAACTGCGCTTCGATGTTTGCCCCAGGGCTCTGGCTTTGAAATTTCGCGGACCCCGTACCGGCACGGCTTTGCGACTTTGCGGAGCTAATTTGAATGCCGATGCGAGCCAGGCCCTTGGCCATGTCCGCGACATCCTGGTACTGGCGCATGAGGGTGCCGGCTTTCACCCCAGTGCCCGAGTCTTCGCCGGAGACAGGGTCGCGCGCCAGGGCTGTTTCCTCGGCAATCGCGGTAAAAAGCTGTTCGATCGGCGAGCTTGGTGAGGCAACGGCGGAAAGCGCGACATAGTTCGGCTTGTCGTTCAGCATGGCTTTGAATTTCAAACCATCGAGAACGCTGTTCCACGCGGCTGCGAACTCCTTGCCGTAGCGATCGAGAAGTTCGGGGCCGAGCTGGAGCAACTCCTGATCGATCCCGCCTTGCTCGCCGCCACCGCCCAGGACCCACTGGTCGTCGACGAGTGTCTGCGCAATGCGCGAAAGCTGTCCGAGATAGAAGTTGTTGAATCCGGCATGGGTGTAGAGACCGGGAATACGGAGCTTCGACAGATCGCCGCCATCGACGCGCTCGAACACAAGCTGCGCTTCCGGCCCGCCTTTTTGCGAAACAGAAAAATCGTCCAGCGCAGCCGCGTACACCGCCGACTTGATCAATGCGGACGCACGATCGGTAAGGCTCATGCGCCCGAGTGAACGTTGGGCGGCTTCCACAAGCGGCTGGTTGAGTTCGAAAACCGGATCATAGGCATCGTCCAACGCAAGCATGGCGCGCAGGTGCTTTTCGAGCTGCGCGCGTCCTTCGCGGTTGCTCTCGCCTGGATACCGGTTCTGTTCCCAATCCTGCTTCATCCAGGAGATGATCAATGCGTCATCGACCTTGGGTGCCTTGCCGCCGAGCATCAGGTAGATCTTGAGCGGTTCGTAGAGCGCGGCGGGCTCAGCCATCGTCGCCTGGACGGTCCGCTCCGCCTGAACAAGCAGACGCGACCGCAACATTCGTTCCAGTGCTTGCCGGTAGGCCGTTGTCGATGCCGAAAGAAGCCTTTCCCGCTGGCTAAGGCCGACCGTTTCCTCGATCGGGGTCGGTAAGTCACTGGTTTCAAAACCGGCCGGCATATTGCGCAACTGGTCGAGCGGCCCGATGACGTTTTCAAGGTCGACATCGGTGACCGTCGTGCTTTTGAGCAGAGCGTCGGCTGTCTCGCGATATTGGCTCGTCGCCTGCGTCGTGGAGGCAATCAGCGAGCGGTTGGCCATGAAGCTCATCCCGAGCGCGCCAAGGGCCGCTGCAGTGATCAAGGCTAGGATGCCAAAGCCGCCATATCTGAGGGCCGCTGCCCGCCTTTCGCTCGCTCGGTCAAACGAAACCCATCCGGATTCGGCGAAAATGACATCAGTCAGGAGATCGTGCAAAAAGAAGCTCTTGCCGGTCCCGGACAGGTGGGGGCGGGAATTGTTCCCGAAACTGCGGCCGATTGCGCCCAATACCTGATCAATCGGCGTTCCCTCTTGGGTCCCCGACGAGAAGTAGAGCCCACGCAAGCTGATGTTCACTTGGCTACGGACCGGATCGAACAGGCTGGTCACGAAATTGGCAATTCGGCCCTTGAGCGCGTAAAACTGGGCCGGAAAGCCAAAGATCGCTATGCGCGAGACCGGATCAGGCTCTTCCTGCAGGCGATCAGGCATCTCGTCCGCCAAGCGGTTCGCCAGTGCATCGAATTCAGCCGGAGCCTCACCGGCCATGTTCTTGTTGCGGTCTGTGGTCTGGAATGTCGCGCCCCAGACCTTGCGCCTGCGCGGCTCCTCGAAACTGCCGAAATAATCCATGAAGCCGGCAACAAGATCGGCCTTGGTGAAAAGCAGGTACACCGGAAACTGGATTTTCAGGGTCTCGTGGATCTCCCTCAGGCGACTGCGTATTTCGACGACATGGGCGTCAAGCTGCTGGTCATCGAGGCTGATGAGATCGGCAAGGCTGATGGCCAAGATAACCCCGTTGATCGGTTGTCTGGTGCGGTGTTTCTTGAGCAGTGACAAAAACGCAAGCCAGCTCTTGCTGTCGCTTCCAGCATTGGAATCCTGCGTGGTGTAGCGTCCCGCCGTGTCGATCAGCACAGCCTTTTCGGTAAACCACCAGTCGCAGGAGCGGGTGCCGCCAACACCGGCCACCGGCTGGGCGTCTCCTGAACCGGCAAGCGGAAAATTCAGACCCGAATTGACCAGTGCCGTCGTCTTGCCGGCGCCCGGCGGGCCAATGACGATGTACCAGGGAATATCGTAAAGGAAATTGCGCTTGCCGCTCGAGCGCTTGAGTGCTGCGATGGCCTCACTCATGCGCGCCTCAAGCACCGGTGAATCGTCATTGCGCCCGTCGTTGCGGGCAATGACCGTCTCGAGCGCTTTTTGCGCCCTTCTCACATGCCAGAAGCGCACTGCGTAAACGAGGGCCGCGGTCGCCACGATCGTGCCGATGATTGTCGCACGCAACCAGACAGGTCCCAGCGGCCGGATATCGGCGAAGCGGATCAAAGGTCCAGCAAACCAGATCGCCGCCGCAAAACCGGCCAACGCGGCCGTGCTGAATATCCGCGGCAGCCAACGCATCATTGGCGTTTCCCACCGGCGGTGTTCACAGCGTTTCCTCCTTGGGGATCATCACGTCGACACGGCGGTTCTTGGCGCGGCCCTCGGACGTCGCATTGTCGGCAATTGGCTCATCTTCGCCCTTGCCCTCGGCGGTTACTCGCGAGGGATCGCTAAGCTTCGCGGCGATCATTGTCTCAACAGCCTTCGCGCGGGCGACCGAAAGGTCAAAATTCGATTTGAACGTGCTTGATTTCCGTGGTTTCACATTATCCGTGTGGCCAACGATCGTGATTGGCCCTGGCTCGTGCTCAAGGGCTGCGGCAATCTGTGTGGCCAGTGGCAGAAACTCGGGCTTCACTTCGGTCTTGCCTGACTGAAACAACAATTGATTGTTGATCTCCACTACGATGAAGTCGCCTTTTGTGCCGATGGTCATCCCGCCGCGCTCGACTTGCGTGGACAGTGCTGAGCGGATGCGGTCGATCTGGCCGGTCACGGCAGGCGAGGCGGCTGTCAACGGTTTGGCAAGTGGGGGTTCCACACTGGCGCGCTCGATCGTCACAGGCGTCGAGGGATTGAGCGCCAGCAATTGTCTGGCTGCAGCATCGCCTTCATCGGTCATGAACGCCCGCAACGTGAAGAACGCGGCCGTCACCAGGGCTGACGCCGCTGCAGCCACACCCCAGAGCGGCAGGCGGGTCGAAGACGGCACCATCATAGCGGCCATGCCTTGCCAGCGGGGGGAGATGTCCTCTCCGGCGCGGGCCCTGAAGTAGCGAAGCGTCTCGTAGACGTCGCGCCGCACACGTTCGAGACTGGTATCGTCGCGCGCCAGGCCACGATACTGGCCCTCAAATCCCAGGGATAGGCAGACATGCATCAGCTCGAGCAGGTCTAAGTGTGGCTCAGGATTGGCCAGCACCTTGTTCAGTGCTTCGTAAAAGCCGGCGCCGGTGGGCTCGATGTGAAAGAACCGCGACAGCATACTGTGCTGTGCCCAAGTGTCCTCGCCGGCCCAAGGCAGGTTGCCCACAAGATCGTCGGCCGTTTCGCAAAGGGCAAACTTCGCGATCCGCGCATCCTCTTCGGGAACCCCTGACTTCTCCAGCGTCCAGTCGAACCTCTCGATCGCATCGGCGATATGTTCGGCCAATGGCGCCGCCTGTCTTTCGACTGGCACGAGCCTGAGATGCCCGAACAGGACGAGCAACGGTGCTGACCCAGCGAGGATCGGATTTGCCGTCGAATATTTTACCGTGTCTGCGGCGCCGAGCAGCACCTCCTGCTGAATGCTCGGCCTTGACCCGGCGGCCTCGGCTCTGGCCGCTGTACTGGACGATGCTCCCTGATAAAGAATGGTTCCGGATGTCCAGTCCGGCGGCATATGCCGACCTATGTCAGGATCGAAAACTGTCGATTCCTTGACATGCGGGGGCGCGACGGTCTTCGCAATCGGTTCGTTTGCGGCTGGTTTCGCATTCTGCCCGCGTCGTGGATTGGTGCGGATGACGGTCTTGCCGACCGGGCCGAAAGGATCGTCCTTCGAGCTCATCGCCGATATGCCGCTGCCGTGCAGTGTCCGCGCTCGCGTGCGAGAGGCGCCAGATCTTTCCTGGCTGGATAGGGCAGGCAATGGTCCTTCCGGCAAGGCGGTCCGGAGCTACAAGAAAGTATGGTGCCGCAATGTGACATTTGCCGCAGACCCCCAGGTCAATCAGGCTTACCCGCTTGGCGAACTGTCGTATGTGATCGTAGTCCCAGATGTTGTCGATTGGAACATGATGCGGTGCGCCGACGCTCTTTTCTTCGTCAGCTACAGCGGTGCAGTATGTTGCGCAGGTCTATTTGTGCTTGTCGGCTTTGGCATACGCCTCGCTGAAATAGGCCAAGAATATATCCAGCATGCCGTTTTCGTGGGCTTCCTCCATGCTCCGCCATGTGCCGACAAAAGCGTCCCACGCTTGGGCCTTCTTCGAGGTAAACGATGTCGGCGGGAGTTTTTTGCCGATTGCTTCCGGCGACAGGTCGTCAAGCAGTCGCGAGAGTGCAGCTTGCATGGCGGCATAGGTGGCAAATTCGTGCGCCTTGAGATCGCGGAACGCGTCCTCGACGCTGCGCCTGGCATCGAGATAGCCAGCCCTGCGCCGCGCGAACATGATTTCGAGTATGTCGTCGGTCCCCGGGACAAATTTAAGGGGATTGTTTTCAGCGGAGCTTATCATCGTTCGGTGTGGGCTCTTGGCCAATGTCTTTGCAGCCGCACGTGCCTTCAGCAGCATGGCGAGTTGGTCGACCACCGTGCGAAGCACTGCGCCGATTTCGGCAGCGACTTCATGCGGATCACGCAATTGGAACAATTCCGGCGAGATGCCTGCGCCAATTGCAATTTCCCGCAGCACCTCGTCTGTCGTCGAGGGGACGGCCCTAGGCAGCGACGATGTCGATGGCGGTGCTTGCCCGAGCCATCGCTCTGCCGAACTGAAGAGAGGCTCGCCTCCGGAATCAAGCAGCCGATCGGCCGCGACCGGCATGTGTCGTTGCGTCGAACCTCGGTCGGCCTCCGGATGACTTGGCGTTGCATGCTCGTCGTCAATCGATACAAAGATGACGTAGCGGCCGACCAGGAGCCTGTCGCCGTGGTCCAGCCGGTGCGGACCGGTGATGCGTTGGCTCGATCCATTGATGAAAGTGCCATTGCGCGAAATGTCGTGCAGCCAAAACGCGCCTGCCTCGTATCGGATTTGGCAATGCCGGCCTGAGATGAACTTGTCAGGATCAGGCAAGATCCAGTCGCAATGTTCGCGGCCGATCTTGAAGCTGCGATTACGCGATCGGTAGCCAGGCGCCACGCCAGTGGGCAGGGCATCGACATTGCTGATCTGCAGACTGATTAACATGCGAAAATCGCCTGTGTGATCGCTGGCGGCCTTGCCGACACGATACTCCATGTTTTTAGCGTGGCTAACCCCAAATTCGCATAACGTTTGGCGCAACGCAGCGAGCGAATTCTTGGTAGCGCAGGGCCGGGCGGCGCTTCATGGTCCTCTTTGGCCAGCACAACAACATGTGTTACGCTCGACATGGACTGGCACTCATCGAGGTTAGATGTGATTTCGAGTTCCTGATTTGGATTTCGAATCCACCACGCTGGCGGCCAGGCCGAGGAGGGGCACGACCCATGCCGATTGAACAACGTGCCACGGTGGTGCAAACGCCAGTTGGCGCTGAGCTGTTGACCTTCACACATCTCGTCGGGCGAGATGAGATCAGTCGTTGTCTGGCCTATACGGTCGGGTTCGTAAGCCCCAGCCCCGATATTGATCCGCTGAAAATGCTGGGTGGCCCCGTCTCCATCGAAGGTGAAGCCGACCCCCAGCGCTGGTTCAGCGGCATCGTGTCGGACTTTCGCCTCACCCGGATCGAGGATCGGCTGGCCTATTACGAAGCAGTCGTCCGGCCATGGCTCTGGTTTCTCGGCAATACGACCGACTGCCGCATTTTCCAGAACATGAGCGTCATCGAAATCGTCGAAGAGGTATTTTCGAAATACAGCACGGCAAGATTCGAGAAGCGCCTGCAAGGGTCCTATCCGCCGCGCGAGTACTGCGTCCAGTACGACGAGAGCGATCTCGACTTCGTGCAGCGGCTGCTCGAGCATGAAGGCATCTTGTATTTCTTCGAGCATGGCGAGGGCAAGCACACTCTTGTGCTGGCCGATGCGATGGGCAAGCTGAAGCCAGCGCCGGGCTATGAAAAAGTGCCTTACCACTTTGAGGGGCAGGGCTCCCGGCGTGATGTCGAATATATCACCGAATGGATCCCGGGCAGCTCGGTGCGGCCGGGCTCCTATGTCCATACCGATTATGATTTCAGGAAACCGGGCGCCGACCTGATGGCCAAATCGGCCCAGCCGTTCAGTCACAAGCTGGCCGCGGGGGAGAATTACCGGCAGCCCGGCGCGCATCTGGAAGTGGGCCGCGGCGACACCCTAGCGGCGATCCGGCGCGAGGAAATCCAGGCGGTGCACCAGCGCATCGCCGCTGTTGGAACCGTGCGCGGCCTGTATTCAGGCTGCACTTTCAAGCTGGACGGCTTCCCGCGCGAAGACCAGAACCGAGAGTATCTGGTGGTGAGCGCCGAATACAGACTGTTCGACCCGGGCTACAGAGCCCATGCGGATGTCGAGAGCGAGAACTTCAAGGTGGTCCTTGGCGTGGCACCCACGGCCTTGCCCTATCGTCCGCCGCGAGTCACGACATGGCCAATCATGCGCGGTCCCCAGACGGCCACGGTGGTCGGTCCGTCCGGCGAGGAGATATTCACCGACAAATATGCGCGGGTGAAGGTCCAGTTTCATTGGGACCGGCTGGGCAAAAAGGACCAGAACAGTTCCTGCTTCGTGCGGGTTTCGCAGACCTGGGCCGGAAGCGGCTGGGGTTTTATCCAGATACCGCGCATCGGGCAGGAGGTCATCGTCGACTTCATCGAAGGCGATCCCGACCTTCCGATCATTACCGGCAGGGTCTACAACGCCGCGCAGATGCCGCCCTACGGACTTCCCGGCAACGCCACACAATCCGGATGGAAATCCGATTCATCGAAAGGTGGCGGCGGCTACAACGAACTGATGTTCGAGGACAAGGCCGGCTCCGAGCTGGTCAATTTCCAGGCGCAGAAGGACCATCACCTTCTGATCAAGCACAACCGCAACAAGCTGGTCCAGCACGACCAGTCGGACCGTATCGACCACGACGCTAAGCACTCGGTTGGTCACAACCTAGACGAGGACGTCGGCAATAACAAAACAGTGAAGGTCGGCGTAGACCAGACAACAAACATCGGCTCGAACGACACCGAGACGGTGGGTGCGAACCGGTCACTGACAGTCGGATCCAACGAGACCATCCACGTTGTGGCGAATTCGACGGAAAACATCGACGCCAACCATTCGCAGACGGTGGGAATTGTCCAGACGATCACGGTGGGGGCCGCCCGTATCGATACGGTCGGCGCCGCGGAGGTGCGAACCGTAGGCGCGGCGCAAACAAACACGATCGGCGCGACAAGGTCGGTCAGCGTGGGCATTAGCCAGACGCACAGCATAGGCACGAGTGATACCTGGACCATCGGCGCCGATCAGGGCATCAGCATCGGTGCGGGACAGACTGTGGCGATCGCAGCCTCGCAGGCCACGGATATCGGCGCCTCCCGCGTCGCCAATATCAAGTCGAACGACAGCACCGACGTTGGTGGCGGGCATCTGCTCAAGATCGCCAAAGGGAGTAAGATCGACATCGGCGAGAGCGGCGTTATCGACGTCGGCAAGAACTTCACGCTCGACGCCAAGGACAGCATCACGCTGAAGTCGGGTAGCGCGCAGATCGTGATGAAGAAAGACGGCACGATCATCATCGAGGGCAAGGATATTACCGTGAAGGGCTCGGGCACGATCAACATCAAGGCGTCGAGTGATGTGATCATCAAGGGCTCGAAGATCAACGAGAATTGAGGGCACGATGAGCAATGTCAGGCACAAGATCGAGGGCGTGGTGATCGGCGCCTTCCTGGGTTTCGGAGAGGAGTCCCCCTTAGTCGTTTTTCCTGGCAATCCGGAGAAGACGGCATTGCCTGCTCGCAGCCTGTGCGAATTGTCGTCGGACATGATTGGCTGTGAGGTGGCCCTGCTGTTTCAGGAAGGCGACCCGCGCAAACCTCTGATCGTTGGCCGCATTGTTGAGCCTGACCGCGCCAAAATGGCTCTGCCGGTGATCCGGGATGAACAGCGCGTGCAGGTCACCGCCGCGGACCGCCTTGAACTGCGATGTGGCAAGGCGACGATCCTGATGGAAGCAGACGGCCGCATCACCATTCGTGGTGCTCAGATCACCAGCCATGCCAGTGGTGCGCAGCGCATTCGCGGCGGCTCGATCAACCTGAACTGATGCGGACCTCGTCGAATACAGAAGGGGCACGCCCGCTTCGCATTGCGAGGGAGGTCGTGCGCCAGCACGCGGAACTCGTCGCCTTTCTTTGGGCGCAGCGTGACAGCTGGTCCGCCGAGGATCCCCCCGATGCCAAGGTCGTCGCTGAGATCGACGAACGCTTGGAGATAAATCTCGACGGACTCCGAATCGCGGGCGCCGCCGCGTGGCCGCTGTTGAGCGAGCAGTACGAGAATTTTCCGGAGAAGGGAGAGCTCTTCGCCTTCGCATGGATGGCACTGGAACTGGATGATGGCAAAAGGGTGGAACAGGCGGTCGAGTTCGCACGATTGGCGGCCGATGATGCCAAGGGTCTGGTCGGCGCGCTGGCATCGCACAAACCTGCGACCATTGGCCCGTATGTGCGCAATTGGATCGGGGGCCAGGATGCCTTGATCCGGTTCCTCGCCATTTCGTCATGTCTCGCACACAACGTTAACCCGGGCCAAACTTTGGCCCGGCTGATCAAAGACCACGATTCAAAAGTGCGTGCCGCTGCCTTGCGTCTTGCGGGCCAGCTCCGGTGCTTCGATTTGGAACGGGAGATCCAAGCTGCGCTTGATCACGAAGACGGGCCCGTCCGGCTATGGGCCTCATGGGCGCTCGTCGAATTGGGGGCTGGCGATCTCGCGCGGCAGGAACTCGCGAGAATCGCAACCGCTGGCGGCACTGACGCGGTGGTCGCCATGCGTGCGCTGGTCAAAGCCGGACCCGAAAACGACGTTCGCACCTGGATGGGTGGTCTGATGAAATCGCCCTCCACCGCTGCCATGGCCGTGCGTGGAATTGGCATGCTGGGAGACAAGTCGGCGCTGGGCTGGCTGGTCGAGCGGATGAAGGAGCCGGCCCTGGCGCTGATGGCCAAAGCCTCGTTCCTGGAACTCTTTCCTGAAGCTCGGGAAGAAAGCAAGCTGTTCACAGGGGATCCGGTCGAACTCGGCAAACCGTTCGCGACATTTTTCGCGGACCGCACCGTTACTTTGTCACTGGCCGACAAGGTGTCGGAATGGGCAGGTATGAACGTCCCTGCCACAGCCGAAACCAGGCCGATTGCCCGTCGGTAGGGAAGTATCATTCAGGAATTGGGTGGCCAAAGAAATAGCGCTGTCCCGCACGGAAACGGTTGACGTCGCCGCTGTCGAGAAAGTCTTCAATGATTGCCGCGGCCGGCAAGCGCAAGAGAGTGCCATTTTCGGTGTAGAATGAGCGAGTATCGAGGCCAGTAGCGGCCTCGAAGGCGACCCGTTCACGATTGATGCGGCCAAATTGGCGGTCGTCTGATCGCAACCTGTCCAGCAATCTGTGGGAAAGCTGAATCACATCGTACGTCTTGCCTTCATAGATTGGGGTAGTATCTGACGATTGAGTAGCGGCAACATCTCGGAAAGCTTTTTGGACCACGTCAAAGTATGACACCCGGTCGACGACAAATCGCAGTGGCTCATTATCATCGTCTGGAACATCAAGGGTCTGCGAGGCGCCGTCCCAGACGGGGCCGTCCTCCTCTTCCAGCAAATAGGCGAGGTGGTTTTCGATCTGGTGCCGTGCCTCTTCGTCTTCCGCCTCCTGATGCAGTTGCAGTAGCGGTGTTACCGCCTTGAGGCTGCAGGATGCGCCCAATGCCGAGGCAAAGAAGTACTGGAAATCAGAATTCGACATTCGCGGCGTGAAGTACGAGAAAGCGCCCGAGATTGTTTTCCAGCTGCCGGCATAGCCGATGATTTCAGTGCTAGCTCGCCAGAAAAAATATCCCTCCGTCTTTGTCATCAGAGGAGGTAGTCGACCAATCTCGCGAAAATTCCCTGACTTGCATGCCCTCAGGATACCTAAGTAGGCCGTCCATGGATCTTCGCTATGAATTGCAGAAATTGGATCAAACTCATCGCCCAGGGATGCATCCACATGAAATCCATCATAGATGTGGGGATTGATGTGTGTCTCAGGCATCAATTCGTCGTCAGATGTTCGAGGTCTTTTTGCCAAGCTTCGATGTCCTGACAGTCCCCAGAGGAAGCCTTCAAATATTGGTCTGGCAACACGTTGTTTGCGGTTGCACATCCGCCTCCCATCATCGGCGTTTTGTGGTGCATCGTCTTTCCTTTAAAATCAGGCGGAGGTTGACCTGGCTTCGTGTTCGCTTCTGTCCATTTCTTCACAGCGGCATCCTTCAGTCCGTTGTCGTCGAAATGGTTTCGACCACTCCTCGCCTGTCTTTCCACACGCGTTCCTGGGGTTCGCGGGCTGGTGTATCTGGATTTAGCACCGCGTGGCACGTCAAAATAGAGGGCGCATGGTCCGTCTTCCGTCTTGTGGACATTCGGACAGCCATCACCGCCTGCCGCGCTTTCTGCCCGCGCCTTCGCCTTGGCGGCCAGCATGTCATCCATCTTCTTCTTGAAGCGCTCGCGCACCTTGATCTGTTTGTCGTTAGTAGCAGGAAGCTCGCTGTGTCTCTTTGCCCAGAAGTCGCTTTCCTTCATCAATGGAAACTTTTTGTCGTTCTCGTCCTTTTGCCATTCGTGCAGAGGCTCGTGGCAACATGGACATTTGTCTTCGTCCCAGAGGGCTTCGGACTCGGCGAAAGTCTGCGTCTCCGGCGCTGGGGCTGGAGGCGTCGAGGGAGGGTCGGATGCATGATTGCTGGTGGTAATGTCCAAGTGGCGACAAACGTTCTTGCCCTCATATTTGACGTCCATGCACCACGATTGGAAGTAGGTCTTGCCTGTGATCTGATGGGTGATCACGGCTGCCCCGAAAGTCCGTGTCGCGGCTTCATTTCCCAGAACGGATTCCTTGTAATACGACCTCTGTGCCAATGCCGCGCCTTTGCCGCCGATCTTTACCGTTGATGAGCCTGATTTGAGTGTGTTCGAAAACGAGGTGTTTGGGTACGGGATCGGAATCGGCCCGGCTGGTGGCGACGGTGGCGACATGCACACGTCGGGGAAGCGTGCGATTGATTTGTTCATCCCGTTCTCGGCTGCAATTTCCCACTTTCCGGCAAAGACATTCTTTGTCATCTGACGGTCCTCATGCTGAGACCACAGCGGCGGCACGACCGCCGAAGGACATCGAACTGCCGTGCAGTGCGGCGAGGTCGCCAGGCGCATAGGCGCGCCTGAAGGCCTGCTCGGCCCAGGCGAACTGGATCAGGCCAGCCGCCGATCCGCAATCGCCCATACAGTCCGCCGCGTGCCACAGCGGTTGTTCCGGACGCGTCTTACGCATGTTGCGCATTTGCGCCAGCACCAATTCCTCGAATGCGTAAGACTCGCCCCCGACATCGCTGATGCGGAAAGCAACTTCGTGCAGATGGACGCCCGCCTCGCGAAGTGCGGCTTTCAGCGCGGCGCTGAGACCATCCGCTCGGAACGGCTCCTCGTTGCCGGCGGTTGCCGTTTCGATGGCCAGGCCCAGCCCTCGCAATCGCAAGGCCCCCTCAAGGATCGGACGTTTGCTGACGACCAGAATGCAGGCCGCCTCACCGGGGATGAGGCCGTCCGTCACTTGGCTCGTCTTCAATCGCATGCGGCTGTCGAGCCAGCTGAGCGAGCGAGCGTCGATCAGGCTGTCGATCGCCATGATGAGGCAGGCTTCCGCATTGCGCTCGTTCAACAGCTTGCGCGCCTGTTCTATCGCAACAAAAGCCGAGATTTGGCCATGGGTGATCTGGAATGTGCGCGATCCCACTAATGGCTCCCCTCCGCGCACCTCAAGCCCGGACAGAATGCCATTTATGCGGGCGCCGGGCATGCCGGCGTCGCGCGTACACAGGAGGAACGGCATCTCGCCCCAGGGAAGCAAGGCCGCAATCTTTTCATCGATATGCTCGACAGCGAGTCGGGCCAGAGCCGTGAGACGGCTCCGGCCCCGCGTTTCAGCCGGAACAGCCTCGACCCTGGCTCCGCGAAGCGGCTGCCCATTGATGTCCCGATACAACAACTCCTGGAATACCGAGATACTCGCCCGCATGGCGGCGGCAGCACTTTCGGGCGTATAGCCGACAGGGCAGACAAGACTGACACAGGAAATCGCCGTCATCTTTTTTTCCGCATCCCGGCCAAGGCCGCCACAGCCTCCTTCAGCCCAGCGTAATGAGGCTTGAGAAAGATCGGCTCCCGCTCCTTTCCCACCTGGACCTGGAGCAGTTTCACAAACTTCCGAGGCAGCTTTGTGCTTGCTCGTCCGACCAGCACTATCCTCCCCTCATGCGGCAGCATGGTCAGCGTATCCGGCGCCACCACCTTGTGCTCGGTCCTGTCATGGAACATGAACCGTACCGCAACTGACATCGCTGGCAGCTTCACCTTGAACTTGCCGCTTTCGTTCATGCCGAGGCAGCCGAAGATCATGCCTTCGCCAAGCTTGTCCAACCATTGGTCCTGGGGCGCCGCCTGAAAGTACCGGTCGTCAAAATCTTGGGGCAGGAAGGGCAGGACGTTCTCCATCCAGTGCTTGTCATAGGTGCCGGCATAGCGCGCGCGCTCCTTGGCAAAGCGCGGCACCGGCCCGAAGCCGATGGCGCGCGGTCGGTCGTTCCAGATGCGCATTCGCGATTGCGGGTGCTCGACGCTGGGCAGCAGCGTGCCATCGACATTACTCTGGCCGACAAGGTAGCCGCTGCCGATCGGGTTGACCGCGTCGCTGCAGTGCTTCGCTGGATCGGGATCGGTGCGGTCGGTGCCGCCGAAGGCAAGGTGCCACGCAAGCGGTATTGAAACGAACGGCGTCGGCCGCGAAGCTTGGATACCGAGCCCGCCTCGGAACCAGCGTCTCTGTCCGGTGACTATCGCGCGCTTGTCCAGTCCCGGCCCAACCAGGCGCACGTCGATAGCTTCCACCTGCCTCCCCTGCGGGGCGACGGCCATCGCATCGAGCAGAACCTCGCATTTCGGCTTGACGGGCGCAAAGTCGGTCTCGACGCGAATGGAGGTGACCTCCGGATCGCCATAGTGAGTATCAGCATAGACGAAAGGCGACTGCTCCTTGCTGGGCGTGCAGTTTCCGTCGGGATCGACATCGAACGTGGCACGAATGACAGCCACACAATGTTTCACGCAATCCTTATCCTGGTAAGGAAAGGTCTCGGCGAGAAACGGTGTCGTGTTCTGGCTGACGAACATCAGACTTGCCTCTCCCAACTGGCGGCAAAGATTTGCTCCAGCGCGGCTTGCGGCGACAACGGATCAATGTCGAAAATGTCGGAACCAGCCGTCCACATGACCACACCGCCGATGAGCTCTTCGCCCGGTTCAACCTGCGGTACTGGCAACGCAGCCAGCGCGCCCTCCAATTCATCCGGCGTCAGGTCGCCGCCTTGGGCGGCGATGGCCACGATTTCGATCTCACCAAACCATGCATCGGCATAGGCAAGCTCGACGGGAGCCTTGGAAAGCTGCGCGACGACACTCAACGGGAACTGCCTGCCAACTCTGTCGGCGCTCTGCACGATGACGCCTGCCGATGCGCCAAGAAATTCCGGACCGCTCAGGAACCGCAGCGCCGTGCCGCGCGGCCAGGATTCCGAGCCAATAAGCGGGACGACATGCTGCGCCAGCCAGCGGTCCCAGGCGCGAACAAAATCTCCCGGCAGCCGCCGCGTCACGAAATCGCCGGTGGCGGGCATTTTGCCGTAAAAGCCGGGCAGGATCATATCTGCGGCGGACATGAGAATTTCTTGAACATTTGCAGGTTGTAAGGGTTTTCGACGCTGGCGGCCTTGAGTTGGAAATCGGCGTACATGGCTTTGGTGCCCAGGCGCAGGCTGTAGACGTCCGACAGCGAGGTGCCGGTGAAGCGACCGCTGCGCAACATTCTCAGCCACGCCCAGCTGCCGGTCTCGTTGAGCAAGATTTCGGGCGAGCCATCGATCGGCTGGAAGGCAAGCGAGATGACCCCTGTGCCGTCCTTGCCGGGCCATGTCATCGGCTGCGGCCTCGTTGCATTGTTATAATAGACGAGGTTCTGGCCATCGAGGTTGAGCGTCACGCGCGCAACATTGGGCGACAGGTCCTTCGGTTCGAGCGTGAAGCTCATCAGCGGGCCTGTACCGCCGGGAAAGAGATCATCGCGGATCCGCCTTGCCTGTTCGAACGCGGCCAGTGCCGACGGGTCGAGGCCGAAATCGGCGCGCCATTTCCATGGCTGCGCCGACGTGTCGACATAGCTGATCAGATGGTCGTTGATGAAGGTGTCGATCAGCCCTGCCGGTCCGAACAGACGGGCGAAGTCGCGGACATTGACGTCGACGGCGCTGTCCGGGCTGAAAGGATAGCGGTTGTTGAGTGCTGCCTGGCAGAACGGCAGGATGTCGGCGCGCCAGATGGCGTTGAGCTCCGAGGTGACCGCCTTCTGCGTCAGGCCGCTGGTATCGCCGGCAATGCCGCCCAACCAATCGTCGATCGGGTCGGGCAGGATCTGCGCCTGTCTGGCAACCGCTCCAGTCAGTTCGGCGAGGCCGCCCTGCTTCTTGATGGCGTCCTGAGGATCGGGATTGGCCGTCACCGTCTGCAGCACGTTGGACAGTGCGGTGAGCGCGACAATCGCGGCGTCGAGCGCCGGCGGCTGGCCGTCGACCTCGGCGATGGCACCCTTGAGCGGCTTGAAGTGCTCGGCCACCAGACTGCCGGTAAGATCCACCTCGTCGGCGGAGCCGGCACGCGGCAAAAGCTTTGCTCCGGTTTTTACGATCTTGCCAAGCTTGCCCAGCTTGCCGAGCAGTTTCGAGCCACCTGCCGCCGCGGCCTTGTCGTTTGCCGGCGCTTCATCGGATCGCGTAAGCTCGGTCTCCTGGACCACCGCGGTAACCAGGCGCTTCAGCGCGGAGTCGGCGCTTGAAAGATCCTTGAGGTTCTCACTGGCGACGTTGAGATCGGTCAATGGCGCAAGCCTCATGTCGCGCAGGAAGCTGTCCCATTGCGCGATGTAGTCGTCGTAATAAAGCTTCAGAATATCTTCTGACAGCGCTGACACCGAGGTTTCGGAATTTTCCGAGCAACCGCCGGCGAACACCGCCCGGTCGAGTGCGGCCTGGGCAGCCACATCCTCGACCCGGTCAAGGATGGCGTCATGGAAGCCGGCATAGGTAAACGCTCCCGAAATGCCGACCCTAAGCGTCTTGTCGGAGCGACGCGCAAAGACCTTGGCGCCGTTGGGGCCGGCGAAGTTCGCGGGAACCCATTCCTTTAGCGCGGTCACAGCCGGGTCCGCCAGCAACTGCTTATAAGCACGCGCCGGCAAGGAAATCGTGCAGACGGTTTTCAGTGCCTCCGCAACCAGCGCCTGGTCCGGAGCGATATAACTGGCGTCAACCGCCATGCGACGGATCGCGGCAAGCTGGTGCTCTTCGGCGTCAGCTGTCGGAAAGGGGGCAGCCGCGGCGAATTCAGGCAGACTGTTGACCCACCAGCTCTGGGCGAAGTCTGGATCCATCTGAGAAAGGCCGGTCATCATGCGATACGTCTTCAGCGCGCCAAGCATGAAGTCCGGATCGCGGATCTGCCGCCACATCGTCGCCTCGAGCAGCGCCACCATGTGCGGCTCGAGAACGTTGCGCAAAGCATGGTCGTAAGTGTCGGTCTGTGCCCGCACCAGTTCCGCCGAGGCTGATGGCCCCAGCAAATCCTGTGCCGCGCCAGGCGGCGGGGTGCGGGCATTTGCGACCTCATCCATCGCACTGAGGGCGCCATCGATCGCAGGCTGTTCTACGGATGCCGGGTTTGCCGCGGCCGAGGTCAGTGGCGTTTGCAGCGCCTCGAACTGGCTTGCCTGGGCCGTGATCGCGTTGCGGTTGTCGTAATAGGACCAGGTGAATAAGCCGCTGACCAGCAGGGCGGCTGCGGCACATGCGGCGGCCGCGCCACGCCAGATCCAGGCGCGGCGGCGTTGCGCCAGCGGATCGAAGGTGCCTAGGCCGGCTTCCTTGAAGATGACTTCTGTGAGCAGGTTCTTTAGGAAGAAGCTGCGTTTTTCAACACGCGGCGCGGCCAACGCCCGGCGCGGCGGAAGGCCGAAGGAGGCAGACAGCGCTGCGGTCAGCCGATCGATGGGCGCCCCTTCCTGGGTCGCCGACGTCAGATAAAGGCCACGCAGCCAGGCGGCCTCCTCATACCGGCTTTCGCCGAACATCGCCTCGATCAGTACCTGGATCGGCTCGGACAGGCTGGCGAGTTGGGCGGGAAACCTGAAGATTTCGGCGCGGGCAGCAAGCTTGTCTTCGTCCTCCAGCCGGGGCACCAGCCGCCGCTCGAGCTCGGTTGCTAACGTCGCGATTTCCCGCTCGATGGTCTTTGCATCGACATGCGCGTCGAGTGCGAACGTAGTCCCCCAGACCTGCTCGCGCGCAGCCGTCGACAAACCGCCGAAGAAAGCCTCGAACCCCTTGATCAGGTCGGCTTTGGTCAGCATCAGATAGACCGGAAGGCGGATTTCGAGGCGGTCGTTGAGCTCGGCCAGCCGACGGCGGATCTTGCGGCCATGCGCCTTGATGGCGTCGTCGCCCTCCGAAAGCACATCGATCGAAAGCGCGACGATCACACCGTTGAGCGCGCGACGGCCCCGGTGCTTCTTCAAAAGGTCGAGGAAGCCCAGCCACTCCACTGCGTCGACGTCGGGTTGGCTCTCCTGTTGGACATAGCGGCCTGCAGTGTCGATCAGAACCGCACTCTCCGAAAAGAACCAGTCGCAATTGCGCGTGCCGCCGACCCCTTGCAGGTCGTCGGTCAGGTCGATCGGAAAATTCAACCCCGACTGGCGCAAGGCCGTGGTCTTGCCGGTGGCCGGCGGTCCGACGATCACGTACCAGGGCATCTCGCGCAGGAACTTGCGACCGCCCAGTTTGCGGCGCTTCAACTCGGCCATGACCTCGCCGAACTTGGCTCCGACGGCAGCGACATTCTCTTCGCCGGGGCTGAGTGGCTTCTCTACCGCCGGCGCGGCGATTTCGGCGACGAACATACGGTTGGCACGGATCGCCCGACGCTGGGCGGCGATCAGCCAGATCAGCCAGAAGATGACCAGCAGCGCGATGATGACGATGCGCACATTGTCGGAGGCGAAAGGGTCGTAGGGTCCGACCCTGACGATCGGCCCGAATACCCAGATCACAAAGCAAAGCAGCGCGATGCCAATCAGTGTCCACAGCCAGCGCGATGTCAGGACGGCCCAGAGGAAGCGCAGGATGAACATCTCACAGCCTCTTTTCGACCAGCACCTCAACGCGCCGGTTCAGGGCCCGGCCCTCGCGCGTGCCGTCATCGGCCACTGGATCCGTGGCTGCCCGGCCCTCGGAACGGACGCGTTCCTGCGGCACTCCGTTTTGTACCAGCATGTCGGCAATGGTCTGGGCGCGAGCCTCTGACAGTCGCTGGTTGGTCGACAGCGGATTGGTTCTTTGCAGAGGCACCCCGTCCGTATGTCCGACCACAGTGATGTTGCCGATCAGGTCACGATTGGCGAGGATCACCTTGGCGATCGAGTCGATCAGCGGCTCGAATCCTTCCGTCAGTGTTGGCCGCGACGACTGGAACAGTTCGGGGTTGGAGGCCTGGATGACCAGCTTGGCCAGCGAAACGCTCTCCGTGCCGCTGAGAGCCGATCTGAGATTGCCCGGCGCCCCGGCCTCAAATTCGGGCAGTAGTGCAAAATCCACAGTCTCCGGCGGCGGGACATCGACCGTCGGCGACACGCGGCTGATGTCGCCACGGGTCGGCGGCGGCAAGGCGCGGACCAGCGCTGAAAGCTCAACCGCCTGGCTGCTTAGTCCCATCGAGAGCCCGACATAGGTCGCGGTGGCGACGACCGCCGCGGCCAGGGCCATCACCCAGATCGGAACGATGAAGCGCTGTGGCTCGTCGGATGCGATGACGCCTTTCCAGTTCGGCGACAGCGGTGCATTCTCGGCGTCGGCATCGCGCAGGAAACGTGCCGCGGCCACACGAACGGCATTGAGCGAGCGATCGCCCGACCGGCCGGGCACGCGATACTTGCCGCGAAAACCCAGTGCCAGGCAGTCATACTGGAGTTCCAGCAATTCGCGATCGCGGTTCGGATGGCGTTCCAGTTCGTCGAGCCGTGTGAAGAACTGCGTGCCGGCGTCGACGTCGCCGCGCAACATGACCACAAGCGGCTGACGCGGCCATGCGCTGGCCCCGCCCCAGGGCGTGTTCAGGGCGAGATCGTCGAGCAAGGCCGCCACCACCCAGGCTGCCTGATCGGCCCGCTCCATCGACGACCCCGCCGCCATTGCCGTGTCGCGTGCCCGAACCAGTTCTTCGAGCAGCCGGGTGCGTAACACTTCCGGATTCTCCGGTGGCAGCGCGCTTTCAAGCTCAGGCGCAAACTCGAGCAGGGGCGCGAAGGCGTTGACAAGGCCGTTCGGGTGGGTGCGCGAGCGTTTTACCGGCCCGCCCGGCAAGGATGCCGCCATGGGTCGCGGCATCGGCGTGCCGGTCAGCCTGATGCGAGTGCGTTCGCGATCCTCCGACAGTCCGAAAGGATCATCCCGGCTCATGGTTTCACCTGTTCACCGAATAGCAGTCCACCTGCGGTTCGCTCGGCAGCACACCCGAAACGCCAATGACGAAGCCTGGGGCACCGAGCAGCGATGCCCAGTGCTCGCTTTTCTGGTCGAGCTCAAGGCACAGCCGATCGCCGTCGTAAGGAATCTCGCGCGGTTGCGAATGAAGCGGTTTCAGCGGGATGCCGGGCAGGCGGGACTTCCATAGGCCCTCGAACTCATCGGCCGAGCCCACGGTCGCCTGGTTGACGAATATCTTGCGCAGCGCGTCCTCCGAGAGTTCCGAACCGACCCGGATGACGATCCGGCTGGCCACCAGCAGCTTCGGATTGTCGATGCGGATTTTCCAAACATTGGTCGAATGGCGCATGACGGGCAGCGCGCGCGATTTCGGCTCGATGTAGCGCAGGCTCAGGATCAGTGAGCGCAATGCATCCGCCAGCGCCGAAAACGGTGGGCCGGGCGCTATGTGATCGTAAGCCGGCAGCTCGCCCAGTCGCCGCGCGCTCGAGCCGTAGGTCGCCATCGAGCCGGCAAGCCCGGCCAGTTCCAGGTAAAGTTCGGCCGGATGGAAGACATCCTGCGCCAGCATATGGGCCAGTCGCGGACGCGCCGCGTTGGCGAGGTTGAGCATCAACAGGTCTTCGACGCTGCGCCCTGGCCCGCCCATGACCATCTTGCCATGCGCCTCGGCGATCTGGTCGAGGCCTGTGACGACTTCCAGAAGCAGTTGCCGGTACCAGGCCACTGCACCGGTAACCAATGCCGGTGGCAGGAACGTCTCGTCCAGCGAAACGCCGCCATCGGCACGAACCCCCTTGATGTCGGCTATCGGCAGGGCGGTATAGCCGCCGACCGATTTGCCGGGTGCAAGCAACAGCGATTGCGGCCGGGCGATTTCGATTTCTTCGGGGTCTGAACCGCCCTGGACGGCATCGCGCACCGAAACGATCCGTCCATGATAGCGCGCACCGCTTTGCGGCGCATGCGCCGGATCGAAGCCGACGCCGCCGGCCGGCTCGAGCGGCAAGGCGACCAGCACCGGGCCGGCGCCTGTATCCGGGGTGACCGGCAGCGGACGCGGCGCGTCCATCAGATCCGGAATGGAGAAGGGAGTTCCGTCCGGGAAAATGCCTCGTGCAGACAGGATCGAGATCTGGCCGGCATCGAGCAATGCCTTATCCAGGGTCAATTGCTGAAAGCCGAACGTATGCAGCTGGCCGGCCTGCAACGCGCCGCGCACAGTCGCCTCGAAGAAACGATCCTGCTGCTGGAAATGCTGGGTCCGCAGAAAAAGGCCCTCGGACCACAGCACCCTGTTTGCATCGCTCATCCGGCTACTCTCTCAATCGAGCTCCCCTTGCCTTGGCCGTCAGGCGGAAATGCCGCCGCTGCCGAGTGTGACATTGATCGTAAAGTCTGATCCGGGCGAAACCGATTTGGTCGTCCGCCAGTTTCGCCCGCCAGGCTCACGGATGAGTGCAACGAAGCCCAGGGCCGTCGCATCCGGTTCAACTGTAATGGTCTTGGTCGCGGTTTTTCCAGGCCCGACGGCAATCTGGTCGGACCCGATGAGATCGCCTGCCAGTGCCGAGCCGGCATCCCCCTGCAAGGCAAAGTAGTCGGCGGAGTTGAACTTACCGGTGCTGCGCAGCCGCGTGACAAGCACCGTCACTGGCCGGTCGCCGCCGCCTGGTCCAGGGTTCATGCCGGCCGCTCCTGTCAGCTTCACGGTGATGACCGACGGTTTTGGCGGCCCGGCGCTTTGACAGGCCGTAAGCAGCCCGGTCGCACCCAAGGCAACGATAAATTCGCGTCGATCGATCATGTCTTACTCCTCCTCATATGCATCCCGAAAATCGGCGCCGATTTCGCCGAGAAAGCTCTTTTCCGCGCTCTCGGCGATTTCACGATGGCGTTTCTGGTAGAGCTCCCACAGCTTGGCGCCGCGCCCGCCCGACAACAGCGTGCCGATCGCGGAACTCGATTTCAGCTCTTCTTCGATGGCTGCCGGCTCAAAACGGTCGACCATCCGCCGCAAGGCAGCCTGCACGCCGCGCCAGGCGCGCACGTGATGCTGTGCCAGATCGCGAACCGCATCCGCGATAGCCGCTTCGCCGGCGAGAAATCCGGGGCTGCGTTCGGCGATGAGCGTCACGATTGCGTCGTCGACCGTCGGCAGAAACTTGAGTGGATTGACCTCGGAGGCTCCGACCATTGTCTGGGCAACGCGGGCATTTCCCTTTTCTTCGGCACGCTTGCGCAGCAGCTGCATCAATCCTTCCATCATAAGCCGGTATTCGCGGCCGAACTTTTCCATCTCGGCGACGGCGTCGCGCCCGGGAAAATCGGCTTCCGCGACACCCATACCGCGCAGGAATGCGGTGCGAAGCGCCATGTCGGCGTGCTGCCTCGCAGGCGGCTGGCGGGCGGGGCTGGCGGCTGCGCCTGCCCGTATTGGGGGAGGGGCATCTGCCCCTCGCACGGGCACGTCCCAGGGATTGGCCGCTTGCAGTGGCTGGGCGTCGCGCTCGCGCTGCCCGGTTGAGCTGGCGCCGCTTCCCGGGTTGGGCGCTGCGGCTGGACCAAAACCGAAGTCGTCGTTGAATTCCGGCAGCTTTGCCGTCGCAGGCTCCGTAGCGCCGTTGGGGAACGACACCGACTCGAGGCCAAATGGGTCTGTCTGTTTGGGTGCGCTGGCTGGTTCTGGATAGTTTGCGGTGCCTTTGGATACTGGTGTTGCGATCGGATCGAGGCTGAACGGGTCGTCGAAAGCAGGCGAGCTGCGCTGTCTGGAATTGGCGCGTTCGAACGCACCCGGGATCGGCTGCTCGAACGGGTTCGGCAGCTCGGCTGGACGTGGCCGCTGCGGCTCTTCTTCCACGGCGGCTGAAAAGAAATCGTCACGGCCGATGCTGACCGGCGCCCGCGACGCCGGCGGTGAGCGCTCCGGAACCGGCGCTGCGGCTGCTGTTGTGGCTTGGGCACTCGACGTCTGCAGATCGACATGCACGATGTAATCGCCCAATCTCAGCCGCATGCCATTGCGAAGACGCGTCGACTTGCCTGCGCCGAGCGGGCTGTCGGAGTCGTCTATGAACAATCCGCTGCTCGACGTATCGGTGACGAAATATCCGTCGCGCCCACCAGTGATCCTGCAATGGGCGCGTGAAACGAACATGTCGGGATCGTCGATCTGCCAGCCGGCGTCCGCGCTGCGGCCGATCACCAGTTCCCCCTCGTCAAGCCGGGTCTGCCGTACCGCCTGGGTGCGTGGCCCTTGCTCCAGCGTCAGCAGCAGACTCATGCCGCGACCTCCGCCCCTTCCTGCCGCCAGCCGACTAATGTCCGCAGCCGCATGTCGTCAGCATCGCCCCTTTCAGCGGGCCGCGCAAGCCACGCGGTCCGGGCGAGTTGCACGGTTCCAATACGCGGCGGCGGAACGGCATCGCGCGCCAGCACGATGCGCAGATCGACGTCGAGCGATGCGCCGACCATGTCGCTAACGGCTTGCTTGAACAATTTGAGGCGTTGACCGCCCGGCAGGAACGCCTTGAACTCCTCATAGCCCAGCGGGCCGACGCGGAGCTCGATCCTGCTTTGACGGTTGAAGACGCGCGGACCGATCGTCGCTCCCCGACCGAGCCCTGCGTAGGCTTTGCCAACGCGGGTCTGGAGCGCGGCTGGTATGGTCATCCAGGCAGCGATGAACTCCCTGATCTGGACCGGCACCTTGAACGCCTCAGCCAGGAACAGCGTCAGCCGCTCGGGGCCGTCGACCTGATTGGCAAGCGAAGCGGCCTGGCGCAGCTTCACTGCGTCCAGTTCGGGGTTGTGGGTGCCGGGAAGCCCTATTCCCGCCATGGCTTCAAGCATGGCGCGAACGCGCCCACCTACCGGGCGCTCGACCTGAACCGCCGGATGCGCATCCGCCCACGCCCTGTAATACAGCGCAATCATGCGGTTCTGAAGAATGTTGACGAAGTCCATGAACGTCGTGTCGCTGGTCTGCTGCGCATCGGCGCCGGTGAACCAGCGTTGCGACAGGCGATCGAGTACCCAGCGCGTCAAATGCAGGGGCATCGGACCTTCAGGTCCCATCAGACCAATGTTTGCGACCGTGACCCGAGCGGGCGCTTTGTCAGTCGCTTCGCGGAATTCTGCCAAGTCCTTGGCGAAAAAGCTTAGACGGACATGCTGCCCGAGCCGCGAGGGCTCGCGCTCCGGCGGGCCGGAATAGCCGAACAGCCCGCCTCTTCGTTCGAGTCGCCGCAACAACTCGAAGAAGTCGAATGCATCCGACAGCTCTTCGGACCGGCCAGGCTTGTCTACATCAGGTAGCGATTGCCGGGCGTCATCGGCCATGGCACATCCTCCTGCTTCTGCAGCAGCCATGTGCGGGTTCGCACAAAGCCATTTATTCCGGCATGACGGGCAAACAGCCGTGCCAGCAAGGCCGAAAGCAGCAAGGTACTTTGCCCCGCCAGAACCGATTGATCGACATGCAATGTCACCTCCGTGCCTCGTCCGAAGCACATCGGCCCATCGATCTGCAGCCGTTCGATGACTGACCGGGAGTCGATGCGCACGATCGAGTGCACATTGCGGGCGAGGCTCGGGTCTCCCCTGTCAGCGTAAAGCTCAAGCAGCGCATGCAGCGGATCGACGCCGCGACCTTCCTTTGCAAGGCTTAGAAAGTTGAGCGCGAGCTGCGCTACAAGCCGCCAGGCGAGATTGTCGGCTCGCGATTCACCCGCCGCGCCCGCCGGCAGCGCTGCGGGGATGGCTGGGCGAGGCGGGCGCAATGCGCCGAGAAGCCGGATCGTCTCGACCGGATCGCCGGCTTCCAGAGTCAAGGTAGGGTTGTCGTCAAGAATCGGCAGATCGCGGTTGGTGCAGAGCGCCACGACGTCGACGCGCTTCAGCGGCCGGTTCGGAGGACTTTCCGCGGGACGCGAAATCGCCAGGAAAACGTCGTCGCCCGTGTATGAAGTACGGGTGAGGCCGTCGCGCCGTTCCTCCTCCGTCGGGCGGCGTGGGCGCCGTTCGGTGGAATAAACCCAACCGCTGCCGCGGTTCTGTCCCAGGCTGAAGAGCTCCGGGATTGCGGCGTCGCTCCCCTCGCTGTCGGCGTCCTCGACGCGGATAACCCGATAGATTTCGAAGTCCCGCGCTCTCGTGCGGTCGGCATGCAGCACCTGCCGCGTCTTGCGTGGATCGAGCTCGACGACGTTGCACTCACGTTCGAACAGATTGATGATCGGCGTTGCGAAAAGTTCAAAATCGGCCGCCGTCACATCGGCAACTTCAGGCACCGGACGCCTGAAGATGAAGATGATCTCGAGTTCGGCTGTGCATGTGCGCACGATGGGCTGCAATCCCGAAACCCGAGCATAATGAAAGCGCTCCGGCATCATGAAATATTCGCGCAGAAGACGGTACCCTTCGAAGGTCGGACGTGTACGAGGCATCAGCGCCTCGTCATCGTTGATGCCGACCATTTCAGGTACCGGCAACGGCGATATCGGGTTGGCCTTGCCTTCCGGCCGTGCACCAACGGCCGCGCAGGCGCCGAAAATCGCGTCGAAAAGCAGTGGTGCCTTGGTGCGCGCGGAAAAGTAGAGATCAAGCCGGTCGAGCGACAGTTCGTCGAGCTTGCCTTTTCCGGTCCGAGCCAGCGTGATGCGAAGCGCCGCCTCGCCATCCACACCGCCGATCCGCGCGATGCCGGCTGCAGCCAAGGCGCTGCGATCCTGAAAATAGCCGACCGAGGTGATGGCAATCGGCCACAGCGTGGTGTCCTGGGCGGTGGTGAACGTGCAACGCGTCGACAGGCCTGGCTGGAGGCTGGAAACCAGACGCGTATTGCGTTTGACGACATGGCCCCCAATCATTGTCTGGACCTGCTGGCCGGGTTTGAACACCACCACGGCCGTTGCCGGCGCCGGCGTGACAAGATCGGGATAGAGAACATCAAGGACGGCGCGCGAGAAACGCGAGCGTTCCGCATCGACCTTGAGTCGGGTCCGCGCGGCCAAGAAAGCAACGCCGTCAAGCAGCCGCTCGACGTAAGGGTCCGGACAGGGGACCGTATCGAGTGAAAGGTTGCGCGCCACCGCGGGATGCATGTCGGCAAATTCTGCCGCGAGCGCGCGGATATGGGTCAGTTCCTCCTCGTAATATTCTACGAAGACCCGGTCCATCTCAGGCTTCCCTAAATTCGGTCCGAGCCAAGCCGTTATCGAGATTGATCGTGGTGCGCAGGCGCATGCGTTCGGGCGTGGGCGTCATGATCAACACCGCATCTATCTCGATCTTCAGGCCCACGGTTTTGTCGCCAAGGGTTACCGCAACCTTTGTTGTACTGTCCTTGAGACGCGGCTCGAAGGTGGCAAGCACCGAGCGGATCTCGCGCGCAAGGGCCTCGCGATCAAAGTCGCGGGAAGAACGGCCCGAGAAGGAAGGCACTCCGTAATTGACGACGCTGCGACGCACCTCCGGAAAATCGGCGAGCGAAGGTGGGTTGTCCGTGGCCTGTTCGCTTTCAAGGTCGGAAAGAAGCGGAACGGCCTCGAAGCGCTCGGTATTGAACAAAGCCTCGACATCGCGCCGCACGGCTTCCTTGAGCACACGCGCCGACACCACCACGCCGCGGCTTTCGATTTCAGCGCGGTGCTGGCTCTGAAAGGCCAGGCGATGCAGACGCCGCTTCTGGTCGGCCGTCAACTCCGCGTCGGCGTCGATGAGCCGCGCGCTGGCCGCAACAAGATTGTCCAGCCGCTCCGCGCCAAGCTCGTCCTGCAGTGCCTGGCGCAGCCCGTCTATCTCGGAGGTCATACCCGGCAGATCGTTTACGAGGCGGTCCCATAGAGAGGGCTGGACGGCTTCGCGCTTTGCTCGCGAGCTGCCGCTACCCAGCGACTTGTCCGCGCCGGGCCGCCGGGCCTCACTTGCCGACATAGACATCCATTTCGATTTCGTCGTTGTCGTCGTAGACGAACTTTATTTTCTTGTAGGCAAAGCTGACCTCTTCCTCGATCAGGTCCTCCTCATCCTCGGCCTGCGACATGTCGTATTCCATGATCGAGGCGTCGGTGAGTGTGACGACCAGGTAATCCTTGGTCTCGCCATCAATGGTCCGCCGTGCCGAAAACACGACTTCGTCCAGGGCCTTGTTTTCGAACAGCGCCTTTTTCAGGTAGGGCGAGGACTTGTCATAATGCTTGGTGAACTTGATCATACCCAAGGACACACGACCGCGGCGCGAGAGCGAGTTTGGATCATAGGGTGCGATCATCTTGTAATCGACGCCATGGATTTCGATTTCGTCCTCATGGCCATCACGAGTGCTTGGACCTTTGATATCCGGAACCTTTAGAAAGCCATCAATCTTCGTATTTGTGGGCATTGTCTTTCTCCACCGCTTTCAAAAACCGAGATGTTGTTGCTGCAAATCAAGTCTTTACGGACGGAAGTTCCGAAACCAGCCGGAGCGAGGCATTGATACCCTCCAGCTGATAATGCGGGCGCAGATAGAAGCGGGCATTGTAGTAGCCTGGGCGTCCCTCCACGCTGTCCACCTGAACCTCGGCGGCGGCGAGCGGGCGCTTGGCGCGCGCCTTGTCGTCGGCAAAGGCCGGGTTGGCCAGCACATACCGGTTGATCCATTCGGTCAGCCAGATCTGCATGTCGGAGCGCTCCTTGAACGAACCGACCTTGTCGCGCGCGATCGCCTTGAGGTAGTGGGCAAAGCGCGAGACCGGGAAAAGGTAGGGCAGGTTGGCGCTCAGCCGCTCGTTGGCCTGCGCATCGGGGTCGACCAGCCGTCCCGCCCTTGTCTCGTCGTCCTGCAGCGAATGGGCGCCAATGAAGGCGGCGAGATCGGTGTTCTTTCGATGCAGGATGGGCATCAGGCCGAGCTTGGCCAGCTCCGCCTCGCGCCGGTCGTCGATGGCGACCTCCGTCGGACATTTCATCGCTATCGAGCCATCATCGGTCGGGAAGCTGTGCACGGGCAGGTTGAGGACCGTGCCGCCATTTTCGACGCCGCGGATCTGCGTACCCCAGCCATAGAGCTTGTGGCTGCGGTTTATGTTCACGCCCATCGGGAAGGCAGCGTTCATCCAGACATATTTGTTGTGGTCGCCATGCACCTCCTCCTCGAAGGTGAAGCCCTTCACCGGAACGGTATCGGTACCATAGGGCAGCCGCGCCAGAACGCGAGGCATGGTCAGGCCGATGTAGCGTGCATCCTCGCTCTCGCGCAGCGACTGCCAGGAGGCATAGGCGGGGTTGGAGACGATCTGCTGCAGGTCCTGCGGATTCGGCAATTCCTGCCAGCTATCCATGCGGAACAGGCGAGGCGAGGCAGCTGCGATAAAAGGCGTGTGCGCTGAGGCGCAGACGCCGGAGATGTTGCGCAGCAGACCGACGTCGCGCGGGTGGTTGGAGAATTCGTAGGCACCGATCACACAGCCGATCGGCTCGCCGCCAAGCATCGAATACTCGTCCGTGTAGACTTTCTTGAAGATCGGGCTCTGATCCCACATCTGGCCCTCATAATCCTCAAGCGTGTCGGCCAGCTGCTCCTTGGAGATGTTCATCACCCGGATCTTCAGCTTCTGATCCGTCTCGGTATTGTTTACGAGATACCACAGGCCACGCCATGTGCCCTCCATTTCGCGCACTTCCGGCGCGTGCAGGATCTCGTTGACCTGTTCGGAAAGCATCTTGTCGATTCCGGCAATCAGCGACTTGATCGACTTGATCGCATTCGACGATATGGTCGTGGTATCGGAACGTGTCTGCGCTGCAAGTGCGAGATTGCGCACCAATTGCTGCAGCTTTTCGCTGTCGTCCTTCTTGACCTTGAAATCCTTCTCGAGGAGCCCGCTGAATTCTCCAAGATCGATGGTTTCCGCCTCGGCGACGGCGGCGGTTTTTTGCTGTTCGGCCATGGTCATTCCCCTGCCTTGTCGTCCGCCAGTGCCTGGCTGGCGATCTGGCCAAGAAGCGGTTCATTGTTCAGCAGTTGCGCAATGCGCTTTTCGGCGTCGACGCGCCCGTCCATGAAGCCGAGAAGTTCCTCGAGTTGGCGGCGCATCTTGAGGATTTCGGCCAATTGGGGCACCTGCTCGGCAATCTTGTCCGGCGCAAAATCGCCCATCTTGGTGAAGGTAAGGTCGAGCGCCAGCTCCTCGTCCCGCTCGGCGCCTTCAGCCTGTGGCAGCGTATTCTTCACGCGGGCTTTCACGCGTGGTCCAAGTGCCTCCATGAAACGCGGAAACCGGTTCGCATCGGTCTCGACCAACGAGCGGTCCAGCACCGACTTGGCCGCTTCCTTCGTCTGCGAAGCCCCCGAAAGATCGGCCATGACGGCCATGACAAACGGCAGCTCGATTGTCGTTGGACTGCCATAGGTTTCCACGTCATAGGCGATCTGCACCCGCGGCGCGCGATTTCGTTCGATGACCTTGGCTTTGCTTTCGGCTGGCATTGCTTGCTACCTTTCATCCTTCTGAGCCGTCTTCTTGGCATCGGGAACGCCGGCAAGAAGCCGGAACTCCTTCAGTCCCGACGGGGCGAGGTCTTCCATCAGTTCAACAAAATCCATATGCACCATCCGGCGCACACGGCGGGCGAGGTGGGGAATCGGGCTCGACGGTTCGGTACGGTCATAGAAGGCGACGACGAGGTCCAGGCATTTCACCACGTCGTCGCGCGAAGAAATCCGGTCGGGGAGTCCGGTGCTCGAGTCCGCGTAGCTAGCCACACTTGCCATTGTATCGGCTCCATGACCGTTTCGGGCAGGCATTACCGGTTCTGCAGGCGAAGGGGACGGCTTTGCCGAGCCATTCGCCATCGCGCCGGCAGCCGAGTTGCGCTCGAGGGTTGTCAGCAAACGCTGCAGGAACCGTTTTAATTCCGGAATGGTGGTCCCGCCGCTGCCTTCAAGGCGAGCATTGAGGGCTGTCTCGACCGTATCCAGTGCCGCGACCGCCGCGCGCGCATCGGCGATGAGCGACTGCATTTCCTCATTGGCTTGATCCGCCTGTGCCGCGCACCCGGCACGAACCCGGTTCAACAGTTGTCCGTGCGCACTGACAAGCGCTGCCTTTTCGGCCGCATTCAATCCTGACGCTGCTTCTTGCAGCATGACGCGGTCGTCGAGTGCAGCGTGTTCCAGGTCGCGTCCGCTGATCGGCCCGATCGAGCGTGGCGCAAAGAAAGTCATTTGACGCAGGTTGGCCAGCAGCCCGACCTGGCCATTTTGAAGATCGAGCAGCGCGTTGATGCGGCGCAAGGCGGCCTCGCGAGGCGACGTGTTGGGCCGCAGCGCCGGGTGCATGGATTCCCAATGCTGGTCGAATGTCCGCCCAACAAGCGTCAGACCCTGCGCCAAGCCGGCCAGTCCCTGTTCGTTGGCCAGTGCGCGTGTGACAATGACAATCAGGCGCAGGTCGCGACCACGCGCGCGCAATTCCTCGGCCTTGGTGAGCACTGCTGGCCAGTCGACGGGAATGGTGCTTTGCGAGACCGGCCTGTTGTTGCCGTTATGGACAACCTTGACCTGGGGCTCCGTCAGGCGCTCCAGTTCGTGAAACGCCGGATCGTTACGCAAATCCTCTCCCGACGGATTTTCACCGTCGAGCGGAGCAAGCCAGAGTGCGACGTCGATCACACCGATCCCCCAGTCACCGGCCCTGAGGCCGACCTGCCCCTACGTTATCACACGGTTGCGCTTTTCCACAATTCAGCGAGTGCGGAAAAAATTAACAAAAGCTAATGCAGCCTTGTCTTGATTGTGGAATCCGAAAGGCGTGATTGCCGAGCCCTGGACCGGAAATGTCGTGCCTGGGATGTCAGGTTCGTGGTTGTTTGCAGCCGGCGACGCAGGATCTTCCGCCAATGATGGGAGCCCGCATAATCGGGGATCGAAACCTTTGTTCATCCTGTACTTTGTCAAGCGGCTGCTTATGTGGCAGGTTATCGACTTGCAGAGTGCAGGAGCACGTTCGATGGAACAGCGCCGGTCATCGCAGAGTTTCAAGCGCAAGGAACTGGTCGGAAAGCTCAATCCTGTAGGGTTGCGCGCCTTCAAGGCAGCGGCCGACAGTGCCAAACTGCGCGGCAATCCTTACGTCGAACTCGTCCACTTCATCGAGCAGTTGGTGCTCTCCGACCGCTCGGATGTGCAAATGATGATCGCCGATGCGGGACTGGATGCGGGCCGACTTACGGCCGATATGACGCGTGCGGTGGACAAGCTGCCTTATGGCGCAACCTCCATCGAAGAGTTTTCCGACCATATCTTCCACGCCATCCAGGAGGCTTGGAATCTGGCAACACTGGAATTCGGCGTGGAGGAGGTCCGCAGCGCCCATGTTCTGCTTGCTTGCCTGAAGACACCGGTGCTGGAAGGCCTGCTGTCGAAGATCAGCGGCGA
Source organism: Mesorhizobium sp. M0408 (assembly GCF_040321495.1). Classification (NCBI taxonomy): domain Bacteria; kingdom Pseudomonadati; phylum Pseudomonadota; class Alphaproteobacteria; order Hyphomicrobiales; family Phyllobacteriaceae; genus Mesorhizobium; species Mesorhizobium sp. M0408. Next base: position 105,234 of record NZ_JAMYRO010000014.1, on the reverse strand, counting down.
GTTCGACAAGATCGACGCCGACGCCGTCGTGGCGCGCTTCGCCGATGTTACGGAGGGCTCACTCGAAGCTGGCGCTGCGCCAACGGTCACCGCGACAGAGGCGCCGCGGCGGGCTTCGGGCGGGGATTCGGCACTGGCCAAATATGCCACCGACCTGACCCAACGCGCCCGGGCTGGAAAGATCGATCCGGTGGTCGGCCGCGATCCGGAGATCAGACAGATCGTCGATATACTGATGCGGCGCCGGCAGAACAATCCGATTCTGACCGGCGAAGCGGGTGTCGGCAAGACCGCAGTCGTCGAGGGCTTTGCTCTGCGCATCGCCAAAGGCGATGTGCCGCCCCCACTGCAGGGAGTGAGCGTGCGCATGCTCGACGTCGGATTGATGCAGGCAGGCGCAAGCGTAAAAGGTGAATTCGAAAAGCGGCTGAAGGCTGTAATCGACGAGGTTCAATCGTCCGAGGCGCCGGTCATCCTCTTCATCGACGAAGCCCATACCCTGATAGGCGCCGGTGGTGCTGCCGGAACCGGCGACGCTGCCAATCTGCTCAAACCGGCGTTGGCGCGCGGCGAGCTTCGCACGATAGCGGCTACGACGTGGGCGGAATACAAACAGCACATCGAGAAAGACCCGGCGCTGACCCGCCGCTTCCAGGTGGTAAAGATCGACGAGCCGTCGGAAGGGGTGGCCATTCTCATGTTGCGCGGGGTGGCCGGCGTCCTGGAACAGCACCATGAGGTGCAGATATTGGACGAGGCGATCGACGCGGCGGTCGCCCTGTCGCATCGCTACATCCCGGCGCGGCAGTTGCCGGACAAGGCGGTCAGCCTTCTCGACACCGCCTGCGCGCGTGTCGCCGTATCGCAGCACGCCACGCCCGCCGAGGTCGAGGACATCATGCGCCGTCGCCAGGCGCTGGAGGTCGAGCGCGGCATCATCGGCCGCGAGGCTGCAATCGGCATCGAGGTGGCTGAGCGGCAGGCACGGGTCGAGGCTGGGCTTGCCGAGACCGAACGCACGCTAGCAGCCGCGCAACAGCGCTGGGAGCGCGAAAAGGCGCTGGTGGCCGAGATACTCGAACTGCGCGCCAGGCTGCGCGGTGACGGCGTGCCGCTCGATGCCGTGGAAGGGCAGGAGGCCGCCACTGAGACAGAGAGCGTGGACCTGCCGGAGACCGAACGGTCCAACGCCGGGACGAAGGTTCCGGCGGGAGGCGGTACTTCTCCTCCCGATCCGGCTGCCGATCTCGCTCGGCTGCGCGAACTGATGAGCGAACTGGCCGAGGCGCAAGGCGAAACACCGCTGATCCTGCCATCGGTCGACCGCAACGCCGTGGCGGCCGTGGTCCAGGACTGGACGGGCATCCCGACGGGGCGGATGCTGTCGAGTCAGACCGAGAAGGCGCTGCGGCTCGCGGCCACTCTGTCCGAGCGCGTTGTCGGACAGGATCACGCCATGGAGATGATCGCCAAGCGCGTGCAGACCAGCCGCGCCGGTCTCGGCGCTCCGGAAAAGCCGGTGGGTGTATTCCTGCTCTGCGGCCCTTCGGGCGTCGGCAAGACCGAAACCGCCTTGGCACTGGCCGAAACGCTTTACGGCGGAGAGCAGAACCTGATCTCGATCAACATGTCTGAATTCCAGGAGGCGCATACGGTCTCTACCTTGAAGGGCGCGCCGCCCGGCTATGTCGGCTACGGCAAGGGAGGAATTCTCACCGAGGCGGTGCGACGCAAACCCTATTCGGTGATCCTGCTCGACGAGGTCGAGAAGGCGCATCCGGACGTGCACGAAATCTTCTTCCAGGTCTTTGACAAAGGGATGATGGACGACAGTGAAGGTAGACGCATCGATTTCAAGAACACGCTGATCCTTCTCACGTCGAATGTCGGCTCAGAAGTGATCATGGACCGGACACGGAATGGTGCGGTCCGGGCAGGGCTCGACCAACTGGACGCCGCGTTACGCAGCCCATTGCTGAAAGTCTTCCCTGCGGCCTTTCTCGGCCGGGTGGTGACCATCCCCTACTTTCCGCTTTCGGATTCGATGATCGAAGCGATCACCCGTCACCAGTTCGCCAAGATAGCTCGCCGGCTGCGTGCGACCAACGATGCGGAATTGGTAATCGGCGACGGTGTCATGGATCTGGTCAAGGCCCGCTGCACGGAAATCGAATCGGGCGGCAGGATGATTGACGCAATTCTGACCAACACGCTTCTTCCGGAACTGAGCCGCGGCGTGCTGAACCGGTCGCTCGCTGGTGAAAAGATGACGAAGGTGACGGTTGGCGCCGCTGGCCAAGCGTTCACCTATTCCTTCGAATAAGGAGCGTGAGCGCCACAGAGCAAGGTTAGCCCGCTCGATTAGTTGGCAACATGGGTCTACGCCGCTTCTGGCTCGGCACTGGCCAGGTCCATCGGGCTCGGTCGCAAGCCGAAGGAAGTTGCGCCGGCGCGGGTCAGCGCCCACGGAGAGTGGGCGCCCAGGGCTATGTGATCACCCCGTGACGGGTTACCAGCCCAGGGCGCAATGTGTAGATCGTTCCGATGCGTATTTCAGGCATTGCGGGGTCCGACGTGATCTTCAGCTACAATCGCAGCAATCCTGGCAAGGGCAGACCAGGTGTGCGTCGAACGGCACGCTCATCACACTTGCCAAGCCGACGCATGGCCTCAAAAGAACGTGGCGAAAGGTGGTCGCGCGGGCAGATTCGAAGCACCGGCACGGGTTGAGGACCGATCACGATCTTGGATGCTGGAGTCGTCTGTCGAAGGCTGGTTACCTGTCCATTGACTTCAACGGCTCATGGTCGGGAAGATAGTGATGCAGCACCTCATTAACGTTTCGCTTGTCGAACGTCTGGCCACAAACGGGGCAGAACTCGAAATAGCCTGCTTCGTCGTTGGCCGGCGGCTCGTGGCGCTTACCGGTTGCGGGGGTGTTGGTTCGATAGCGTTTCACGTTGGTTACAGCGGTGCGTAACTTTGATAGGCCGTCGCGACAGTATTGGGAAACCAGTGTGCCGCCGGGCCTACCGGGTGTCAGTGGCTCTGCCGGCTGGAGTGAATTGTAGGCCTTTTCATGCGTCGTTACCAATTTAACAAAATGGGTTACCTTGCCCCTATCTAATTTGTGGAGCCTCAACAAAGTTGTCCTGGGTTTAAGCGAGGGTGGCTGATCGGGGCCTTGAGGCGTGTTGAATGGCACGGATCACCGCTTCCCACGGTTATCAGCCTATGACTCGCGATGCAGGCGCCATTCACAACCGGACCCGAGGACCTTCCGGCGGCTTCCGGCGGGATCCTGCGGCTTGATCAGCAGCTCTGCTTTGCGCTCTATTCGGCAAGCGGGCTGATGACCCGGCTTTTGCCGGCCGCTGCTCGATCCGCTGGGGCTGACCTACCCGCAATATCTGGCGATGCTCGCGCTATGGGAGCGAGCGCCAAGCACGTGGGCGAGCTTGGCGAAGCGCTTGGGCTGGATTCGGCGACGCTGACGCCGTTGCTCAAGCGGCTGGAACATGCGGCCTGGTCACACGCCGTTGTCATCCCGTCGCACGACGTCGCGTGTCGCTGCACGTGCGGGGTATGAAGAACTTAAGCCGCTCATTGAGCTGGGAAAAAACCGAAACGTTCGAGCAACGATTGAGCGCGGCCCGCAATGCGGCGGCCTACAAGCATGATGAGATTGATCTGGATGGTTAGGCGTTGGATCGCGCCGGGGGCAAAGCCGCGACTTCTGAGGCATAGAGAAGATTGCTATAGCTCACAATTGTTGCTATCGTGAGTTATAGAAAGGTGCCCTGTAACTCATGATATGGAATTGGGAGCAAGCGGACTGGCCGCATTTTACCTACGATAAGAAGGCATTGGAACCGCTGGAAAGCGAGTTCCTGTTGCGATCGGGCGAGTTCCTAGGCGTCTTTCGTCATGTCGGTTCCGATGATCGCGACCAGATCCGTATCGATCTTATCAGCGAAGAGGCCTTGAAGACATCCGCGATTGAGGGGGAGTACCTCGACCGCGAAAGCCTGCAATCATCCCTGCGCCAGCAACTTGGTCTGAGCAGCGAGACCAGGCGCATTCCGCCTGCCGAGCGGGGCATCGCTGAAATGATGGCCGATGTCTACTTGCATTTTGCCGATGCGCTGACGCATCGCACTCTTTACGCTTGGCATACGATGGTGATGTCGGGTGAGCGTCGTATCGAGACCATCGGCAACTACCGCCAGCATGCCGATGCCATGCAGATCGCTTCCAATCGGCTGGATAAGCCCAAAGTTCATTTCGAAGCGCCGCCCTCCGCGCGGGTGAAACCCGAAATGGACGCCTTCGCCGCTTGGTTCAACGATACCTCACCCAAAGGCAAGACGCCGCTCCCAGCGTTGACGCGTGCCGCTATCGCGCACCTTTATTTCGAGAGCATTCACCCGTTCGAAGATGGGAACGGCCGCATAGGCCGCGCCCTCTGCGAAAAGGCGCTGGCGCAAAACCTGGGTGAGCCCAGCCTCATCGCGTTGGCCTACACGATAGAGCGCCGCCGCAAGGCCTACTACGACCATCTGGAGGCCAGCAACACGAGCAACGCGGTAACAGATTGGCTGCTCTACTTCGCTAAAACGATCCTTGAAGCGCAGCGCGTAACGCTTGCCCGTGTCGAATTCTCCGTCGCCAAAGCCAAGTTTTACGAACGCTACCGGGATCACTTCAACGAGCGCCAGGAAAAGGTCATCGCCCGGATGTTCCGCGCGGGCATCGACGGGTTCAAAGGGGGGCTCAGCGCCGAGAATTACATCGCCATCACCCAGGCATCGCGCGCGACGGCAACAAGAGATTTGCAGGACCTCGTTGCCAACGGTGCACTGATAAGAACCGGCGAACGGCGACACACACGTTACGCGTTGAACCTTCTTGAGGGCCGCACGTGAACCACAATAGAGAAAGAAGAGGCAGGCTGTCAAAGAGCCTGCTGCCTGAGCATCGAGGGGTGGCGGGCTGCGACCCGGCAGGAGGTCGTCGATTGGGTTACACCAGACCGGAAACGCAAAAAGTCGCGCTGTGCGATGCTGATTGTCCGGTCCCGCTTGAAGCCGGTGGTATATTGTTACCTCAACGCGCGTTGGGGGAAAGAAGCGCGCGGAAGGGGCGGGCTGGCCTTCGAGTGCTAGCGAGAAACCTGAACAAAACTCTTGGCAGACATCAAGGCCGGCACATCAGCCAGGCTGCTGGATCGCGGCGAGCTTCCAGTCCCCGCCGTCCTGGCGCATGAAGGTCCACAGTTCGGTTGTCTCCGTCGGCCGATCGGCTTGGCCCTCAACGATCTTGCCGCTGATGCGGTCGCGGGTCACGTCGCGAGACTCATAGCGCAAAGCAGCCGTCGCGTAGTCGCGATCACCCTCCCGCCAACTTTCCGCAATATCGGCCTCCAACAGGCTGACGTCCGATACGTCGTTCCTGACGCCCTTTTTGGCATTGTCGGCAAGTTCCTCGGACAGATAGGACACCATCTCGGGTGTCACCAACCGGCGCAATGCAGCATGGTCCTCGCGCCCGAATGCTTCCTGAACTTCCGTCAGCCGGTGCTGGAACGTGTCCAGATCGGTTTGGGTGAGAGTGATCTCATCGGAAGCATTGGCTTGGCTCGTTCCGCCAAATCCCGACCCGATGCCTGGAATGGAGGAAGCTCGGGCGTTGCTCGTTTCGGGCCGGGCTGCTGCGCTTCGCCCAAAGCTGCCAGCACCTCGCGAGGCACCGGCCATAGCAGACGTTGGGTTGTACGCCGATTGCGAGCGGAAAAAGCGGATCGCCAGCATGATCGCGCCGCCGAACAGCAGTACTTGGAGCAAAAGACCCAACATGCCGGCCAAGCCGCCGAACCCATGGCCCAGAAGAACACCGATCAAACCGCCGAGAAGCAGCCCACGCATCATCGATCCGCCGAGGCCGTTGAAGAAGCCCGGGCGCTGGAATGCCTGCGGCTGACGGGCCGCATTGTTCGTGGCCGCATTGGGCGTCATCGAGCGCTCGACCGGTGCGGCCGGTTGCGGCGCAACTCTGGTCGGCGGAACCGGCTGGAAAGTGCGCATGCCACGACTGCCGAAGCTGCCGCCACGGCGCGCATCGGCGTGATCCACAGCGACTATGGAAAATGCCAGGAACAACCCCGCAAACAAAACTGCAAACCGTCCCCAACGCGAAATCAGCATAGGCAAGTCCTCAAGTGACACTCTTTCCGCTCATATGGGGTGCGTCGATCGAAATATCAGTGAATCGTCCGCCGAGATATTTTCGGGCGGCATGGTCGGCCGCCCGCCGGTGTTCACGACGAGAATGTCTGCCCTACCCAAGCGCGATGATCGCTGTTCGATCACGCAGGCTCCCGCACCCGGCCGACCGGCATCGGTCGCGTCAACAGCATCGGTCATGCAAGCCTCTGGTCATCGGTCTCCCCGGCGATGATGCCGAGGGTCTCTCGGCGACGGCTCGGTTGACATACAGCTTTCCTGTGTACTATCAACATATCTGGAAAACCTGCCATACAGGTTTGCCCTGAACTGGAGATTGCGTGAGCACGGCCGTACCCGCAAAACATTCCGACGCAGCGAGCCTGGTCAGCAATACGATCGGCGAGATCACGCGCCATATCCGCGCGCATGAGCTCGGGCCCGGCGACCGGCTGCCCAGCGAGGCCGCGCTTTCGAGACAATTGAGCGTCTCGCGTACCGTGGTTCGCGAGGCCTTCAGCTCGCTCGCCGCCATGCGGCTTATCGACCTGAGGGCGGGCAGACGGGCTACCGTCGCCGAGCTGGATTATGGCGCCATGTCACTGGTGATCGAGCATGGCGTCCACACCGAGCAGATCACGGTGCAGCAAATCTACGACGTGCGCCGCACGATTGAGACCCGCACCGCCACGCTGGCGGCCTTGCGCAGAACGGCTGACGAAGTGGAAAGGATCAGGACGCACGCGCTCGCCATGCGCGAGAATTTCCAGCGGCCGGAACAGGTCATGGAGCACGATCTCGCCTTTCACCTCGAAATCGCCAAGGCTGCGAAGAATCCGGTTTTCAGCCTCATCGTCGGCGCGTTCGAGCGCGTATCGCGGCAGACCTGGCCGATCGGCTGGCGGACCCGCCCTTCGGATGCCAAGCAGTTGGAGATGATCCAGATCCATATCGACCTCGCCGAAGCAATCGAGACCGGTGATCCCCAGTCGGCGCGTGACCTGATGGCGAGGCATTTTGACGAGAGCGTCAAGGCCCTGCTGGCGGCCGGCATCGCCTGAGGAGCAGGGGCGCAATGAAGATCACGAAACTGGAAACGCTGCGGCTCAAAGAGCGGCCGAACCTTCTCTGGATCCTGGTTCACACGAACGAAGGCCTCGTGGGACTGGGCGAGACCTTCTTCATGGCCGAGACCGTCGAGACCTATCTGCACGAATATGTCGCGCCGTGCGTGATCGGGCGCGACCCCTTGCAGATCGACCTGCTTGCCGCCGACCTCGTCGGGTATCTCGGTTTCCGATCGACGGGCGCGGAAGTCAGGGGCAATTCCGCTTTCGATATCGCGCTTTGGGATCTGTTCGGAAAGGCGACGGGTCAGCCGATCGCACAACTCCTCGGCGGGTTAACCAGGCACGAGATCAGGACCTACAACACCTGTGCCGGAACCGAATACATCAAGAAGGCCACCGGGCAGACGACGGCCAACTACGGGCTCGATAAGCCCGGCGACGCCTATGATGATCTGAACGGCTTCCTTCACCGCGCCGACGAACTGGCGCATTCGTTATTGGAGGAAGGCATCACGGCCATGAAGATCTGGCCCTTCGACATGGCCGCCGAGAAAACGCGCGGCCACTATATATCGCAGCCCGACTTGAATTCCGCGCTGGCGCCATTCGAGAAAATCCGCAATGCGGTCGGCGACAAGATGGACATCATGGTTGAATTCCATTCAATGTGGCAGCTGCTGCCGGCCATGCAGATCGCTCGCGAGCTTGCCCCCTACAAGACCTTCTGGCACGAAGATCCGATCAGGATGGACAGCCTGTCCAGCCTGAAACGCTATGCCGAGGCTTCGCTGGCGCCGATATCGGCTTCGGAAACGCTCGGTTCCCGGTGGGCCTTCCGCGACCTTCTCGAAACCGGAGCGGCCGGTGTCATCATGCTTGATATCAGCTGGTGCGGCGGGCTCTCGGAGGCGCGCAAGATCGCTGCCATGGCTGAAGCATGGCACCTGCCGGTCGCGCCACACGACTGCACCGGTCCAGTGGTGCTCGGCGCATCGACCCACCTGTCGCTGAATGCGCCGAACGCGCTTGTCCAGGAGAGTGTCAGGGCCTTTTACAAGACCTGGTACCGCGACCTTGTGACCGCTTTGCCGCAGGTGAAGAACGGCATGATCACCGTGCCTCCCGGACCGGGCCTCGGCATGGAACTGAACCCGGAGATCGATCGCGCCTTCACGGCGCTTCGACGGGTGACTGACGCATCTACTCTCTGAAAATGAACCTGAAGCAGCTTTCTACGGAGGAGGAGAACCATGAAGAAGTTACTTATCTCGGCAGCCTTGGGAGCAGTACTGGCTGGAGGCTCGGCAATCGGCTCACGCGCACAGGAGCCGATGAACATCGTCTTCACGCATCATTCGTCGGCGTCGAACCCGTTCTGGCAGGCGGTGAAGAAGGGGTTTGACGACGCCTGCGCCAAGATCCAGGCCAATTGCCAGATGGTCTTCACGCAGACCGAAGGCTCGATCGAGCAACAATCGGCCAACATGCAGGCGGCACTCGCGGCAAAACCGGACGCGCTGATCACCTCGATCGTCGACAACAATGCCTTCGACCAGATCATCGCCGACGCCCGCGCTGCCGGCGTCACGGTCATCGCGTCCAACGTCGACGACACCGAGGGTGCAGCCGGCAATGCCCGCCAGGCTTTCATCGGTCAGGGCTTCATTCCCGCCGGCTACGAACTCGGCAAGAAGATGTCCGAGTTCTTCCCCAAGGAAGGCAAGATCAGGGCGCTCGTCGGCGTCTCCGCGCCCGGTCAGAACTGGTCGGAACAGCGCGCTGCCGGCGTCATGAAGTTCCTTGAGGAATACAAGGCCGCGAATGCCGGACGCGAAGTGGTCATTGAACGGCTCGACACCGGCACAGATGGCGCCGTCGTCGCCGATCGTGTTGGCGCCTATCTGTCTGCCCACCCGGACACCACGGTGTATTTCGACACCGGCCTTTGGCATGCCTACGTGGCCCAGGTCCTGATCGATCGCGGCATCGAGCCGGGCAAGGTGCTGATGGGCGGCTTCGACATCGTCTCGGAAGTCCTGCAACAGATGGAAGCGGGTTACATCCAGGTCCAGGTCGACCAGCAGCCCTACATGCAGGGCTTCATGCCGGTGATGGAAGCCTATCTCGCCAAGAACGTCGGTCTGCTGCCGGCAGACATCGACACCGGCAAGGGCATCATCGTCAAGGAAGACGTGCCAAAGCTCAAGGAACTGGCCGCACAAGGCGTGCGGTAGGCGCGAAGCCGGCGTCCTCTCCTCGTTCTTTACGCGGAGAGGGCAAGGGCGAGGGCCCAGGCAGCACGGCCTTGGGCGTCGGCTCCGTCCCATCCTCCAACGGCATCTCCCCCGTCAAAGGCGGTAGAAGACAGACTGCCGCCATCCCCTTGCCGATGCGACAAGCCAGCGCAAACAATCCCAAGCCGGAGCGAATGATGAAGCGCTTGATGAAGATTTATCTGGAGAAGCCGGAGCTTGCGGCGGTCGTGTTCCTGCTCCTCCTCCTCCTCGTCTTTCAGATTCGCTCGAACGGCGTATTTCTGAACACACAGAACGTGCGCGGAATGCTTGGGCTGCTGCCCGAAATGGGGCTGGTCGCGATCGGCGTGACCCTGCTGATGATATGCGGCGAGTTTGATCTTTCCGTAGGCTCGGTATTTGCGCTGACCCCGATGACCATGGCGGTGATGCTGGCGGCAGGCGTGCCGTTCGCGCCGGCCTTTGCCGCCGGGCTCGCGATCGCCGCCCTGATTGGCTTCTTCAACGGGTTCATAACGATTCGTTTCGCGATACCAAGCTTCATCACCACGCTTGGCATGCTGTTCATCGCGCGTTCGCTGACGGTGGTAATCTCCGGTGGCTTCCCTCCTGTTATCCCAGCCAACGCTCTGCCCAAATGGCTGTTTACGATCTATGTGGGGCCGGGCGACCTCTTTCGCATGTCGTTCTTCTGGTTTGTCGCCGTGGCAATCCTGGCGACGGTGCTTCTGTCGCGCACGAATTTCGGCAACTGGGTGCGCGCCACCGGCGGCTTTCTGCCCGCCGCGCAATCGATGGGCATCCCGACGGCCCGGGTGAAGGTCGCCTGCTTCATGATCTGTTCGGTGCTCGCCGGCTTTGCCGGCACCATTCAGGTGATGCGGCTCGGCGCGCCGCTGCCCTCGATCGGCGAGGGGCTGGAGTTGCAGGCCGTATCAGCTGCCGTCATCGGCGGCGCCTCGCTGGCTGGCGGCATCGGCACCATCTTCGGCGGCATCATCGGGGCTGCCCTGATCCGCGTCATCGACAACGGACTGGTGCTGAGCCAGGTTGACGCCAACTGGTTCAAGATGGCAATCGGCTTCCTGACTATCTTCGCGGTCGTCGTGAACGCCTGGCTTCGAAAGCGGGGCAGGGCAATGAAGGTGGAGACCTGATCATGGCGGCACCCATCATCGCGATCAAGGGACTCCAGAAATGGTATTCCGGCGTCCACGCCTTGAAGAACGTCACTCTGGACATTTATCCAGACGAGGCGCTGGGCCTCGTCGGCGACAACGGCGCCGGCAAATCGACGCTGATCAACATCCTGTCAGGCACCCAAAAGCCCGATGGCGGCGAGATCAGGATCGACGGTGAACCGGTCCGCTTCTCGAACCCGCGCGACGCCATGGATCGCGGCATCGAGACGATCTACCAGTACAATTCGATGGTCCCGACCATGACCATCGCCCGCAATGTTTTCATCGGACGCGAGCCGGTGAAGGGCTCGGTTTTCGGCATCGGCATCCTGGACCAGAAGCGCATGCGTGACGAAAGCGTCAAGGCGATCGCCGACGTCGATCTGCATCTGAGGTCGCCCGATGCGCTGGTCGGCGAACTGTCGGGCGGCCAGCGCCAAGGCGTCGCGATCGCCCGGGCCATGCACTTCAAGTCGAAAGTCATGATCCTCGACGAGCCGACCAATCATCTCTCGGTGAAGGAGACGCGAAAGGTGATCGGCTTCGTTCGCGCCCTCAAGGCCCAGAACATCACCAGCGTCTTCATCAGCCACAACATGCATCATGTTTTCGAATGCTGTGACCGGGTCGTGGCGATGGCGCGCGGCGAGATCGTTCTCGACAAGCGGATCGGCGAGACTTCGATCGAGGAAATCCACGAGGTTCTGTGACGCGAAGAAGCGATCACTCGCGAGCCGCTCTGCTGGTAGAGGTCAGTCTGCGCTACGGCTTTTCCGCAAGGATCGCCTCAGCGGTTTTCTCGTCGGTGATCAGCACATCGACGACTCCCAGACGCAACACGGCGCGCAGCACCGGAACCTTGTCGAGGCCGCCGGAGGGCAGGATCACAGTGTCGACGTCGCGCAGATGTTCGGGGGCGAGGCCGATGACACGGCTGTTTAGCGGGTGATCGACGAGTTGTCCGTCGGCGCCGATCCAGTGGCCGCAAATATCGCCGACGGCTCCGGCTTCGCGCAGCGATCTGAGATCATCGTCTCCTACCAGTCCGATCCGAAAGATGGTGGCGTCCTTGTGCACCGCGCCTACAGAAACGAAAGCGGCGTCAACGTCGCGGGCATGGGTGAAGGCGTCTTCCAGAATGGACTGGCGCATAAGCAGATCGCGCGTGGCCTCCGTATCCGTGAACACCGGTGCCGCGATGTAGAAGCATTCCGCATCGAAAAGCGCCGCGAGCCGCGAGGCGATTTCATAGATGTTGATCGCCGATCCACGCGTGAGCCCGCCGAGCAGGGAAACGACCGACATCCCTCTGACGGGGCGTACGGTCACTGACCGCAGACTAAGCTGGAGCGTCCGTCCCCATCCCACGCCCACCGATATCCCGTCACGGATTCTATGCGACAGGGCTTCACCGGCGGCGGCCGCGATGACCTGTGGCACCAGGGTAGGATCGGGCGGTGTCGGAACCACGATTGGGTCGGAAACGCCATAGGCGTCCCGCAGCCGGTTCTCCAGCTCGATGCAGTTCGCCACCTTGGAATTGATGCGAATCTGAACGATCCCCCGCTGACGGGCATGCGCCAGCATCCGGTTGACGCGAAGGCGTGTCAGGCCAAGAGACTTGGCGATTTGCGCCTGGGTGAGGTCACCGACATAAGCAAGCCAGGCGGCGCGCACGAGCAGCCCTTCCTCGCGATCGGACGTGACGGAACTCGTTACGGCTTGGCGGCCGTCGCGTTTCTTTCGTGCGGGTTTCTCCATCAGATCATCCTGTCCACTCCGCGGCAGCGGGTCCAGAGCGGCTCGGCGGAGCCATGTGCTCATCGATATGAGGCATCAATCGAGTTTCCCGGCTCCGCTAGCCTCGATGATAGCGGTCGAAGGACAAAACCAGCGGAGCATCATGGCAAATTGCGTCGATGATGGCCCTCGTCAGCGGCAGGCGATCGTGGGGAAGTACACCCCGGGCCATCATATTCTTCAAAGTCGGACCAAGGTCCAGCGCCAGTTGCGCGCCCTCGACCGTGTCCGAACTCATATGTTCGCGCTTCGCCACCGAATATGGCAGGCCGCGGCCGAGCAGGCGCCCCATGCGACCGTTACGGCCCGCCTGGCAGGTCACATAAAGATCGCCGGAGCCGGCCAGCCCCAGCACTGTTTCGACCTTTCCACCCAGAGCTTCGACCAGAATCGCCATTTCGGCGAGGGACTGCGAGAAAAGTGACGAGGCTAGGTTGTGCATGAGTGCGCCATTGGGCGCCTTGCCGTCGCGCTCGAGCAGCCCGACGGGAGCCCCAACGGCGAGTGTGTAGAAATTCTTGAACGCAGCGCAGATCTCGACGCCGACGAGATCGGATGACGATCGCGCATGATAAAAAGGCGCGCGCAGAATGCGGGACGCCGCGGCCACCTGGTCGGGATCATGCCCGGCCACGATCACAGAGGTGTCGCGCTGTGCGGCCAGTTCGCCGGCAATGCACGGTCCGCCGACGGCCATCACCGGAACAGACAAGCCAGTGCGTTGCTCGACCTCGTGGGCAAGCAGATGTGGCAGGATTTCCACGCCTTCGTCGCTTGCTGCAAGTCCTTTCGTAATCATCAGTATCGGTACGGGCGACTTGATGCTTTCTGCAATGCGGTCGATCGCCCAAGGAATGCCGGCCGACGAGACGCCGAGTACAAGCAGATCGGGTCCATCGTTCATCGCCGCCCCGAATTCGGTCCAGGAACAGGCGGTTACCACATCAGGCAGAGTGATGTTGAGGCGTGGGTGATGATGACTTGTGCTGGCCACCGAGCCGACGATCTCCTCATCGAGATGGGTCCCGACAAGAGTGATGCGGTTAGCCGCGTGAGCGGCCGGAAGCGTCATGGCAGAGCCCATGACGCCGGCGCCGAGGATGATGATCCGCGCCATTCAACTTCTTCCCTTGTCCAGCCGCTCGCCGCTATCTTCGTCGAACAGGTGGATTCGCTCAGGCGCCGGCTCCAAATGGATTACAGCTCCTGGAGAGAGCTCCATGCGGTCATGCAGCACCGAGCAGATCGCGGTGTTGCCCATGCTGGCAAAGATGTGGATTTCGGGGCCAGTCGGCTCGACAACCGTAATCCTCGCCGGGATGCCGCGCCCGTCAGCCACTGGTCGAAGATGTTCGGGCCGAATGCCATAGATCACCTTTTGGCCGGGCCGGACCGCAGCCCCTGGCGGGAGCGGGAGGGATAGCTCGTCGGTCCGCACCACCCAGGCGTCGCGCTCGGAAGCCACCTCGCCATGGAACATGTTCATTGCGGGCGAGCCGATGAAAGAGGCGACGAAGAGGTTTGCCGGGCGATCGTAGACATCGAGCGGGCGCCCGATCTGCTCGATATGGCCGTCGCGCATGATGACGATGACATCGGCCATGGTCATGGCCTCGATCTGGTCATGCGTGACATAGACGGTGGTGGTCTTCAGCCGCTGGTGGAGTTCCTTGATTTCGGTGCGCATCTGCACCCGCAGCTTGGCATCGAGATTGGACAGTGGTTCGTCAAACAGGAACACAGTTGGGTCCCGCACGATGGCGCGGCCCATGGCGACGCGCTGCCGCTGACCGCCCGAAAGCTGGCGAGGGTACCGTTCCAGATAGGGGGTCAGATTGAGGATCGATGCCGCCCATCCGACCTTCTGTTTGATTTCTTCGGTTGGGCGTTTCTTCAACTGCATGGAAAAGGCCATGTTGTCGAAGACGGTCATGTGCGCGTAAAGCGCGTAGTTCTGGAAGACCATCGCGATGTTGCGGTCTTTGGGGTGGAGCGTGTTGACGACCCTGTCGCCTATGGCGATCTCACCGGACGTGATGGGCTCGAGACCGGCTATCATGCGCAACAGCGTGGACTTGCCGCAGCCGGACGGCCCCAACAGAACGACGAACTGGCCATCCTCGATCGAGAGATCGAGTCCATCGATAATCGAGAGGGCGCCATAGTCCTTCTTTATGTTGCTGATGGTGACAGACGCCATAAATTGCTACCCTTCGATTGCCCTTGCCGGTTGGATCGCATTTTCGCCATGCGAGCTATTGGCGATCGGATGCGCTCTCACCATTCGCTCTCCAGAAACTCTTCCAAGAGTCCCGCATCGGCGGCCAGATTGATGAAGGACCATCGACCGCGGATTTCCCGCGAATAGCGAATGGCGTCGTGCCAAAGCGCTCGCGGCAGGCCTAGTTCCGCGCCGGTGACCGGCCCCCCGGCAGCCTTGAGCGCCGTTTCCATGCGGGCGACCGGCATTGCCATCGGCCGAACCTCCTGGCGCAGCGCCGGCCAGATTTCCGCAAGCCTGCGGTTGAAGATTTCCGTCTGGCTGGCGTCGAGTGCCGTCTTCTTCGTCTCGGCAATGCAAAGTGGTCCAAGCTGCGCGCCATAGCGGGCCAGCATCGCCGCTTCGTTGATGGCGGTCGGCTTCACCTGCGGCGGCTCTTTCATGTCCAGCAGCCGCGCTTGCAGACGAGCCATGACCAGCGAGGCAACCCCAACCTGCTGACCATGCGTGGTGCCGGGATGACGCTCTCCCGCGAACATGTCGACCCAATGGGAAATCTGGTGCTCTCCCATGGACCCGGGATGGGAAACGCCGGCAAAGCACACGCCCATCGAGCACAGCGTCAGGACGCGCTGGAGATGCCCGACGGCGGTGATGTCATGCCTGGCAAGGCCAGGCGCATGGGCCAGCATCGGTTCCTCATCGCCCGCCTGCAGCAGGTAGGGCACCTCGGAATAGTAAGTGTCGAACAGCCGATGCGAAGCCCACCAGTCGATCTGGGCGGTTGAGCGGCAGAGGCTGTCGCCAAGCCCGGCGGCGCTGAGCCAGGCGGGCGCTGCGGCCGACACGCCAAGGTCCAGGAAGATGCCCCGCGGAGCATGCGAGGGCAGCGAGATCTTGAGCCCGGAGGCCAAGGTCACCGACGCTGTCGAGGCGCCGTAGCCATTCATCGAGGCTGCCGTGCCGAAGACGGCATAGGGCCGCTCGTCGAGAAAGGTTGCATGCTTGCAGCCGTCATTGAGGACGCCCGACCCGACGGCCACGACCCCGTCGGCGTGACGCGTCTTCTCCCTGACCATCTGGATCATTGCCTCATCGCAGTCGAGGCCGTCAGGCAGCACGATTTCATCGATGTCGGCGATGGTACGCAGCGCCTTCGCGACGCGCCTGCCCATCACATCGACGGTGTTGATATCCGACACAACAGCGATGCGGCTGCCTAGCGCCAGGGGCGCAACGAGATCCGACTCGCGGCCCTCCGTCGTCTCCAGCAGTTCGATCGTCTGGAACGGCAGGACCGCGGCCGCGCCGGTCTTGGGATCTGTCCAGCGTCCCGCGACAACGTCCTCGATCAACGCGTTCCAGTTGGTCGTTTCAGCCATGATCGGCCTCCATGAAGGCCGCGAGGCGCTGGTTCCAGGCTGAAAGCGTTGGCCAAAGATCGGCATGGATCGCAAGAAGTTCGGCGTAAAGCGCGGCCCGTTTCGTGTCCGGTTCGAAGGTTTTGGCCGGCTCGCTGGCCATTGCGAGTGACGCTTCGGCGATGGTGGAAAACCAGCCCACGCCCTTTGCCGCCGCCATCGCCGCGCCAAGCGAGGAGGCTTCGACGGTCGTCGAACGCTTTATGGGACGATCGAGTGCATCCGCCAGAATTTGCATCCACAGGTCGGACTTCGCTCCTCCGCCGATCGCTATGAACTGGTCGATGGTCTGGGCGGCAGCCGCAGCCGCCCGCTGACTTGTCGCGGCCTGATGCAGAGCTATGCCTTCCAGTACGGCGCGATACATGTCACCGCGGCGGCTCGAGCCGGAGAGCCCGGCAATAACACCACGGGCAGCACTATCCCAGTGCGGATCCATGACGCCCTGCCAGTAGGGCAGGAGCATTATGCCGCCTGCGCCGATCGGGCTGGCAGCGGCTTCGGCCTCGAGCGTCTCCAGGGCATCATTTGCGCCATGCAGATCGACGCCAAGCATTTCGCGCGCCATCCAGTCGACGAGAAAAGTGCCGGCGCGAAGGCACGTCTCGTAGATATAGCCATCATCGGCAACCGCCGTTTCGGTGCGGAAGGCCTGGTCGTGGACGTAGTCCGTGCCGAAGCTGCCGGAGACGACCGCCGTGCCGAGGTTGATGTAAGCGCATCGCGGCTGCAACACACCCGCGCCCGTGCCGGCGCATTGACCGTCGCCGCCGCCGGCGACGATCGGCGTGCCTTCCCGCAAGCCCGTCAGCATGGCCGCTTCCGAAGTCAGTTGGCCCAGAACGGTGCCGGGCCGCGCCAGGTCCGGCATCATGCGCCGGGCGACGCCGGCTGCGTCCAGTATATCGTTCGACCAGTCCATAGCTCGCATATCGAGTATGCCCATCGGGTCCGCGGATGCGGTGGACGTCACCCACCGGCCGCTCAAGCGAAAGACCAGATAGCCGTGGACTTCGGCCATTCGCTCCACCCGGGCAAAAATCTCGGGCTCTTGCTCGCGGAACCAGATCATGCGGTAAAGGCAAGGAATAACGTCCAGTGGCTTGCCGGATATTGCGTGGACGCGTGCCGCGCCGAAACTCTCGCCGAAGCGCCGTGCTTTCCCACGGGCGCGCTCATCGAGCCAGAGCGTTGCGGGCCCGACCGCCTGGCCCTGCTCGTCGAAAAGGCCGAAGCTCTCGCGTTGGTTGGCAATCGCAAGGGCGGCAATGCGTCCCGGCGAAACTGTTGCCGCGACACCACGAAGCGCCGTGACCGTCGAGGCCCACCATTCGGCCGGATCCTGCTCGAAATAGCCCGAACGCGGGTTGGACATTGCAAGCGGTGCACGACCTTCGGCCACGGCCAGACCATTGCGGTCCCAGGCGATCGCCTTGGTTGCCGAGGTCGAGGAATCAATGCCGATGACGAGATCAGGAACCATTGCCGCCACGTTGCCAACGGACGAGGGCGGTCGAACCGCCTTCGCCCAAATCACCGATTACCCGCTAAAGACCGGCATCCTTGACTTTGCCGTCGACAATGCCGGCAATGGCATCCAGGCATGCCTTGGCGTCGCCGCCATAGTCTTGGCCCGTAAGCAATTTGCCGAGCTCAACCGGAATGTCGTTGTTCGACAGGTCCGCCCAGATCGGCATGTCCGGCTCCGATCCCATCTGGTTGTCGATAGTGTATTTGATCGCGTCGAAATGGCGTGTCGTTCCGGGGCCAACAACGGCCTTCGTCTTGACCCGAGGATCTGTAAAAGAGGAATTGCGCATCGGCGACGCGCCGCCGCCGAGCGTCGACACCCGCGCCATCACATCCTTCGAGCAGACCCACTGCATGAACAGCCATGCCGCTTCCTTGTTCTTGGAATATTGCGACAGCGAAATCGTCGAGCCACCCTGGTGGCCGACGGCCGGGATTTCGTTGAAGCCGCAATCGGCAGCGGCGCGACGGCCAGGAACCTCCTTGGGCGCGGGCAGGGCCTCGAACAGGCCTTTGACCTTGGAATCGTTGGCGTCGAAGCCGGGGAAATCCTCGCCCCAGGTGATTGCCATGGCGGCTTGTCCCTGTGTCAGGGCCTGTCCTTGGCCATCCCAGGTCCACGTCGTCGCGGAGGGCGGCGAGTTCTTCACCAGCTCCTGATAGAATTTGAGCCCGGCCACGCCGCGCTCGTCATTGCCGACAAACTTCTTGTCCTTGTTGAAGATAGAACCGCCATGGCCCCACAATGCGAAGGTCCAGTCGCATTCCAGCGAATAGTGGCCGGACTTCGCCTGGCACGCGGTGCCGAAGATGCCGTTGCTTTTTTCTGCCTCTGTGAGCGCCTGCACGGCCTTGAGGTAGGCGTCGAGGTCTGTCGGCAGCGCAATGTTGTGTTTGTCGAAAAGATCCTTGCGGTACATCAGGATGAAGATCGGAATATCGAATGGAATTCCGCACTGTTTGCCGTTGTACATGGCAATGCCGTCGACCAGCGGCTTGGAGAAATCGTCCCAGTCGAAGTTGGGCATTGCCAGTTCTTTGTTCTGGTCATAATACTCGCGCGGATCGACGACATCCTGGGCAAACGTCGCCATCCAGGACTGGTCGAGATAGTAGACGTCGTAGGTGCCAAGCTGGCCCTGTACGTCTTGCGTCGCCTTGGCGAGAACCTGCTCCAGCGGCACGATCTCGACTTCCACCTCAATGCCGGTTGCCTTGGTGAATTCACCTGCGACAAGCTGGTTGGCAACAATCGTTGGCGGCGTCGCTTCCGAGGTGTAGCGGATTTTGGTGCCGGCATATGGTTTGCCGACGTCGGCCAGCCACTTCAGCATATCGGCGTCCTGGGCGCGGGCTTCTTCAACCCCGAGGCCCAGCATCCCCCGATTGGTGCGGCCCCCACCTAGCATGGCCGATCCGAAGGCGGAAAAGCCGACACCAGCGAGCGCCATCTTCCTCATGAAGTCGCGTTTGGTTATTCGGCGCGCCGTAAAGTCATTGCAGGTATCGGCGACGAATGTCTTCTTGTCGTGTTCACTGAAGCTCATGATCGTTCCTCCATTGCGTTTTGTCGTCGTTCTTCTCGTCTGCGCCTCACTCCTTCAGCGATCCGAGGGTGAGGCCGCGGACCAGATGTCGTTGAACCAGCAGGATAAAGATGAAGCTGGGTATGATCGCGGATGTGCCGAGCGCTGTGATGTAGCCCCACTCGGTCGCGGTCGATGTGACAAAGGTCGAGATCTTCACCGGCACAGTGCGGATCGACGTTGTCAGGAACAGTGAGAGCAGGAACTCGGTCCACGAAAAGATGAAACACAGCACGGCCGTCGCAGCGATGCCGCCCTTGACCATGGGAAGGACGACGCGTCGAAACGTCTGCCAGCGCGTCGCGCCGTCAATCAGCGCCGCCTCATCAACCTCGCGCGGAACATCGTCGAAGAACGACTTCAAAAGCAAAACCGCCAGCGGCAGGTTAATCAAACTGTGAACGAGGATGAGCCCCGTATAAGTATCGCGCAAGCCGAGATCGCGGAACATGAAAACGATCGGAATGACGATCGCGATTGGCGGCATGAAGCGCTGCGAGAGAATCCAGAACAGGAAGGACTGCTGGCCGCTGAACTGCATTCGCGACAGGCAATAGGCGGCCAGAGTTGCCAGCAGCAGCGTCAGCGCCGTCGATCCGACGGCTATAATGGCGCTGTCGAGCAACGACTGACGGGAATCGTAGGAACTGGCGCCACCCTTGATGACCCCGGCCGCCTCGCCGCCCTGTTCCATGCCGATGTCGACGCGCGAAACGCCAAGCAACGTCACGCGGTAATTGTCCGGCGTCGGCGTGAAACCGGTGTAGACCGGTCCGCTGCGGTCGAAGATCGCCGAATAGGGTTTGATGGACGACAGGGCCCACCACGCGATCGGGAACATAAAGATCGCCACCACCAGGACTGCGAGCACGTCACGGGCGATCGTTTGGGCGCGCGACGACTCCATCAGAACCTCACCTTGAACAGCCTGACGAAGAGGTTCGACACGACGATCAAGACGACGAGCACGATCAGCGACAGGGTCGCGGCGTAGGGAAAGTCTCCGGTGAAGTAGATGCGGCCAGCGTAGAATGAAAGCGTCTCGGTGGCCGTGCCAGGCCCGCCGGCGGTGATGATGTAGACGTAGTCGTAGATGCGAAAGAGATCGACGCCGCGGATCAGCACCGCGACCGCTATCACCTTGCGCAGCATCGGCAATGTGAGGCGCAAGAACGTCTGGATGCCGTTGGCACCGTCGATCGCCGCGGCCTCGAAAGGTTCCTTCGGCAGCGCCCTGAGCCCTGCCAGGATGATGAGCACCATGAACGGCGTCCACTGCCATATGTCTGCCAGCAGGATCGCCGCTAATGCGGTTCCGGGCTGCGTCAGGATCGGCTGTGCCGGCGAGATCAGGTCGAGGGCATAGAGGTAGAACGACAGGACACCGAAAGAACCGTCCTGCATCAGCAGGAACATCATTCCGGTCACCGCCGGCGGCACCACCAGCGGCAGTGTCATCAGCGCCCGCAGCACCCCGTAACCTTTGCGATCGGTGTCAAGCAGAAGCGCGATGAGGATGCCGAGCGCAAGCTGAACCGCAAGCGCGACGAAGGTATAGATCAGCGTGGTTTCCAGCGAATGCCACATACGCGCATCCGAGAAGGCGCGCGTCCATTGGTGGAGCCCGGCGAAGTCGAGCTGCCGGGAGACGACATTGCGTTTGTGAAACGACAGCCAAACCGAATAGGCGAAGGGATAGATGCCGAAAACGAGAAGCATCACCGTGATCGGCGCGAGCCAGGGGAAAGGATGCTCGGCCGTCATGAACCGGGGCAGGGCCCATCTGGGCGTTTCGCGGGTCACGGTCACCGTGCTCACGCGCAAATCTCCGCTCGGCCACACAGACGCATCGGCCTTCTCCCTATCGGCCAGATTGTGCCAACTTGAACTTTTGTAAGTTTGTTGTGCCTTTTGTTAAGAACGTGTCGGACGGCCGCCGATTTGTCAAGTGTCGGTTCCGTCAGGCTCAGGGGTTTTGGTCGTAGTCCCAGAGGATGCCGTAATCGCCGGGTACGGGGTTGTTTTTGGAGGGAGCGCCGCCGGCAAATGCCGTGTACCAGCATCAAAAGCGCTCAGGGCCGCCGTCAGCCAGCCTTGGCTGCCCAAGAAGCTACGCAACGCATTGAGGAGATCGGGAGGACAGCCCGGGGGCTTTGGAACTCGCCTTAATCCGGCAATCGGATCTGAAGCTTTACGTCCGCCGGCCGGGCTTCGACTGCGCGGTCGAAGGCGGTGATGGAATCTTCGAAGGGGAAGGTCGCCGAAATGAGTGGCTTTAGGTCGACCCGGCCCGACCCCATTAGCGCGATTGCCCGCTCATATTGGTGGGCATATCGGAACACAGTCTCGATGCGGACTTCCTTGGTCGAGGCGGTGGCGACATCGAATGCGATCGGCGCCACTGGCAGGCCGACCACCACCACCGCGCCACCGGGCCGCGGCAGATCGAGCAGGGTCTCCCATGCCTTGGACGAGCCCGAGCATTCAAACACCACGTCGGCGCCCCAGCCATCGGTCAGGCGCTTTACCTCCGCCGCCACGTTCTTGTCGCGGACGTTGATCGGGATCACGCCTTGATAGCCGCCGGCGATGTCGAGCTTGGGTTGGGCGAGATCTGCAACAACGGCGCGGGCGCAGCCGCCGGCGAGCGCCGCGATCGCCACCATCGTGCCGATCGGCCCTGCGCCAATCACCACCGCCGTGTCGCCCGGCGCGATCTTTGCTTTGGCAGCCGCCTGCATGCCGACAGCGAAGGGCTCCACCATGGCGCCTTCGGCGAAGCTGACATTATCGGGCAGTTTGAAAGTGTAGTTGGCGGGGTGGACGACATGGGGCGTCAGCACGCCGTGGATCGGCGGCGTTGCCCAGAACCTGACCGCTGGATCGATGTTGTAGAGGCCGAGCCGGCTCGCCCGCGAATTGGGATCGGGAATACCCGGCTCCATGCAGACGCGGTCGCCGACCTTCAGATGCTCGACGCCTTCCCCCGTTTCGACGACGGTGCCGGCGGCTTCATGGCCCAAGACCATCGGCGCTTCGACCACGAACGGGCCGATGCGGCCATGCGTGTAGTAGTGCACGTCGGAGCCGCAGATGCCCACCGTATGCATCTTGATGCGAACTTCGCCCGGGCCGACGGTCTGTGGCAGATCGATGTCACGCAGTTTGAGTTCGTGTTGGCGTTCGAGGACAAGGGCGCGCACGTTCGTCATCGACGTAGTCTCCTCTAAGCTGATTGTAGGGGCCTTCGTGACCTTCCACGGGTATACACACCGTCCATTTCGCGGCAAGCGAAAGCGACCACCCGTCCGCAAACGAACATGTGAAGCACTGCGCTGCCCGGAGAAGATAGAGATCGGCTGCTATCCGTAGCGGGCGGCGGGAAGTTTGAGGGAAAGGTTAGGCATCATTGTTCTCCGGGCGCCCTCGTATGCGTCCCAATCGGCCGCATCGGGGAGCGAGGGGATGGTGATCGATTCACCTTGGTCGAAACTTGCGAATGCAGCGTCGACCATTGCCTCTGCCTTCATGACGACTTCGCCGGGAAGATGGTCAAGCGACATTCCGGCTGTTTCCCAGAATCGGCAGCCGTGGCCCCCGGAAGCACGGTTTGAACCCGGACGTTTCTCTCGCCGAGTTCCTTGTGAAGCGAAAGCCCAAGGGCAAGGACGAAAGCCTTTGAGGCGCCGTAGACTCCGTTCAGGATCTCGGGGTTATGGCCAGAACGGAAGCGAGATTGATAATCGCCCCGCCACCCTTGCTCACGAGTGCTGGGGCAATGGCATAGGTCAACCGCATCAGTGCAACAACGTTCAGGGCGATGATGTCGTCCATCCGGTCCACATTTGAGGCGAGCAGTGGCGCTGTGGCGCCGATAGACGCGATCGAGTGCAGGCGGGTTCAGTTGGTGCTGGTTGTGGCGGTGAAACCGCACTGCTTCTGTTCCATATCGATCTGCTTCGTGATGCGGACGGCGTTCTGTGCGTAGGCCTCCGTCACGGAGCCACTATTCACAGTCTTGTCCTTCAGCGGGCTCACGCCTGCGCAGAGGTGGAAAACATGCGGCTCGGCGGACTTCGCGGCTCCGGTTTCGGGCGCGATCCAGTAGACGACATCCTGACCGGCGGGGTGGCTCGCGTCCCGCGTCGCCGCCGCCACCGCGGCGGTGTCCGTCGCGATCGCCTGCGCCTGAGCGGCGACATCGGGCGAACAGGCGGTGGTGGGCTGCCCCGACTTGATCTGGGCTGCGCATGCGTTCATATCCTGGGTGTACTGTTCGACCGACGGGGGTTTGAAACTGATCCCCATGACCGTCGCGAGCACGGCCAGCGCAGCGCCGACGCCGCCGGCAACCTTCTTGGTCCGCGGATCCATGTTTTTGTCGGTGAGGATAAGGAAAACCAGCGGGAGGAAGGCAATCAGTGTGATGATTGCGCCGAGCTGGTTTTGGAAGAAGAACCTGGCCGCGTCGGATGCACGAGCCGGATCGTGCCTGTTGGCCGCCTTCCATAGCAAGTTGCCGGCGATTGCGAAAATCGCGATGCCGACCAGAAGGCCGATGACCAGCGGCAGGTGTCCCTGGTCGAACTTGTTCTGGCGAAGCAGCATAATTCCGTAGATCTCGCCGCCAATGGCGACGATCCACGAGAGTGCGGCGAAAAGGCGAAGACGCGTGGCGGAGGACTTCTGGCCCTGCGTCGCTTGCCAATCCTTGGTAACGTCTGGCTTGTTGTCGGTCATTGACCAGATCCCCTGATATCGACACTTCTGCGGGCGGCGTTAGACCAGAAGGCCAACCTGCCCTGCGCAGCGTCATTGAACGAGCGTCACCTGCCTCAGCGACACGGCGAAAATGTGAGCGCCACGGCAGGCCTCATCTCCATTCATAATTCATATTGCGCATGAGTGAATCCGTCCATAGCCACGTAGGCAGACGCTATGCGGCGATGGCTTCGTTCTTGTTAATCTCTGGTTAATCTCTGGCTCGAACTTGACGCTGCCTTCCCTCGCTTCCCGGCGGCGGTCGCGCCATTTCCGACACCAGCCGAAAATCGAAATCTCCATAGCCATCGCCCGTGGCCAAGCTTGGCCCCGACCATCTGCATTGATAATAATGCAGATTCGCATTATCTATCGCGATGAACAGGAAATGTTTAACATGACAACGCTGACAGTGACGACAAGGGGACAGGTGACGTTCCGCAAGGACGTGCTGCAACATCTGGGCATCAAACCGGGCGAGAAGATCGAGCTAGATCTGCTGCCCGACGGTCGGGCGGAATTGAGGGCTGCACGGGCGAAGGGGTCGTTCCGGGACCTCCACGGCTTCCTCAGAGGCAAGACGAACGGCCGGGTGCTCAGCATCGAGGAGATCAACGAGGCGATAGCGGAAGCGGGCGCTGCCGCCGGGTCCGGCAAGGAATGAGGGTTACGGCCGACACGAATGTGCTGCTGCGCGCCTATGTCGCCGATGATGAGGGGCAGGCGGCCATTGCCGTCGACCTGCTGGCCAAAGCGGACATCGTGGCCGTGAGCTTGCAGGCCTTGTGCGAGTTCGCCTGGGTTCTGGCCCGGCAGTACCAGACAGAGCGCGAAAATATTGCCGCGGCGATCCGGGCGTTGCTGAACACCGCGAATGTTGTCGTCAACCGGCCGGCAGTTGACGCAGGGCTGTCAGTCCTCGATGCCGGCGGCGATTTCGCGGACGGCGTGATCGCTTTTGACGGCGGCTGGCTTGGCGGGGAGACTTTCGTCTCGTTTGACCGGAAGGCCGTCAAACTGCTCTCGGCGCAGGGACAATCCGTACAGCTTCTTTTCTAAGTCTTTCCGCGGTGGTCTTTCGCCCTGTGCTGTCGCGTCTTTAGAGGCCGCTGCGAGCAATCGGATTCTGTCTGCGGTACGGATGTCAGATCAAGAATGGCGCGGTGAGAGCCGACAATCGCCGATAGATGGTTGTGGAAATCGTTAGAAATTCCCCAACTACCAGGCCGACTTGGTCGCGCAGATCGCGTAGCGATGCTGCGTCGAGCGTTCCAGCGCCCTGAGGAAGTTCATGTGCCGTGCCTGCGCGCGATGAATCGCGCCGAGCCGGGTGTCGACCACAGGCATCTCAAAGCCAGCCTCCACGGAAGCGCGCAGACCTCGTCCGCTTTGGCGCCGTGCGAAAAGGGCAGCCGCGACAGGATGCTGCGATGGCGGTCCGCCATCACCTGATCCAGTCCGTGGACGGGCCCGACTGTCCGGCCAACGGCCCTTTCCAGGACTTGTCGCAGAGAGGTTACCCAGGTCTTACTGACGAAATCACCATCAATGATCAGCAGCCGTCCGCCAGGCTTGAGCAGCGAGAACCATTCGGCGAATGCCGCTCGCGGATCCACCAACGTCCAGACGAGATGACGAGTGACGAGGACGTCATAGCTTTCTCCGTTTTCAAGGGTGCGCTCGGCGTCGCCGATCAGAAACCGGATGCCGCTTTCCCTCTGCGTCGCCTTTGCACGCGCGCGAGCAAGCATGGTCTCTGACCAATCGAGCCCGGTCACCGCATAACCCAGGTCGTGCATAAGATGAGATACGACCCCGGTGCCGCACGCGAGGTCGAGCGCGCGACGCCCATCCCCGCGCCCCAAGTGCTTGAGCATCAGCCTGTGCCAGGCCAGGCGTTCCCGCTGTGAGAAGATTTCATGCCCCACCGAAAGGTCGAATGTTCCGGCGCGCGTCGACCAATAGTCGCGTATCTCGTCCCGCAGCGAATAATTGGGCTCGCCCGCCATTCCATACCTCTTGTCGTCGCACCAGTCTGGAATGGCTCTAAAAGATATTTCTTGAGAATTGAAGTCATCTTTTATAAGGCACCTCTGGCTAATCCACTTCAAGAGAGGGCGCGATGAATTTTGGAAAGATCCCAGCAGGGACGATGTCGGCCGTTATCGTCGCCCTGTCGATGACGCTGGCCGCCAAGGCCGAAATGGTTGCAGTGACTGACATTACGGGCCGCCAGGTCGAGGTGAACGTCCCGGTCGAGAAGGTAATCCTGGGTGAGGGCCGGCAGGTCTATCTCGTCGCGGCACTCGACACCGAGGATCCGTTCAAGCGCATCGCTGGCTGGCGCGAGGATTTCAGCCAAGCGGATCCGGACAATTACGCCGCCTATCTGGAAAAATTCCCCAGGATGGCGGAGATCCCGACTTTTGGCGGCTTCAAGGACGGTACTTTCGATGTCGAGCAGGCGGTGTCGCTCAAGCCCGACGTCATCCTGATGAATATCGAATCGAAGCAGGCTACGGAAGACGGCAAGTATATCGAGAAGCTCGCCGCTGCCGGCATTCCGTTGGTCTATGTCGATTTCCGCGAGCGCCCCTTCACCAACACCGAACCCAGCATGCGCCTCTTTGGCAAGCTGTTTGGCAAGGAGGGGCGCGCCGAGGAATTCATCACCTGGCGCGCCGCCGAGATCGCGCGCGTTACCGATGTCATCGAGAAGGCCAAGCCGGAAAGGCCCAAGGTCTTCATCGAACGCGCCGGCGGCTATTCCGATGACTGCTGCATGAGCTTCGGCGACGACAATTTCGGCAAATTCGTCGAGATGGCAGGCGGCGACAACATCGCCAAGGACATCATCCCCGGCACGTTCGGCACGCTCAATCCCGAACAGATCATCGCATCCGACCCGGATCAGATCATCGTCACCGGCGGATGGTGGGAAGCCTATGTGCCGGGCGGTGCCTGGGTCGGCGTCGGGCCCGGCCGTGATCAGGCAGAGGCGCTGCGCAAGCTGAAGGCGCTGACCGAGCGGCCGGCGCTGACTGGCGTGAAGGCCGTCGAGGACGGCACGGTGCATGCCATCTGGCATCAGTTTTACAACAGCCCCTATCAGTTCGTGGCCATCCAGCAGATGGCGAAGTGGCTGCATCCGGATCTTTTCGCCGATCTCGATCCCGAGGCGACCTTCAGGGAGTTGCACGAGAAATTCCTGCCCGTCGCATACCGGCCCGGCCACTGGGTCTCGCTGACCGATGTCGATTGAATCGACGGCCGTCAACACCGCGCTCGACAGCACCGATGGACGAGGGCGTTACCGCGCTCTCGTCTGGCGGCGGCAGTTGATCCTTGCCGGCCTCAGCGCTGCCCTGCTCTTCAGTTTGTGCGTCGACCTTGCGGTCGGTCCCGCCCGCTACGGACTTGGCGAGGTCGTGCGGGCGCTTGTGTTTCCCGACACGGTGCCGCAGCAGGTGCGCGTGGTGCTCTGGGACATCCGCATGCCGGTGGCCCTGATGGCCATTGTCGTCGGGGCGGCGCTCGCCGTGGCCGGCGCGCAGATGCAGACCATCCTCAACAACCCGCTGGCCAGCCCCTTCACGCTCGGCATATCCGCCGCCGCGAGCTTCGGCGCCGCGCTTGCACTTGCCTTCGGGGTGAGGCTTCTCCCCGCCGCGGTAGAGTATGTTGTGCCGATCAACGCCTTCATGATGGCGATGCTGGCGGCCTTCCTTATTCACGTGCTGAGCGTAAAGCGCGGCGTCAGCGCGGAGACCATCGTGCTGCTCGGCATCGCGCTGGTTTTCACCTTCAACGCGCTGCTCGCGCTCGTCCAGTTTTTCGCGTCGGCGGAAGCCCTGGCAGCGGTCGTCTTCTGGACAATGGGCAGCCTCACCAAGGCCACCTGGCCCAAGCTTGCAGTCACCACATTCATTCTCCTCGCAGTCTTACCCATTTTCGCCCGGCGCGTTTGGGCGTTGACGGCGTTGAGGCTCGGTGAGGACAAGGCGGCCAGCTTCGGCGTCAAGGTCGGCCGCCTGCGGCTCGAGACACTCACTCTGGTGAGCCTCCTCGCCGCCATTCCCGTCGCCTTCGTCGGCACCATAGGTTTTATCGGTCTCGTAGGCCCGCACATTGCGCGCATGGTCATCGGCGAGGACCAACGCTTCTTCCTGCCCGCTTCGGCCCTTGCGGGCGCGCTCATCCTGTCGGCTAGCTCGGTCGTCAGCAAGTCGCTTATCCCTGGGACGGTCTTCCCGATCGGCATCGTCACCTCGCTGATCGGCATCCCGTTCTTCATCTCGCTCATCCTGTCCAGCACGAGGCGCTCATGGTGACGATCCGGCTCGAGGCGCTCGGCGCGCGCTACGGCACGAGCCTCCGGCTTCGGGATGTGACGACACCTGCGTTCGAGGGCCGAGACATCGTGGCCGTGATCGGTCCGAATGCCGCCGGGAAGTCGACGCTCTTCAGGCGCATCGCCGGCCTCCTGCACGGACCGGGAGCAATGCATGTCGAGGGGGCCATTCGCGGGAAGAGCGGCATCTGCTACATGCCACAGGAAACGTCCGCCAACGCGGTGCTCACCGTCTATGAGTCAGTGTTGCTCGCCCGCAAGCAGGGTATGGGCTGGTCTGTGGGCGACGATGATCTGGCTCGCATCGACGAGACGCTGGCGGCGCTAGGCATCGCCGACATCGCTTTCCGCAACATTGGCGAACTTTCCGGCGGCCAGCGGCAACTGGCCAGCTTGGCACAAACGCTGGTGCGCGAGCCGGAGATCCTGCTGATGGACGAACCGACATCAGCACTCGATCTGTCGCGGCAGGTGGAAGTGCTCGGTCTCATGCGGCAACTTGCTCAGGCGCGAGGCATGGTCGTGCTGATCGCCCTGCACGACCTCAATCACGCCCTGCGCTTCAGCGATCAGACAATGGTCATCGCGGACGGCCGGCTGGTCGCATGCGGGTCATCGCCGGACGTCATCACATCCGATCTGCTGCGGGACATTTATCACCTCAACGCGCGCATCGAGCCGTGCTCGCGCGGCATCGGCCATGTCATCGTGGATGGCGTGGCGGATGGGCGTCGGACGGGCATTATGTCGGCAGCGGAAACCGAATCCGGGATTAGGCGCAGATTCGAAGCGGCAGCCGTTCCGGCCGCGTGACGGCAACCGCATTATGCCGGTTGATCGACGCGCCCACTGATCGACCTGATTCTCTGACGGCTGGTTGAAGGCGACAGTATGCTTGCATTCAGCTCAAGGCGTGGCCGGCCAATCCATAGACCCAAGGCCCATTGTCTTGCCGGTTCAGGAAGCGGCGCCCTTTGGACATGGTCGTAACGGTCTCGGCAATGCCGAGGCCGCTCTGCTGGAGAAACGCGGCAAACACGCCATCCTTCTCGCGGGTGTCGACGCGGGCGAATCGTCCTGCCAGTTCCTTCAGATGCACGGCTGTGAGGTGGACCGCGTCGAGATCGCTGCGCGCGACCATGGGGCCGATCACATGGCCACGTCCGAACTCGCGACACATGGAATAGCCGACGATTTCGCCGCCGCGGCTCAAAGTGCAGATTGAGGCATCCGCTGCGAGCAACGCGAGCAGCCTCTCGCGGTTTATCCCTAACGCGCGCGTATCCAGCGGCGTGATGTCCTTAAGCCTGTCGCTCGACAGCGCCTGCAATTCACCGTTCAAGGCCGGCATAGCCGGGAGTGTTTGTGGGACCTCCCCCTGGCGCTGGTATACGATCGCCTCGGTCGTGAAGCCGAGTGAAACGTAGAGGGGGTAGGCAGCATGGGTCGCGTTGAGTGCCAAATTGCGATCGCCGCACTGCTCAAGGACTAGGTCCATGAGCCATCGGCCGCCTCCTTGCGCTTGTGTGCGTGGTGTTGTGATCACCAGGCCAATGGTGGCAAAGTCGTCCCCGTGGGGAAACCACATCGCGCTCCCGAAAACGCGTCCAATACCATCAACGGCAACAATGCCGCGTCCGGCACGGCGCAGAAAGTCCCAATCCTTCGGCCGGTGAGGCCAGCGGACTGAGATCGACAGCGCGTGCAGTAGCTTGACGTCGACATCATCAATGTCCCGCGCGACCAGTTCGAAGGATTTCAGGCGTACTGATCTCTGCATCTCAATCGATCCGCTCCTTCAACGAATGCGCAAGGCACGCGGTGTTGATCCTGTCATCGATCGCCATGTCGCGACATACCTCTTTTGCCGCAGCATTATACGGGAAAGCCAGCAGGTTTCGCTGGTTCGAGGTGCTTTTTCGCAATCTTCGGCCAAAGCACGACGCAATTCGGCAGGGAACACTGCTGCCTGCGGATAGGCTGGTTGCACCCGGTGATAGTGTGCAAGCAGAGCGGACCGCCATGAACGTGGAAGAAATCCTCGCCACCCTGGTTGCATTTCCCTCTGTTGTGGGCACGCCAAACGGCGCGATCGTCGATTGGATCCGCGACTACTGTCAGGCAGCCGGAGCCGAGGTGACGGTTCTCCCCGGTCCCGAGGGCGACCGGTCCAACCTTTTCCTCACGATCGGCCCGCGCCAGGGTCGGGGCTACATCATCTCCGGGCATATGGATGTCGTCCCGGCCGGCGAGCCGGAATGGAGCTCAGACCCGTTCGTTCTGCGCCGCGAGGGCGGCAGGCTTTACGGCCGCGGCACCTCCGACATGAAGGGCTTCCTCGCCTGCGCATTGGCGGCGCTCCCAGGACTTGCGGCGATGAACCTGCGGCAGCCAGTTCATCTCGCATTCTCATATGACGAAGAGGCGGGGTGCCGTGGTGTGCCGCATCTGCTAGCCGCGTTGCCGAGCTTATGCGAGAGGCCGCTTGGCGCGATTGTCGGCGAGCCGAGCCGGATGCAGCCTGTGCGCGCGCACAAGGGGAAGGCCGCCGCGCGGCTCGAGGTGATCGGGCGATCAGGCCATTCCTCACGCCCCGATCTCGGACTCAACGCCGTGCACGCCATGGCCGGCGTCATCGCGCACGCCGTGGCCTACGGCCAATCCCTCGCCGACGG
Organism: Mesorhizobium sp. M0408; assembly: GCF_040321495.1. Taxonomy (NCBI): domain Bacteria; kingdom Pseudomonadati; phylum Pseudomonadota; class Alphaproteobacteria; order Hyphomicrobiales; family Phyllobacteriaceae; genus Mesorhizobium; species Mesorhizobium sp. M0408. Next base: position 74,162 of record NZ_JAMYRO010000014.1, on the reverse strand, counting down.
GCCGCTCGATCAAAATTTCGAGCCCCCGTATTCTTCCTTGCAGGTGGGCGTCATCGCCGGTGGACAGGCGGTCAACATCATCGCTGGCCACTGCACAGCCGATATCGAGGCGCGCGCCGTGCCCGGCGTTTCTCCAGCCTCCCTGCTTGAGCCGGTCAAGACCCGGCTTTTCGCTCTGCGAGACAGCGGCTTCGATGTGGCGTGGCACGAGTTGAGCACCTATCCCGCCCTTGCGCCCGCCAACGGGAGCGCGCTAGCGGCCGTTCTGACGGAGCTGACGGGGCAGGAGCCGCTGACAGCTGTGAGTTACGGCACGGAGGCCGGACTTTATCAGCAGGCCGGCATCGATTCGGTCGTTTGCGGACCCGGCGACATCGGCCGCGCCCATCGTCCAGACGAATATATCGAGATTGGTGAACTCGCCGCTTGCCGGAAGATGATCGAGGGGCTCGGCGCGCGTCTTGCGGCCTGAAGGAAGGGCGGTCACCATGGCGTTTCTTTTCAATTCCGATGCGGCGCGTGCTGCGGTCTTCCGCGAGATCTTTGCGCGCCAGCTCCCGGATCTGGAATTCGTCCATTCCGGGGACGAGATGGAGCCGGAGAAGGTGCGCTATCTCATCACCTGGACGGTGCCGGACGAGATCTCGCGCTACCGCAATCTGGAAGTGGTGTTTTCCATCGGAGCGGGCGTCGACCAGTTCAAGCAGGACGTGGTGCCAAGCCATGTGAAGCTTGTGCGCATGGTCGAGGACGGCATCATACGCATGATGCAGGAATACGTCGCGCTCGGCGTGTTGGCGCTCCACCGGGAGATGCCCGCCTATCTCGAGCAGCAGAAAAGATGCCTCTGGCAACCGATTGCCGCTCGACAGGCGGCCGAACGCCGGGTTGGCTTCCTCGGCCTTGGCATGCTGGCGCAGGCGGCTATCGAGCGCTTGAAGCCCTTCCGGTTTCCGCTTGCCGGGTGGAGCCGCAGCGAAAAGCGGATAGAGGACGTCGCCTGTTTTCACGGCACGGACCAACTCGCGGGCTTTCTCAGGCAAACGGATATTCTCGTCTGCCTGCTTCCGCTCACGGAACAAACGCACGGCATGCTCGATGCAGAGTTCTTCGACTTACTGCCCGTCGGGGCGCAGCTGCTGCATGTCGGCAGGGGTCCGCAACTGGACCAGGCCGCGCTGATCAACGCGCTCGACACCGGTCACGTATCTGCGGCGATGCTTGATGTCACCGATCCAGAACCGCTCCCGGAAGATCATCCGCTGTGGTCGCATCCGAAGGTCATGATAACGCCGCACATCGCCTCGGTGACGCAACCGCATACGGCGGCACAATCCGTCGTTGACAACATCCGGCGCCACCGCGCCGGAGAAGAACTGATCGGCCTCGTCGATCGGACACTCGGCTACTAACCAGGAAACATCACATGTCACTTCTGATCACGATCGACACAGTTCCAGACTTCGCGCCGAAGGAGGCACTACCGGCTCCGGAGCGGCTCATTTCCGGCAATCCATCCTTCAAGATCTGGGCGCAGGATGCCTCGAAGGGAGAAAAGGTGCTCACCGGTGTCTGGGAGGCGACGCCCGGCGAGACGCATTCGATCAAGGGCACGATCTACGAGTTCTGCCACATCGTTTCGGGTCTCGTCGAAATCGAGGAGAAGGGCGGTGAGACCAAGACCTACCGCGCCGGCGACAGTTTCGTGATGAAGCCCGGTTTCGTCGGCGTCTGGCGCACTATCGAGACCGTGCGCAAGATCTACGTCTGCGTTTATGACTGAGTTCAGCGCTCAAAGTCCCGCCGAATAGCGCGCGGCGGTTCCAGAACAATCGGCTTTCCAGGTTCCGCCTGACACGATTCGACGCCGCCGGGCGGTTCATCCTCGACGGAAAATGCGGCGGGCGGTCGACTATTGTTCCGATGACGCTAGTGGAAATGAGGACCTCCATCAATGAAGACCTACAAGATAGCGCTCATCCCCGGCGACGGCATCGGCAAAGACGTGACGCAGGCGGCATGGCAGGTGCTGCAGGCGGCGGCAAAGCGGAGCGGTTTCGCCCTTGATGACACACGATTCCCATGGTCGTGCGCCTACTACCTGGAGACCGGTGCAATGATGCCGTCAGACGGCATCGAGACACTTCGAAAATTCGATGCGATCTATCTCGGCGCTGTGGGTTGGTCCGCGGAAGTGCCCGACTCAGTATCGCTTCACGGACTGCTCCTGCCGATCCGGAAAGGGTTCACGCAGTACGCCAACATACGACCGCACCGGCTGTTGCCGGGCGTTCAGGGGCCCCTCCGCTCCGATGGTTTCGATATCCTGTGCATCCGCGAGAATACGGAAGGCGAATATTCCGGCGCCGGTGGGCGCGTTCATTCCGGCACGGCCGATGAGGTCGCGGTAGAGACCGCGATTTTCACGCGTACGGGTGTCGAACGGATCATCCGTTTCGGTTTCGAACAGGCGCGGGCGCGTCGCAGGAAGCTCGCATCTGTCACCAAATCCAACGCGCAGAAACACACCATGGTTTTCTGGGATGAGGTCACGCGCGAGGTGGCGAAAGATTATGCCGATGTGGAGGTCTCGCACTACCACATCGACGCCATTGCCGCCCGTATGGTCCTGGCGCCGGAAAGCCTCGACGTTATCGTCGCATCGAACCTTTTCGGCGACATCCTCACGGATATTGGAGCGGCCATTCAGGGCGGGCTGGGTTACGCCGCCTCCGCCAATATCAATCCCGATCGCAGCGCGCCTTCCATGTTCGAGCCGGTCCATGGTTCGGCGCCCGACATCGCGCATCTCGGCGTCGCCAATCCGATCGCCGCGATCTGGTCCGGTGCGATGATGCTCGAGCATCTGGGTGAGGGGCAGGCTGCGGCCGAAGTGATGTCGGCAATCGAGTCCGCAACCGCGCGGGGGATTGGCACGATCGCGGGCAAGGACAGGACTGAAACAATCACGCAGGCCGTGCTGGCACGATTGAGCTGAAAGAGCAGAGGAAAGACCATGAATGCGATGACGAAGATTGGCATGTTCAACGATTCCGACCTTTTCCGCCAGCAGGCGCTGATTGGCGGTGTCTGGCGGGATGGCGAAACGAAGGGCGTGGTCGATGTCATTGACCCTGCCAGCCAAAGTGTTCTCGGCACAGTTCCCGCAATGGGCGAGAACGAGACGAGAGCCGCAATCGACGCTGCGGCTGGGGCCTTCAAAAGCTGGAAGAAGAAGACCCATGCCGAGCGTGCAGGACTTCTGGAGCGCTGGCACGACCTCATCCGCCAGCACGAACAGGATCTCGCGCTCCTGCTGACGCTGGAACAGGGCAAGCCGCTTGCCGAGGCGTTGGCGGAAATCCGCTACGGCGCATCTTTTGTGAAATGGTTTGCGGAGGAGGCGCGCCGGATCGGTGGCTCGACCATTCCGTCACCCACGGCCGATCGCCGCATTCTGCTGCTGAAAGAACCCGTCGGCGTCTGCGCCATCATCACGCCGTGGAATTTTCCCAACGCCATGATCGCACGCAAAGTGGCACCGGCGCTGGCCGCAGGTTGTACGGTTGTCATCAAGCCGTCGGAATTTACGCCATTCTCGGCGCTGGCGCTCGGCGTTCTGGCGGAACGGGCAGGTATCCCTGCCGGCGTGATCAATATTGTGACCGGCATGCCCATCGAAATCGGCAACGAACTGATGGCCAACGCGACGGTGCGCAAGATCTCGTTCACCGGTTCGACCCGCGTCGGTGCGCTGCTCATGCGTGGCGCGGCCGATAGCATCAAGCGGCTGAGCCTGGAGCTTGGCGGCAACGCACCCTTTATCGTCTTTGACGACGCCGATCTGGATAAGGCAGTTGAAGGGGTGATCGCATCCAAGTTCCGAAATGGCGGTCAAACCTGCGTCTGCGCGAACCGGATTCTCGTGCAGGAAGGCGTTTACGATGCTTTCGCCGAAAAGCTGAGCCAGCGCGTCACGCGGATGAAGGTTGGCGCAGGGACCGACGAGGGCACTGAGATCGGCCCGATGATCAACGCGGCCGCGATCGACAAGATCGAGCGTCACATCGCGGATGCACAGGCGAAAGGTGCGCAGATCATCGCTCAAAGCGAGACGGTGCCGGAGGGTAAGCAATATGCACGGCCCGTCGTGCTGGGAGGGGCTACTACGGGGATGCTCCTGGCATCGGAAGAGACGTTCGGTCCGGTGGCGCCGCTTTTTCGCTTCGAGACGGAGGAAGAGGCCATCGCCATCGCGAACGGTACGCCGTTCGGCCTTGCCGCCTACTTTTACACCGACAACCTCAAGCGCTCATGGCGTGTTGCCGAGGCGCTGGAGTTCGGTATGGTCGGGCTCAACACAGGCATGATCTCGACCGAGGTTGCGCCTTTCGGCGGTGTCAAGCAGTCGGGAGTGGGGCGCGAAGGATCGCAGCTCGGCATCGAGGAATATCTCGAGGTCAAGGCGCTTCATGTTGGCGGGCTTAACTAGTTATCTTGCACGCAGGTGGAAACACTTACAGCCCCTAAAGCGTTGGAACAACAAAGAAAGGGGCGGTGAAAACCGTCCCTTTCTCTATTGCGACCAGTGAGCATTAACGTTTTGGGAGCGCCTCAGTCTGGTGCGACTGCGCCAACAAACAAACGTTTAGGCGAATTCCCGAACGGGCTCCAGTCCGACGGCGCCGGCCAGACCGCCGATATCCTTGATTTCGGTATATTCGTAGAAGGGGTTCGCAGGCTCGTGGCCGCGGTTCACCCAGACCTTGCTCTTGATACCGAGATCATAGGCGGTCATGAGATCGTAGCGAAATGAGGACGACACGTGCGTAATGTCCTCCGGGCCGCAGCCTAGTTTGTCGAACATATATTCGAAGCCCTTCATCTGCGGCTTGTAGGCGCCCGTCTCTTCGGCCGTGATGACCATGTGAAAGGGTGCGCCGAGTTTCTCCACGTTCGACATGATCAGGCTCTTCATGGAGTTCGACAGGATCACCAGCGGAATCTCCTTGGCGACCTTGGCCAGGCCCACCGGCACATCCGGGTGCGGACCCCATGTCGGCACTTCCGCATAGATGCGCTGGGCATCCTCGGGCCGGAATGCGACGCCGTTGCGCTTGCAGGTCCGTTCCACGGAATTGTGCACGACCTCGCTGTACGGCTTCCAGGCGCCAAGAACCTCGTCGAGGCGATAGGCCGAGAAATCCCTGATGAACTGCGCCATCCCAGCTGGGGAGAGCTGCGCACCATATACGCGTCTCGCCGCGCCGGACATGTCGAAGTTGGTCAGCGTGCCATAGCAGTCGAAGGTGATGTATTTCGGTCTGAACTGGGTCATGGGCGTCGATCCTTCCAATCCTGTCGGCACTGCGTGCCTTTAACAGCAAGGATCATAATGAGAACCGGAGAAGACTAGTCGCCGCATTCGATGCGTCCTGAAGCAGATTGTTTTGTAGTGCGTGAGAGCTTTGGCAGAGAGTTGCGCCTGAGTTCGTTTCGAGCTTCGGCGGGAGCGCGATCTCTCAGCCGTGCGTGGCATAAGATGCGGTGCCAGCGGCAATGGAAAGTCAAAACGCCTATCGCTCAGGTTCTGGTCGGGAGGAACTGCTGTCCGCGGCCGCCTATCTTCGGCCTAGGCGAATTCAGGCCCGGAATGAACCATGACCGCGCAGCAGATCACGCTGGAAAACGAGCTGAAGGACGAAACCCACACCACATCGGACTTATGCTCTCGTCAGTCAGGCACTACGCTGAATCGGAGGAAGAAATGCTGGCAAACTCACTGATCGAACTCGATCGCGCACACCTGGTTCACCCGTTTTCATGCTATCGGAGCCACGAGGACACGGGCGTGCGGGTGCTCAAATCCGCCAAGGGCGCAACCGTGACCGATGCAAGCGGGAAAACCCTGCTGGACGGATTTGCCGGTCTATGGTGCGTCAACATCGGATACGGCCAGGAAAGCGTCGTTGAAGCAGCCGCAAAGCAGCTAAGCGAGCTTCCCTATGCGACGGGATATTTCGGGCTGGGATCCGAGCCTGCCATTCGCCTTGCTGCCAGGCTTGCCGAACTGGCGCCCGGCGATTTGAACCATGTCTATTTCACGCTTGGCGGCTCCGACGCAGTCGACAGTACGATCCGCTTTATTCGCTATTACCACCATGCCACGGGTACGCCGCAAAAGGACCAGTTCATCTCGGTCGAGTATGGCTACCATGGATCCTCGACGGCAGGGTCAGGTTTGACAGCGATCCCGGCCTTCCATGCGGGTTTCGGCGTGCCTTACGACTGGCAGCACAAGATTCCCTCGCACTACGCCTATCGCAATCCGGTCGGTTCTGACCCGCAGTCGATCATCGATGCATCGGTCGCGGCGCTGCGGTCCAAAATCGCGGAACTCGGCGCGGGCCGCGTTGCGGCCTTTTACGCCGAACCCATCCAGGGTTCGGGCGGTGTCCTCGTTCCACCGACAGGTTGGCTGAAGGCTCTGCACGCCGTGTGCAAGGAACACGACATTCTGTTCGTTGCCGACGAAGTCATCACTGCCTTTGGCCGTACCGGCCCGCTCTTCGCGTGTGAGGAAGACGAGGTCGTGCCGGATTTCATGACCACGGCGAAGGGACTGACCTCGGGCTACGTGCCGATGGGCGCCGTTTTTATGTCGGACCAGGTGTACAATACGATCGCGGACGGAGCCGGCAAAGCGGCTGTCGGCCATGGCTATACTTATTCGGCCCATCCCGTTAGCGCGGCGGTCGGGCTCGAATGCCTGCGTCTTTATGAAGATGGCTTGCTCGAGAATGGGCGGAAGGCGGGCAAGCGCTTGATGGAAGGCCTTCGCTCGCTCGCCGACCACCCGCTGGTGGGCGACATTCGCGGTCGCGGCATGCTGGCAGCAATCGAGTTGGTCACTGACAAGGCACGCAAGACGCCGCTGCCGGTGGCGGCCGACCCGGGGCGCCGCATCTTCGAGCGCGCGTGGGCGAACGGCCTTGTCATCCGTGCCTTCAACAGCGGCATTCTCGGCTATGCGCCGCCGCTCTGCTGCACGGACGACGATATTGATGGAATCCTCGAACGCACGCGGATGACGCTGGACCAAACCCTCGAAGATAAGGATGTGCGGGCAGCGATGAAGGGCTGATCAGCGGGCGCATTGCATCGACCAGGGCTAAACTCACGCCGTCCGGGTCTTTCGCATGTTTCCCGGCCTAAATATCAGCCCAGACGCTTCTTTCTCCGCTATACGAACGGCTCCGAGAACGACATTCAACGCCAGGTGGCCCGGCCCAAGATTTCCGGCGAAACCCGCTTACAGGCAGGACGCGCCTGTCGTGATATCTTCCTGGGCCAAATGAAAACCGCTAAAATCTCCGGCCCTCCTTTTGGGACTAGCTTGGCGATCGGCTCGGCGTCACCGAGGCTTCACGTCCAATACTTGCCAAACCTGGTCAGCGGCGGTTTCGCATCCCACTGATCGACTTTTGCCGCTGTCACCCATCGCGCGGCAAAGATGATGGGCCGGCGATTTGTCTCCACGAATCGTCGACCTCGCATCGGCCATTCTGAAGCTCAGCGAGGTCGATCGTGACTCGTTGCACGGCGAGTTCGGGTCTCTTCGGCCTGGAGCCCGTCATTGCGACAATTCCCGCCCGCTCAAGGGCCGCCAAGGAGCGGGATACGTTCGGCTGCGGACGCGCCGCCAACCTGCACAGTTCCGTGATGCTTTGCGGTCGATACCGATGGATCAGCGCCACCAGCCGACAATTCTCAGGGGTCAACGCCCGCAGAACCTCTTCCGGCGCGCACGACCGAGCCATTGGTTCAGGGACCACCAGATGCCCCGCCGCCTGAGCCGTCGCCGCCGCCATCACTGTCGTGCGTGTTTTCCTCAGTAAGGGTGCTTTCCAAGTAAACAATGGCCTCGACGAAAGACGGAAATGCCTCTTTTACCCTGTCGAGGCTTTCCTGCACCTTGTCTGTTTTCAGGTCAAAACCGTACCGATGCCTCACCAGGTAACGGAATCCCTTTAGCTCACTCAAGGACTGATAAAGCTCGGGGTCGAGCACAGCCGGCCGGATGCCTGCAATTTCCGCCGACATCTGATCGAGCACGTCCTGGTGCATCGTGGGCCCTTGGGGAACGAGGCCGTCTATGTCGTTGGAAAGGCTGAGCAGGATGTCCTCGATGCCGTTGTAGACATTGTGGACTCCCAGCGAAACTACTGCGACCGCGCCCCATTCGCCGCGTGACAGCTCACTCCGATGAGCCGCCAGATATTCCTCGATTTGCTGCAGTTCCTTCGCAGCGCGGTCGATTTTTGGCGACAGTTTTGCGAATGCCGGATGCTTAAACGCTGTCATTAAGTAATTAAGTAATTCCTGCACTCGTTCGGACGAAACGTCTGAGGCAAAGATCAGGTCATAAGGAATGTTCGTTCCCCGAAGCTGGTCTGCGACCAAGCGCTCTACCATGGCCCGGCGCGCGGGATCAGTGCGTCCGTGCACCAGCAGATCTACGTCCGAGTGGACGCGGAAACGGCTTTTCGCGAGGGATCCGACAACAGAGATATCGACGCCGCGGGCTTTGGCGTTCCGGAGAATACGCGATACACAGGCTTGCGCGGTCTTCCGGCGATCGTCAGCTCTTCGGTGGATCAAAGTGTTGATCTTGTTCATCTTTTCGCCTGTTGCCTTTGGTGACCCGAGGCGAGATTGTCGCAACTCCGCAAGCTGTGCGTGCTACCTGCCTATATATCATTGCATGATATATTCAAGCCATTTGACGAGGACAAGGCGAAAACAGGCGTTCGCTGGAAATGTCCAGATGCAGTCGAAGTTTTAGGCCAAGCGCCGTTCAGGCGAGTGGCAATGACGGCCTCCGCCGAATCGTGACACCGTCATTCGACAAATGCCGCGCGCGCAACAAGATGGAGCTTGGCACGAGCGCCGCCGCATGAGGACCGAGCCGGAGCAGCTTTCTCATTTGTCGAAAATGATGTCGAGAGGCAAATGGGATTTCACGATCGGTGACTTCAGCACGACGAAGCTGAAATATTTGTCGATTCCGATATCCAATTCGATCATGCGCTCCATGATCGTCTGGTACTCGCTGATGCCCGCTGTGACAAACTTCACAAGATAGTCGTAACCGCCTGAAACCAGATGGCATTCGATGACAGAATCGACTTTCTGAATTGCGGTGAGAAATCTCGCGAAGTCGTTCTGTTGATGGTGCTTGAGCGTGACTTCGGTGAAGATCGTTAGAGTCTGTCCGAGCTTGGACACATCGATCTGGGCGGAATAGCCGGTGATGAAGCCTTCCGCCTGAAGCTTCTTCACCCGCATCAGGCAAGGGCTCGGCGAAAGGTTGACCAGGTCGGCAAGCTCGACATTCGTGACCCGCCCGTTCTTTTGCAGTTGGGATAAGATCTTGATGTCGATCCTGTCGAGCTTCATTGGAAACCTGTCACGCGTTCGAACCGCGGATCGCCCGACAGACGGCGTCCGTCACCTCCTGCGTGGTCGCTGTCCCTCCTACGTCCGGCGTCAGCACGCCTTCACTCGTCACCGCTTCCACAGCGCTCATCAACCGCACGGCCGCTGCGCTCTCGCCCAGATGTTCGAGCATCTGGGCAGCGGTCCACAAGGTGGCGACCGGGTTGGCAATACCTTTGCCGGCGATGTCGAATGCCGAGCCGTGAATTGGCTCGAACATCGAGGGATAGCGCCGCTCGGGATCAATGTTGGCGGTCGGTGCAACGCCGAGACTGCCCGCGAGCGCGCCTGCAAGGTCCGACAATATGTCGGCGTGAAGATTGGTGGCGACGATCGTATCGAGGCTCCGAGGTTTCAACGTCATACGCACTGTCATAGCATCGACTAGCATCTTGTCCCACGCGAGGTCCGGGAATTCCCGCGCCACCTCGGCTGCGATTTCGTCCCACATTACCATGCCGTGACGCTGCGCGTTGGATTTCGTAACAACTGTCAGGAGCTTTCGTGGCCGTGACTGCGCCAGCCGGAATGCATAGCGCATGATGCGGGTGACGCCGACGCGCGTGAAGATCGCGACCTCGGTTCCGACCTCCTCGGGGAGTCCGCGATGGGCGCGGCCGCCGTGGCCCGAATACTCACCCTCGGAATTCTCCCGCACGATCACCCAATCCAGATCGCCAGGGCCAACGCCCGCCAGCGGCGAAACAATCCCGGGCAATATCCTGGTCGGCCGCACGTTGGCGTACTGATCAAAGCCTTGGCAGATCGGCAGCCGGAGGCCCCAGAGCGTGATGTCGTCAGGCAGATCGGGGGCGCCGACCGCGCCAAAGAAGATGGCGTCGAAGCGCTTCAGTTGCGCCACCCCATCTTCGGGCATCATCCGACCATGGGCCTTGTAATAGTCTGAGCCCCAGTCGAAGTGCCGGACGCGGAGCTTGAAGTCGCCGCAGCGCTGCTGCAGCGCCTCAAGCGCCTGGAGACCTGCGGCAATCACCTCTGGGCCGATCCCGTCGGCAGGAATGGCGGCAATCTCATATTCGCGCATCGTCACTTCCCTGTTTTTTGGTGCTGGCCGCCTCGTGACCTCAATCTCGTGTGCGATCGATTGTATGTTGGCAAGACGGTCTTCTCAGAATTCAGCGACCTTGCCCCACGCAGCAGTCTTCAGGCGCTCGGGCCTATAAGGACGCGGATCGACGATAGGCTCGCTGCCTGTAATGATGTCGGCGATCATATGCCCCGCGCCGGGGCCGATCCCGAAGCCGTGACCGCTGAATCCCGCCGCCAGGATGAAGCCCGGAATCCCCTCCACTTCGCCGACTGCGGGAATGCCATCGGGTGTACTGTCGATATAACCCGCCCATACATCGGAGATCGCGACGCGTTGGAGTTCGGGGATCAATTCGCAGGCTCTTCGATATGTCAGCCGAATCTGTCCCATGTCAGGCTTCGGGTCGAGAATGCGGTTCCGTTCCATTGGCGTGATGTCGTCGAGGGCCCATTTGCGCAGGCTTTCATGGCCTTGACGCCAGCCCTCGAAGGCGCCCGGGGCGAGATTGCGCCAGCGGCGGGCGAACATAGGTACAAACTCGCGGCTGAACCTGAACTGCTGCAGCGTTGGATCGACACGCGCCCGCCCGCTGATCGCCAGCGCGTATCCACCGTTGCTGCGCCGCGTCAGAGAGACGCGCGTGGTATGCAGGGCATCCGGCAGGCTGTTTGCGCCGGGTGCCACGGCCAGAATGGACGAACGCACGGCAGCTTGCGGGAAACGCACACCAAGCTGGTTGCAGAAGGAAGAAGCCCACGCGCCCCCGGCCATGACAACAGTCTTTGTATGGATGGTGCCCGCTTCGGTCACCACAGCGCTCACCCGGCCGGCGCTCAATTCCAGCCCGCGCGCCGCGCAAAGCTGATGTACGGTGCCGCCCGCCGCCATGATGCCGCGCGCCGCAACCGGCACTGCCTTGGAAGGGTCCGCCGTTCCGTCAGTTGGCGAGAACACGCCACCTTTCCATTTGCGGCCCGTCGCTTTGCCCCGTTCGGTGGCTTCTTCCGCGCTCAGCATGTGCGTGGTGATCCCGACCGTTCTCGCAAAATCGCGCCACTTCGCCCAGCCTGCCAGCTCATTTTCGTCTTGTGAGAGATAGAGGAGCCCGCAGCGGCGAAAGCCGGTGTCTTGGCCGGTCTCCTGTGCCACCTTGTCCCAGAGGTCGAGACTCTTGGTCGCCATCGGCAGCTCGCGCGCATCGCGGTTCTGCTGGCGGCACCAGCCCCAGTTGCGGCTGGACTGCTCGGCCGCGATGCGCCCCTTCTCGACCAGGGCGACCTTGAGGCCGCGGCGCGCCAGATAGTATGCGCTGAACACGCCCACCACGCCGCCGCCGATAACGACGACGTCCGCCTCGCGAGGGAGGGAAGGGCTGCAGTCGATGTGCATGAGCGGCGCGGGCATGGATGGGACTCCGGTAATTTGAAGCATCCTAACCTGCCGCCCGCAGAGGCAGGCTGCGGAGTTTGTGCCTGGACGGAATTTCCTGCGTTTAGCAGCCTCCAGGACAGGCAATTATTGCGCGAAAGGCTCGCTGCGAGCCAAGCAGGAGTACACTTCATGCAGTCGCGTCATCTGCGGCATGGGCGGCACACGGCGCAGTTGTCGACCTTGATCGGCAGCGCCTTGGCCGACATTGTGATGGGCCGCACGGCCACCAATCCGCTCGGCGGCATGGCCTGCACATGTGCCGATGTACACCGGAAAGCCTTGGTCCTATCCCTCTTGGGCGCGTATTGCCGGATGAAGGATATGGTTGCCTGATCCCGGTTTCCGCGCCGAAACGGGAACAGAGTGAAATGCCGAACTGGATGTTCTTTTCAGAAGTTCCTGCCGCGCGAGGGCCAAGTTTCGAAGACTCTGCGGAAACAGAACAGTCAAACTGGCTGGAAGAACGGAGCAACCCTTCCTTATGGTAGGCAGGCTCCAGAGGACATCCGACAGGCAGGGCTTGCCCCTTCGGAGAGTTCTCCAAGAAAAAAGGGAACAGAGTCCGGTACACGGACCGGATTTCATAAGGGAACCGCCAGGATGAGCAGAACCCGTCTCTCGCAGACTCAGCGCGCGAAGCGCCGAGAAGGCCAGACTACGGCCGCTACGGTGAGGCGCTTCTGCTCAAAGGGCGATGAAGCGGTCCGCAACGGGGTGGACGCGCTCGGTTGAAAGGGGAGGTGATCTCGATGGTCGCAAGCATCCAGGCTGTAGCCCCCCACGATGTGGCGCTTTCGGTGCGCGACCTCACGGTGAATTTGCCGCAAGGCATGGAACGGACCCATGCTGTCAAAGATATTTCCTTCGATCTGAAACGCGGCCAGATACTCTGCATCATAGGCGAGTCCGGATCGGGTAAGTCGGTCACGGCGAACGCGATCATGGGGCTACTGCCCAAGGTGATCCACCTCTCATCGGGAATAATCCAGCTGGAGGGGATGAACATCGTCGGCATGTCGCCAGACAAGCTGCGCAACCTGCGTGGACGGGTCGTGTCGATGATCTTTCAGGACCCGCTCTCGGCGCTCAATCCCCTGATGACGGTGGGCGCGCAGATTGACGAGGTCATGGCAGCGCATGGCTTCGGCACGCCACAAACCTGTCGAAGCCGCGCAATCGAACTGCTCACTGAAGTAGGCCTGCCAGATCCCGAACTCATGTATTACCAGTACCCTTTCCGGCTTTCGGGCGGGCAGCGGCAGCGCGTCATGATCGCCATGGCCCTGGCGCTCGAGCCGACGGTGCTGATTGCGGATGAACCAACCACCGCGCTCGACGTCACCACCCAGGCTCAGATCCTGCAACTGATCCGTGACATTCAGCGGCGCAAGGGCATGAGCGTGATGTTCATCACCCACGATTTCGGCGTGGTGGCCGAGATCGCCGACAGCGTCGTGGTGATGGAAAAGGGCCATGTCGTCGAACAGGGCAGCGCCGAGCAGGTGCTGAAGTCGCCCAAGCACCCTTATACCCAGCGCCTGATTGCAGCCGTACCGCATTTGACCGGCGAAGATCGCCCTCGTCCGGAGGCTGCCAGCAAGGAGCCGATCCTGAAGGTTGAGGGTCTGGTGAAGACCTATCGCGGCGGCAGCGCGCTGTTCGGCGCGCAACGAGTTGTGACAGCGGTCAACGAGGTTTCGTTCGAACTGGCGCCCGGCCGCACGCTTGGGGTCGTAGGCGAGAGCGGTTCGGGGAAATCCTCGCTGGGCCGGCTGCTGATCAAGCTGCTGGACAATGACGGCGGCGGGATCTTGTTCGAGGGCTGTGACATAGCCAGGCTTTCCGAAGCGAAGTTCCGCCCGCTTCGACCGCGGATCCAGATGATCTTCCAGGATCCCTTCGCTTCTCTGAACCCACGCTCGACGGTCGGTCACATCATGACGGTAGGCCCGATGGCACACGGGATGCCTTATGTCCAAGCGCGCGATGAAGCGCGTGCGCTTCTGGCCCATGTCGGTCTCGATGCCGGCGCTTTTGGCCGCTACCCGCACGAGTTCTCGGGTGGGCAACGCCAGCGCATCGGCATCGCTCGTGCGCTGATGTTCAAGCCGAAGCTGTTGATTGCCGACGAGGCGGTCTCCGCACTCGACGTGTCGATCCAGGCGCAGATCCTGCAGCTTCTGGACCAGATCCAGCGCGAGACGGGCGTGTCGATGGTCTTCATCACGCACGACCTGCGCGTCGCCAGCCAGATCTGCGACGAAATCGCGGTGATGCAGAAGGGCCGGATCGTCGAGCGCGGACCGCCCTCGCAAATATTCCTGAACCCGCAAGCAGCCTACACGCGCCAACTGGTAGCGGCAATTCCAGGAGAGCGGCCGGGCAATGCCCGTTCAGTAGCAGCAAACGCATAAGCAATAACAAGAGAGGAACTACCATGACCAAAAATTCATCGACTACGTCCAACTACTCGAGGCGCGAAGCGCTGCGACTGATGGCGATAGGTGGGGCTGCAGGCCTCATCGCGCCCAATCTGTTGGGCAAGCCCGCCTTCGCCAAGACCCCTCCTGCAGGCCCGGCCGGTCGCGTCATCGTCGGCCTCTCCCAAGAGCCGACCGTGTTCAATCCGCTGATGGCGCATATCGAAGTCGATGACGCGGTCCATTTCTCGGTTTTCGACGCGCTGGTCCGCATGGATCCCGAAGGTGGCCTACATCCAAACCTCGCAGCCGAGGTGCCAAGCCAAAAGAACGGCGGCATTTCGGAGGACGGTCTCAACTGGCGCATTCGGTTGCGTGACAATGCCCGCTGGCACGATGGTGAGCCCTTCACGGCCGAGGACGTGAAATTCACCCTTGAACTCATCACGAACCCGAAGTTTCGCGCTTGGCGCACGAGCGGCCATTCGCTCGTGCAGGACATCACAGTGGTTTCGCCCACCGAGATCACATGGCGGATGAAGGAGGCTTTTGCGCCCTATCTTTCGTTCTTGGCCGAAACGTTCATCGTGCCCAAGCACATTCTGGAGAAAGAGGCCGATCCGAATACAGCTGCGTTCAACCAGGCGCCGGTCGGCACCGGCGCATTTAAATGGAGCGAGCGCGTCGCAGGTGATCACATCGAGCTCGTCGCCAATCCTGAGTACGCGGGCGAAGGCCCCTATGTCGAGCAGCTCATCTTCAAATACATCCCCGACATGACGGTGCTCTACACGCAATTCAAGAGCGGCGACGTGGACCTGGTCGATCAGTCGTACATCACCGCCGACCATTATACTGAAGCCCGCGAACTAGCAGACCGCGTGGTGACACTTGAGACCGGGTCATCCCTGGAGTCGATCTACCTCAATTTGGGCCGCCCGCAGTTCAAGGAGTTGGCAGTGCGCCAGGCGCTCTACGCCGCCTTGGATAGGAAAGCGATCGTCGACACGATCTATTACGGCGTGGGCACTCTCACCGAGACCTTCATGCCGAAGGAGTCCTACTACTACGACCCGAACCTGCCGGTTCAGGAGTTCAATCTGGACCGGGCGCGCCAAATCCTTGATGAGGCCGGCTGGGCGCCGGGGCCGGATGGAATCCGCGCCAAGGATGGGGTGCGACTGTCCTTCTCCAACTCGACAACTTCTGGCAACAACCTCCGCGAGCAGACGCAGCAGTTCCTGCAGCAGACGTTTGCCGAGATCGGCGTCGAGATGACGATCTCGAATTTGCCGGCTGCAGTCATGTGGGGCGAGTTCTGGCTGAAATCGCAATTCGACACCGCCATGGTGGGCGTCACCTATCTGATTGCCGCGGACCCCGACGCCACAAACCGGCTCCATACGAAGGCAATCGCCGCTCAAGGCGGACACGGTTCGAACACCGGGCAATATTCCAATCCTGAGGTCGATGCCCTGCTCGAAAAGGGTGCTCGCAGCTTCGATCCGGAAGAACGACGCGGGATCTATAATCGCGTGCAGGAAGTGGTGCGCCATGATCTGCCCTTCCTGCCGCTGTTCGCGTACACAATCGTCCTCGGGCGCAAGAAAGGGTTGGACGGCTTCGAGCCCAACGCCAACACCCGCACCGCGTCGTGGGATGCCGCAGCCTGGCAGTGGAAGGCCTAATCCACGCAGTTGCCGCCGCCCCGCCGATTCCGCCGCGGCGGCGGCAACAGACTAAAATCATCAACCCACAATGGAGGGACTCGAATGCGCGGCTTCCTGCTCAATCGCCTCTCGCAGAGCCTGGTGCTGCTTGTGATCGTTTCGATCATCGGCTTCGGCATTCTGAACCTCCTTCCCGGCGGCCCGCTGGCGCAATTCGGGCTCGATCCCGGAATGACCCAGCAGGATATCGAGCGTCTCAAGGGGCTGCTGGGCCTCGATCGACCCATATGGATCCAATATCTGGACTGGGCATGGCGGCTGGTGCGGGGCGACTGGGGTCACTCCTTCCGCGACGGAGCGCCGGTATTGGAGGTGATCGGCAGCCATCTCATTGCCACGCTGCTGCTGATGGGGTCCTCAACCGCAATTGCGATCTCCATTGGCGCCTGGATTGGAATCCGAGGCGCCACGCGCCGCTACTCGCTGTTCGATTATCTTGCAACTGTCGGGGCCATGGTTGCGTTGTCGGTCCCCACCTTCTGGTTCGGACTCGTCGGCATCTACGTCTTTTCCCTGAAGTTGGGCTGGCTGCCTGCGGGTAATATGTCCGAGATCGGCGACGCCTCAATCCTGGGCTACCTCCACCATCTGATCCTGCCAAGTATCGTGCTGTCGCTGGTCCATGTCGCGATCTGGAGCCGCTACATGCGGACGGCCACTCTCGACGCCATTAGCCAGGACTTCGTCAAGACGGCCCGGGCCAAGGGGTTGAGTGAACGCCGGATTCTGATGAAGCATGTCGTCGGCAACGCACTTTTGCCGATGATTACCCTGGCCGGGATGCAGCTTCCCAGTGTCCTCACTGGCGCGCTCGTGACCGAAACCGTCTTTACCTGGCCAGGAATGGGACGGTTGTTCCTCGATAGCCTTGGTTACAGCGACTATCCGGTTGTGATGGGGCTGCTGATGTTCTCCGCCATCCTCGTTCTGCTTGGAAACCTGATCGCCGACATTGTCGTCGCTATTGTCGATCCGCGCATTCGTCTGGCTTGAGCGCGCAACTTCCCCGACAGGAGACAGCCGATATGACCGCTTTCACCGCAAATGCAGCTCCAAGCCGATGGAGAAACAACCGCGCGGCACGTCGTTTCATGCGTCATCGCTTGGCGCTGCTCGGGCTGGCGATGATCATCTTCCTGAGCCTCGCTTGCGTCCTCGGCCCCCATCTCCTGCCTTATGACTCACTGTATATCGATCTGCGGGCCCGCTTTGCCCCTCCGCTGACGGGCTACCACTTTCTAGGTACCGATCCGCTTGGCCGCGACGTGGCGGCAAGGCTTTTGATGGCGGGACGAATCTCGCTGCTGGTGGGTTTCTTTGCCATGGTTTTGTCGACACTCATCGGCACCCTGGTCGGCGTAATTGCCGGCTATCGCGGCGGCTGGGTCGGGGCCACGCTGATGCGCACGGTCGATGGATTCCTGTCATTCCCATCGATCTTTCTGCTGCTGGCGCTGGCTGCCGCACTGAAGCCCAGTCCTGTGATGATCACCGTCATTATCGCCCTCACCAGTTGGATGGAGGTTGCCCGCATAGTCGAAGCGGAAGTCCGCTCGTTACGCGAACGCGAGTTCGTCCTAGCCGGGCGAATGCTGGGATTGAGCGGCACCCACATCATGTTCCGCGAGATACTGCCCAACGCCATGGGGCCGATTATCGTCGCTTCCACCTTGACGGTCGCGCGCGCCATTCTCATGGAAGCCTACATCAGTTTCCTCGGCTACGGGATCCAGCCGCCACTGCCCAGCTGGGGCAACATGCTCAATGGCGCCCAGCAATATCTGGGCAGCGCACCTTGGCTGGCAATCATTCCCGGAGCTGCAATCACCATCGCGGTAACCAGTTTCAATTTCATCGGTGACGGGCTGCGTGATGCGCTCGACGTCCGAGACGACCACATCTGAAGTTTCACCCACCGTAGATTACCCCTGCAATGCAGCGAGAAGTCAGCCACGTGCAAGAGCCTCATATCGCCGACAAGAACACACCCTACTGGTGGGAAGCAGCGCCCGTCATGCCGCTGCCGCGGCAGCCAGTCGCAAAGAACCTTGACGTGGCAATTATCGGCGCCGGTTATGCCGGGCTTTCGGCCGGGCTTGCGCTGGCGCGCGAGGGACGCTCGGTCGCCGCTTTTGATGCGATGAATCCGGGCGAGGGTGCTTCCACGCGCAACGGCGGGATTACGAGCGGGACCATCCGGCCGGACCATGCCACGATCACCCGGCGCTTCGGGGAAGAGAAGGCCATGGCGATCGAGACCGAGGGCAAGGTCGCACGCGAATTCCTCTACGACTTCATCAAGACCGAAGGGCTCGACTGCGACTTCCGACGGGTTGGCCAGTTCAAAGGCGCTTTCGGATACGAACAATATGGGAAGATGGCGCGCGGCGCCGAGACGCTGGCGAAGAAACTGGGGATCGAGTCCTACGCGGTTCCGCATGCCGAGCAGCGAAATTATATCGGCACCGACTTCTACCGCGGCGGAACCGTTCGGATGGACATTGGCGGGCTGCACCCCGCAAAATTCCATGCTGAGCTCCTGCGGGTGGCGCTCGCATCCGGGTTGACGGTTCATTCGCATACGGTGGTCAAGTCGATCGAGAGGAACGGTTCGGGCTTCCGGGTCGCGACTTCGGCAGGGACGGTGGACGCACGGCAGGTTCTGGTCTGCACCAACGGCTATACCGACGGCGCCGCTCCCTTCCTGCGCCGCCGCCTGGTTCCGGTCCGCAGCCGGATCATCGTCACCGAGGAACTTGCGCCCGATATCATGGCGCGGCTGATGCCGAAGCTGATGACGATCACCGAGAACCGGCAACTCGGTTTCTATTATCGCCCGTCGCCCGACGGGAAACGTATCCTGCTGGGGGGCCGTGACAGTTCCCGCGTCGGCGATCCGGCGGCGCCGAAACTTCTCCTTCGCAAGGGCCTGGTGAACCTCTTCCCGGAGTTGAAGAACGTGCGCCTTTCGCATTGCTGGTTCGGCAACGTGGCGATGAACCGAGACATGCTGCCCCGCATCTTCGAGAAGGACGGCGTGGTCTATGCAACTGGCTTCTGCGGTTCGGGCGTGGTCTGGGCGCCATGGATTGGCATGCGTGCGGCCCACAAGTTGATGGGGCATGGCGAGCAGTCGCGCACTGCGTTCGACTTTCGACCGCCTTCGGCCGTCCCGCTCTATCGTGGCAATCCGTGGTTCATGCCGGCGATTATCCAGGGCTATCGGTTGCAGGACCGTCTCGCCTTCTGGCGCGCCAGACGCTAGTCGCCGACATCGGGGGCGATCCGTGGTTCATGCGGGCAACCCTTTGGCGCGCCCGCCGCTGACACGACTGCAGGATCGCGCGGGGTCACCTTGTTGCCGGAGAGTGTCGAAAAATCCGTCGGGACTGGGGCCTGGTGCGAAACTGATCAGCGGTGGGACGCCTTTGCGCGGATCAGCGCGTCGGCCATGTAGAGGTCCTGCAGGGAGATGCCGGAACTGTCGAAGACCGTGATCTCATTGTCGAAGCGGCGTCCGGGCGCACGCCTTTCAATAACGTCGCCGATTGGTGTTACCACAAGCACGCCGACGTCGATCTCGTCGCGCACATATTGGAACTCGCCGATCTGGACGGACTGGGAAAGCAGATCACAAAACAGACGTGCCTTGGGAAATAATTCGCTCGGCAATTCGCGTTTACCCGGAGCATCCGACCCGATGCTGACGATATGGGTTCCGGGTCCCACCCAAGCGGCATCGAACAGCGGTTCGCGTGCGGGTGTCGCCGTCACCACGATGTCGGCCGTGCGCACGGCTTCTTCGGGCAAGGCAGCGCGCGCCTTCAGTCCCCTTTCGCCGATCTGATCGACAAAAGCGTCGCGCCGCGGCGAAGGCCGGGCCACGACCAGCACGGTTTCGATTGGGCGGATGCGTGCCAGCGCCATCACTTCGAAGCTCGCCTGGTTGCCGGCCCCGAAGATCGCCAGAACCTTGGCTTGCTTGCGCGCAAGAAGATCGGCCGCAACCGCGTCGGCGGCGGCCGTCCTGTAGGCGTTGACCTTCCCGGCCTCGACTACGGCGCCGAGCCGACCTGTATGCTGATCGAGCAGCACGATGGTCGAGTTGTGGCGGGGAAGGCCACGTGCCGAGTTGCCCGACCAGAAGGAGCCAATTTTCACGCCGGTCAGCTCGCCCGACGAACCGGATTTGATTGAGAAGGTATTGGTCACCTCCTGTGTGCGCCCGAGAACAGCCGGAAAGACCCAGCTCTGCCGCGATGCTGCCGCCACGAGAGCCTCGCGCGCCGCCTCGAAAGCAAGTTCATGCGTGACGAGGGCGGCTGACTCCTCTTCGCTGATGTAGATCATCCAAAATTCCTCCTGGGCATCGCCGATCGGGCAACCACGAAGCGGCGATTCAAGGTGCCAGGTATTCCTCGCCCGATTTGCACGATTTGGCATGCCGAGGAACTGCATAAAACGAATAATACCGCTGATTTGAAGGGGCAAAACAGCAGCGAAATCTGTCCGCCGGGCGCGACTCTAAGATCCGACTTCAATCCGACTCTGGATCAACTGACAGCGTTGCACCTTATGGCCTTTGAGCATGACAGAGATATCGTCAGCGCCCCGATCGAGCTGATGAAATTGGAAACCCGCCATTTGCCGAGCGCACTGAAGCTGTCGCAGGAGATGGCCTGGCCCTACCGTCAGGAGGATTGGGAATTTGCCCTGATGGTCGGCAATGGCCTGGTCCTTGAGCGGGCAGGACAGGTGATTGGCACGGCCATGTCCTGGAATTACGGACAGTCCTATGCCTCGGTCGGGATGATCATAGTTACTGGCTCCGCGCAAGGCGGTGGCAACGGCGCCCGGCTCTTTGATGGATTGCTTGAGGCGACACACGGTCGCAACCTGCTGCTCAACTCAACCGAAGAGGGGCTGGCGCTCTACAAGCGACGCGGCTTCACTGCATGGGGCACGGTGCTTCAGCACCAGGGCTCGCTGGCTGTCGCCGTGACGCGGAGTACCCGCGACGACATCCGTCAAGCGACAGCCTCTGACCTCGCGGCAATCCAGGCCTTCGACGAACGGGCCACGGGCATGCCCCGGCTGCCGATGGTGGCTGCGCTCGCCAATGTGGGCAACGCATTGGTCATTGAGCGCAGGGGACGGATTGCAGGCTACGCTGTCGCGAGGAGGTTTGGCCGCGGCTATGTCGTCGGCCCTTGTGCAGCCGAGAGCGACCACGACGCGCGGCTTCTGATCCTGGCCCAGCTTTCGAAGCTTCACAATCAATTCGTTCGCATCGACGTCTATGCCGAGGATGGATTGGGCGACTGGCTTGCGAGCCTTGGCCTGCAGCGGTCCGGCAGTGCGACCGCCATGGTCAAAGGACAACGACCCGTCGCCGAGGGGCCAGCCCATATGTATGCGTTGGCAAACCAGTCGTTCACTTAGGAAACGAGACTATGAATAAGATGGCGGCAAGCCTGGCGGTGAGCGAGACGGCTAGGACGATCGACGCCTTGGTCACCCCGACGCTGCTTCTAGACCGTGGCCGGCTCGAGCACAACATCAAGGGTCTGGCTGAGCGCGCCAGGAAGCTTGGCGTGGTGCTGCGCCCGCATATGAAGACGGCCAAGAGCATCGATGTCGCCCGATACGCGTTCCATCGCGAACGCGGTCCGATCACGGTCTCGACCATCGCCGAGGCGGAGTATTTCGCGGGCCATGGCTTTCGAGACATGACCTACGCGGTCGGCATCTCGCCGGCCTCGGCCAGGCGGGCCATGGAGCTTTGTCGCCGCACCGGCGCTGATGTGAAGCTGTTGCTCGATTCGGTCGGGCAGGCCGATGCCCTGGCCAGCGTCCGCCAAGCCACCGGTATGACCCCATCTGTTTTCATCGAACTGGACTGCGATGACCATCGCGGTGGCTTGAGGCCGGACGACCCGAAGTTGCTCGACGTGGCCGGCAGTGTCGTCGCGGCCAGTGCCAATCTCGTCGGCGTTCTCGCCCATGCAGGCGAATCCTATGGCTTGAACACGCCCGATGCGCTGGTCAAGGCAGGCGAGAACGAGCGTTCAGCCACGGTGCGCGCCGCTGAAATCCTGCGCGCCCATGGCCATGCCTGCCCGATCGTCAGCGTCGGCTCAACGCCGACAGCGCATTTCGCCAGCAATCTTGAGGGGGTCACGGAGCTGCGCGCCGGGGTCTACATGTTCTTCGACCTGGTCCAGCACGGCGTTGGGGTGTGCGAACTCGACGATATCGCGATTTCCGTATTGGCCACGGTGATCGGGTCCAAGCCGGAAAAGGGATGGGTGCTGGTCGATGCAGGGTGGATGGCGCTTTCGCGCGACCGGGGAACCGCAAACCAGCAGATCGACCGGGGTTACGGCGTAGTCTGCGACGAAAAGGGGCGGGTGCTTGAAGATGTGATCGTGGCCCAGGCCAGCCAGGAACACGGTATTCTCGCCATTCGTGCCGGCTCTGGAAAGTCCATGCCCGAGCTGCCGCTCGGGACTCGGGTCCGCATTCTGCCCAACCATGCGTGTGCGATGGCCGCCCAGCATGATTTCTACAGCGTTGTCAACGGGGACAGCCCCAAGATTGAAGCGCGTTGGGAGCGGATGCGCGGCTGGTAGGCGCGCGACTACGCTCGGATGTCGCCCCACTCAAATCAACACTGGTGGTCAAGAAAATGATGTTTACCTCTTACTGGCTGGATACGTCTCAGCCGTTCAATGAAGGGTCGTCCAAACCGCTCGAAGGCCACTACGACGTGGCGATTGTGGGCGGCGGCTTGACCGGCTCCTCCGCCGCGCTGGCCCTTGCCAAAAAGGGCGCCCGGGTTGCCCTGTTGGAGGCCGAAACGATCGGCAATGCCGCGTCCGGCCGCAATGGCGGCATGTGCAACAACGGCTTTGCCCAGAACTATGCAATCATGGCTGGCAAGCACGGCAAGCCGGC
This sequence comes from Mesorhizobium sp. M0408, assembly GCF_040321495.1. Taxonomy (NCBI): domain Bacteria; kingdom Pseudomonadati; phylum Pseudomonadota; class Alphaproteobacteria; order Hyphomicrobiales; family Phyllobacteriaceae; genus Mesorhizobium; species Mesorhizobium sp. M0408. The sequence goes on along the minus strand of NZ_JAMYRO010000014.1, from coordinate 51,075 downwards.
CGCAAATGCGCTCTACAAGGCTTTTGACGCCGGCGTCGATATGGTCGAGCGGCTGGTGCAGGAAGAGAAGATCGACTGCAGCTTCTCCCGCGTCGGCAAGCTCAAGCTTGCCGCCAAGCCCGAACACTACGACATGCTGGCGCGCAGCCAGGAACTACTGGCTGCCAATATCGATCCCGACACCAGGATGATCGCGCGCGAGGACCTGCGAACCGAAGTCGGCACCAACCGCTACCATGGCGGGCTGCTCTTTCCCAAGAGCGCGGGCATGCATGTCGGCCGGTTCGTCCGGGGCCTCGCGACCGCCGCTGCCCGGCGTGGCGCAGAGGTCCATGAACGCTCGCCCGTCATGGCGATGCGCAAGGTTTCAGGCGGGCATGAGGTAACGACGCCAAAGGGCAAGATCGTCGCGCGGCAGGTCCTGTTGGCAAGCGGCATTTCCCAGGTTGGCCCGCTCGGCTGGATCCGCCGGCGCATGATCCCGGTCGGCGCATTTCTGATCGTGACCGAGCCGCTGTCGCCCGACCACCTTAGGCGTCTCATGCCGACTGGGCGCATGGTCGTCGACACGCGCAATCTCGTTGTCTACTGGCGGCTCACGCCGGACAATCGCCTTTTGTTCGGCGGGAGGGCGCGCTTTGCCGTGTCCAACCCTCAATCCGACGAAAAAAGCGGCCGGATACTCAAGGCGGCGATGGTCGAGGTCTTTCCGGAACTGGCCGGCACCCGCATCGACTACTGCTGGGGCGGCATGGTCGATATGACCCGCGATCGCCTGCCGCGCGCCGGAGAGCGCGATGGCATCTATTACTCGATGGGCTATAGCGGACACGGGACCCAAATGTCGACGTTGATGGGCACCATCATGGCCGACGTCATGGACGGGCACCCCGAGCTCAATCCCTGGAAGGATTTCGACTGGCCAGCGATCCCCGGTTATTTCGGGCGCCCCTGGTTCCTGCCGATTCTCGGCGCCTATTACCGCATGAAGGACCTTGTAGGGTGATGACGCCCCTCGAACGCCTGGCCCGCAACGGCCACCTGGACAAGTTCTTCATCGACGGTCAATGGGTTGAGCCGAGCGGCACCGCGACGGGCGTCGTCGTCAATCCCGCCACAGAAGAGGTTGTGAGCCAGTTTCCGCTTGGAAATGGCGAGGACGTTGACGCGGCCGTTGCAGCGGCTCGCCGGGCATTCGCCACCTGGAGTCGGACTACGCCAGAAGACCGCGCGGGTCTGCTCGATCGCCTGCGAGCGCTGCTCGAGGCGCGCGGCGAACTGCTGGCTCAATGCCTGAGCCTCGAAATGGGCGCGGCGATCGGCTATGCGCGCAGCGCCCAGGTGCCGCTGGCGATCACGCATGTTAAGGTCGCTCGCGATGTGCTGACAGACTTTCGCTTCGTCAAGCAACGGGGGCAAACCGCCGTCACCCACGAACCGATCGGTGTCTGCGCCTTGATCACTCCGTGGAACTGGCCACTTTACCAGATCACCGCCAAGGTTTCGCCGGCGCTCGCTGCAGGCTGCACGATCGTGCTGAAGCCGAGTGAGCTTTCTCCCTTGGACGCCCTGCTATTCGCCGAGGCAATCGAGGAAGCCGGCTTCCCTGCTGGGGTTTTCAACCTCCTGCAAGGTCATGGTCCAGGCGTGGGTATGGGTCTCGCCTCCCATCCGGATGTCGACATGATCTCCATTACCGGGTCCACCCGCGCGGGCATTGCTGTGGCCCAGGCGGCGGCGACCACGGTCAAGCGTGTCGCGCAGGAGCTGGGCGGCAAGTCGCCGAACGTGATCCTGCCGGACGCAGATCTCGATCGCGCCGTTTCTCTGGGCGTAGCCGCCGCCTTCCGCAATCTCGGCCAGTCATGCAGCGCCCCGACGCGCATGATCGTGCCACGCTCGCTGCTCTCCGAGATCGAGGCAATCGCCAAAAGGGCAGCAGCCCAGATCGTCATTGGCGATCCGCTTTGCGAAGCCACAACTCATGGTGCAATCGCAAACCGTGCCCAATTCGACCGCATCCAAACCATGATCGGCGTCGGCATTTCTGAGGGCGCCAGGCTCCTCACCGGCGGACCGGGCCGTGCGCACGATCTGAACGTCGGGTTCTATGTGAGGCCGACCATCTTTTCCGACGTGCGCACAACCATGCGTATTGCCCAGGAAGAGGTCTTCGGGCCAGTTCTCTGCATCATCCCCTACGACACAATCGAGGAGGCCGTCACCATCGCCAACGACACGGTCTACGGTCTGGGGGCTCATGTGCAGGGCAAGGATGTGGACGCCGTCAGGGACGTGGCCTCGCGGATCCGCTCCGGTCAGGTGCATCTCAACTACCCGGCCTGGGATCCGCACGCCCCGTTTGGCGGTTTCAAGCAGTCCGGAAACGGACGCGAATATGGAATCGAGGGCATGTTGGAGTATCTCGAGGTAAAATCCATCCTCGGCTATTTCTAGGCGACATCTTCGCCCAGCGCAGGGGGCGCGCCCGTGGGCCGAGCCGAGCTCCTGGACCGGGCTCACATACGAACCTGGCAATTGCCCTCCGCAGCGTGCGGGCCATCTGCTGAGAAACCCGGTCGAGGCCCGGTAGGGAGGCTTGGTCGATCTAGAATGCCGTCGGAATTAGAGATGTTTGGCCGTCGCGGTCCAGCCGGCCGAGTCTGTACGTTCCGTACATCGAATTGAACACAACCGTGGATAGATTACCATCGCCCTGGGCCGCGTATGGGGAGGGTGGATGAGTAAGGTGAAAAGGGTCAGTCCGGTAGTAGAGCAAGCAATCGGCGCAGTCCTCAATAGGGAGGATCGTGGTGACACCATCTCGATCACAGCGACATTAAACGCAGCACGGCAAGCCGCCCCATATCTGGTCGCATCCGACGAAGAGCTAACCGAGGCGAGCGTCGAGGCAGCAACTGCCCTGGGCCTGTCCGTGGCTTTCGACGGTCGGGAATAGCCGTCGGTTCCACCAGTTCTTGCTCGGTACCCTGGCGCGCTTGCTGCGAGCCCACGCGATGACGCGTGCGTGCTCGTCCGCCATAGCCGCGTCGAAGCGGCTGTCGCCACTGAAAGCCATGGCAAGTGCATTTGCGCAGAGTTCGGCGCTCCGGAAGCATCGCCGATGCCTGCGCAGTGACTGCGTCCTTGTTATAGCCAGCATCGCCAACAGTCGCCCAGCCTGGCCCGTATGGCTTGCTGGGCAACGGTGCGCCAGCGAGTGGCCTCTCGCGCCTTGCTGCGCCAAGACGGTCGGCGACGGCAGGCCATCCCGGCTCCGATCAAGAGCCCCGCGCGCCAGCCGGCCCACCAAGGTTGCCGCGATCACCCTTGATGTCGTAGAGCCTACGGTCGGCGGTTAAAATTGGTGGAGAAGAATATATGCCAGAGCACCCGAAACTCGTCTCGACTGCCAAGTCGCATGGCGGCGCCCAGCATGTTTACTCTCATCTCTCGACGAGCTGCTCGTGCGAAATGACGTTTGCCATTTTCGTGCCTCCGCAGGCACGGGAAAGCCGTTGCCCCGTGGTGTGGTACCTCTCCGGACTCAGCTGCACCCATGCGAATGTAATGGAAAAAGGCGAATACAGACGTATTGCCGCCGAACTTGGCTTGATCGTTGTCTGTCCCGACACCAGCCCGCGTGGTGCCGACATTCCGGATGAAAAGGACAATTGGCAGTTCGGCAGCGGCGCCGGTTTCTACCTCGACGCGACGCAAGAGCCGTATGCCAAGAACTATCGCATGTATTCCTATATCGTCGAGGAGCTGCCAGCCGTGATCGGGCGCGAATTTCCCGCCGATATGGCGCGCCAGTCGATCTTCGGCCATTCGATGGGCGGGCATGGCGCGCTGACGATCGCACTGAACAATCCCGCGCGTTTCAGAAGTTGCTCGGCCTTTGCGCCGATCGTGCAGCCAAGCACAGCCGGCTGGTCGAAGCCGGCTTTCGAAAAATATCTCGGCCTGGATGAGGCCTCGTGGCGGCGCTACGATGCCACTTCGCTCATCGAGGATGGACACCGTTTCCCGGAATTCCTGGTCGATCAGGGAACGTCAGACGGTTTCCTCCAGGAGGGCCTCAGGCCTTGGCTGCTCGAAGACGCCTGCTCCAAGGCAGGCATTCCGTTGAAATTGCGGATGCAGGACGAATACGATCACTCCTATTTTTTCATTTCGACATTCATGCATGACCATATCACGTGGCATGCCGAACGGCTTTCACGAGGGTAGGCCGTAGGAATAGTCGGCAGTCAGGCGGGCTCGGTGACGACGCCGATGCGCCGGTAGACGAATGGTTCGTCCTTCGAAGGAACCGTCGCAGCGCGCTGGGCCTCGTCGATCAGCATTGCCATGCGCGCATGGATCGGCGATTTCGCGCAAGCCGGGTCCGTCGCGGCGGCATCGCCGGCGATTGCCATCGCCTGGCAGCGACAGCCGCCCCAGTCGATCTCGCGCCGCTCACAGTTGCGGCAGGGCTCCTGCATCCAGTCCGTGCCTCGAAAGGCATTAAATGCCGGGGAATCGGTCCAGATCGCGGCCAGGCTGCGTGATCCAAAACGCTCGAAGCCGAGCGACGGTATGGTCTGGGCGGCATGGCATGGCAGTACGGTGCCGTCCGGCGTCACCATGAAGGCGTCGCGCGCCCAGCCGCCCATGCACGGCTTGGGATAGATGGCGAAATAATCCGGCGTGACGAAATCGATGTTCATGATGCCGGTGAGCCGTTCGCGCGCCGCCGCGACGATCTCCGCCTGGCGGTCGACGGCAGCACGCTCGGGCATCAGTTGATCGCGATTGGTCAGCGCCCAGCCGGCGTACTGCACGTTGGCGATCTCGAGACGCTCCGCACCCAGCGAAAGGGCCAGATCGATGAATTCCGGTACCTCCTCGATGTTGTGGCGATGGATAGGCGCGTTGATGGTAAGCGGCAAGCCGGCCGCGTGAGCGCGGCGTGCCGTTTCCAGCTTCTTTTCGTGGCTGCCCCTGTGATTGCCGATGCGCTCGGTGGTCGCCGGCCGTGCACCTTGAAAGCTCAGTTGCAGATGGTCGAGCCCGGCTTCGGCAAATGCCTCGATGCGGCCATCCGCAATGCCGACACCGGCGGTGATCAGGTTGGTGTAGACGCCGCGCGCCGAAAGCCCGGCGATCAATTGCTCGAGATCGCGACGCAGCGTCGGTTCACCGCCGGACAGATGCACCTGGAGAACGCCAAGATCGGTGGCCTGCGAGAATAGGTCGAGCCAGCTCTGCGTGTCGAGTTCGCGATTGGCCTTCAGCAATTCGAGCGGATTGGAGCAATAGGGGCATTGCAGCGGGCAGCGATGCGTCAGTTCCGCCAGCATGCCGATCGGGGGGAGACGGGGCTCGCTCATAGCTTCACCAGCAGCTTGTCAGACCATTCCTGCAGGAAGGCGGCGACATCGGCCGCCACAGCCTCCTGTTCGGCATCATAATCTGCGGCAAGGCCGGCAATGATGTGGCCGACCGTGGACCGCCCATCGCAGCGGCGCAATATGTCGAGGCTGATCTCGTTTGGCCAGAACACCTTTTCGGGCGACAGCACGGCGAACGCCTGGCGCACGGGGTCATACTGTATGCGCACGTGCTTCGGCAGCGATGGAACCGACTGCAGCGACACCATGGCCCTTTCGCGCAGTGCCATCATTGGGCTGCCTCCGGACGGAAGGCGCCGGGCGGGATATTGCCCGGCTCGCCATAGGCGTGTTGAAGCGCGTCGAGCATGGCCCAGAGTATATCGCATTTGAACACCAGTGCATCGATCACCTGCTGCTGGCGTTCCGCCGTGTCGGCATGTTCGAGCACATAGGCGAGGGCGAAGTCGGCGTCGCGCGAGGCCTGTTCGGGCCGTCGGGTGAAATAGGCCAGCGTGTCCTCGGTGATATAATCGTATCTGGCCAGCATCGCGGGTACCCGCTCGCCGATGATGAGCGGCGAGAACATCTCGGTCAGCGACGACGCGACCGCCTCCAGCAGGGTCCGGTTCGTGCAAAAGGAGAGGTAAGCGCCAACCGCAAAACGTGTCGCCGGCAGGGCCAGCCTCTCGCTCTTCACCGCGTCGGCATCGAGACCGAGCGAGGTCGCCAGGTGCAACCAGCGCGCAATACCGCCGCTCCAGCCGTCTTCGCCGTCATGATCCTCGATGCGTTTGCGCCAGGCGGCGCGAAACGCCGGATCCTCGGCATGCGCGAGGATCATGGCATCCTTGCGCGGAATGACAGCCTGATAGCAATAGCGGTTCAGCGCCCAGGCCTGCATCTCGGTCCTCGACAGCGCACCGCTGGTCATCCTGTGATGGAAAGGATGGTGGTTGTGATAGCGCTCGGCACCGACCTGCCGCAGCACGGCTTCGAGCTCGCTTGAGGACAGGCCGTTGCTGGCTGCGTCGTGGAAATCACTCAAAATTCCATCTCCATCCCGTCGCGGGCCACTTCCCAGCCAGCCGCTTTGACTGCTGCCTGCTCGGCAGAATTCTCGTCCAGAACAGGATTGGTGTTGTTGATGTGGACGAAGACACGGCGGCCGATCCTCACATCGGCCAAGCCGGCGATCGACCCCGCGTCTCCCGACATTGCCAGATGCCCCATGCGCGCACCGGTCTTTTGGCCGACGCCGGCAGCAATCATCTCGTCGTCGGTGAAGACCGTGCCGTCGAACAGAAGGCATGCGGCATCGGCCAGACGCGTGCGCAGGGTCGCATCGATGCGGGCGCAGCCGGGGATGTAGAAGACGGAGCCGCGACTGCCGGCACCGGCGATACGGACGCCGATCGTGTCGCCGGCATCGGAGCTGAAATTGGCATCCGGCTGGCCTCTTTCTTCGAGATAGAGGGCTATCTTCCCGGGCACGGGAAAGCTCTCGACAGCCACCCCGGTGTCGTGGCCGTCTGCGTCGCAGATCGACAGTTCTTGCGCCGGCGGCAAGATGCGTCGCGGCACGAGCGCCGGATCGAGGACATTGAAAATCGAATTCGCCTTCAGCGTCGCCAGAACCTGTGTCGTTGCATAGATAGCGAAAGGCTGCCGCTCACGCAGGCTGAGCAGGCCGGCCACATGATCGACATCGGCATTGGTCAGCACCACCGCGCGAATAGGTGTCGAGCGCAGCGGCGCATCGTGCACGGGCTGCAATTCAGGCGTTGCCGCGATCTGCTGGCGAATGTCGGGCGAGGCGTTGAACAGAACCCAGCCGAGTCCATCCGCCGACGCGGCGACACTCGATTGGGTTCGTGAATGCACACCAGCCACCCCGGTGCGAGCCGCACGGCTCAGACGATAATTGCAGTTCCATTGCGGAAAGCCGCCGCCGGCCGCCGATCCGATGATTCTCAAGCGCATGAAAACGCCCGCCCCGCGGCTTCTCTGACCAGCAGCCAATTTGCAGCCGCAAAAAACGGCCCGCCCGCTTTGCGCGCCTCAAACTCTTTCACGAAAATCCCATGCGGCAAGGGGATGCGTGCCCCTGTTGCCAGGGACACGCACCTCTGCGGCCTACTTCTTGGGAGTAATTTCAGCAGGCAGATAGCGCGAAATTTCAAAGCCCGCAGCAACCTGACACATGGTCGGTTTTGTCCAGCTCTTCTTCATAACATTTCTCCTCTTCTACCAGCCCGAAGGGGCCGATCCGGTGGTTAGCCAACCATTGCAGCGCACCGAAGCAATGGCTCGTCCATCACGTTCTCAAAATGGACAAATGAACGCAAGGTTTTGAAAGACCGAAAAACAAAACTATCGAAAGTAGCTGTAGTCTTCTCTTCAATTGTTCATCGCGTAGGTTTTTCCTCCTCCTGACCCATCCCAACTATTGCGTAATCGGATTGTCGTGCTCGTCGATCAGCGGCACATTGTAACCCAGCAGGAGCTTGGTGATCTCCGCCTGGTTTTCCCTGATCACCCGGTTGAGCGTCCGTTTCCATTCCTGGTCGGACGGACGTACGCCCATGGTGATGCGGTAGGACATGCGCGAGCCGGTTTTTTCCTTCAGCAGCGGAACAATGGTGACATCGGCTCCGAGTTCCCTGGCATAGTAACCTGCCATCGGCCCCCACAGGACCGCCGCGTCAATCTCGCCGGCGAACATGTCCCTGATCATGACCTCCCCCATGGAAGGAGTGACGCGCGTATCCACCGCGAGTGGATAGATCTTGGCGGTCCGCAGAAGCTTGTTGGCGGCCATGTTGGCGGTTGGCGGCGTGCTTTCGACGACGCCGATTCTCTTGCCGGAAAGTTTCGGGTCTTCGAGCGTCTCGATGCCTTCCATGCCGTTGCCTTTGGGGTATACGAGCACATAGGCGGAGCGATAGTAGGCGTTGGTGTTCTGCACCAGTTCATCGCCTTGGGCGTAGCCCATGATGATGTCGCATCGATTGGCCCCCAGCGTATTGCGCACAAAGCCGGTGACAGTGGGAAACCACGTGTAAGCGACTGATTTCCGCCCCGTCTTCTTGGCAACCAGTTCAGCCAGCTTGTTTTCGAAGCCTTGGCCGTTCTTGTCGGTAAAGGGCATGTTCGAGGGATCGGCGCAGACGCGCAGAATGTCGGGATCGACCAGTTCGCCCGCAGCGCCAAGCCCGGCATTTTGCGCCAGAACATTCGACGGCAGCAAGGCGAGCGCGCCGAGGATCGGCAGAACGACGCGCAGCTTCGATGCAGTGCAGCCGGTCATATCATCCACCCATGCAGGATGCTTCGGCATCCTTGGCTGCCTGAGCCTTGTTTTCGTGCTTGGGCGGCCTGCCGCGGGGTGCCGCGCCATCGGCGCGCGCGCGCAGATAGACGTAGAGATCGTCCAGGTAACAATAGACGTTCTTGTTGTCGCCAAAGGCAGGCATGACGTTTTCCTTGCCGCCGCCGACATTCTTGCGGCCCTCGGCGACGATCGACAGGAACGTGGCGTAATCCATGGTTTTCAGACTATTGACCAAGGCAGGCGCATAGCTCGAACCTGTTGCGTCCTGTCCGTGACAGACATGGCAATCGGAGTGATACCGACGGTACCCGCTGAACGTGTACCAATCGACGGTTCCGTTTTCGATCTTGTAGGTCGGATTTCCGTCCGCATCTAAATATTTGCCCCCTTCTTGCTTCACCGCCTTGGCTTTTTCCATGCTGTCTTCGGCCCTTGCCAGACTTGAGCTGGCCAGAGGCAGCAGGACCAGAGCGAGAGCGGAAACTGCAATGCGAACGATCATTCAGACTCTTCCTTCATTTGCCAGGGACACTGGCTGCCGTCGTGCTCGGCATTAATCGGTGTTGGGTGGGCGCGCAATCGAGAGCCCGGTTCCCGGCTTCGGGTGACCCGGGCTCTCGTTTTCGAACCTAGTCGTAAGGCTCTTCCCGGTTATTAGTCCGGGAGGCCGAAGACGGTGAGCTGGCCGCCCAGCGTCGTATAGTCGGCAAGTGCCGCGTAACCGCCGACGGCACCCAGACCAGCGGTTCCAACGACCGCGGTCTCGTCGCCCTGCGCACGGCCCTGATCGACGGCGCCATGCCAGGCAGCGGCGTTATCGGGCGAAAGCAGCCCCCCTGCCAGACCGATACCCGCCCATCCACCGACGCCGGACAGAACGGCGACGTACTGCTTGCCGTCATGCTCGTAGGTCGTGATGTTGCCGATGATGCCGGACGGGGTCTTGAACTTGTAGAGTTCCTTGCCGTCCTTATCGACCGCCTTGATGTAGCCTTCGAGGGTACCGTAGAAGACGACGTCGCCATCTGTCGCCAATGCGCCCGACCACACCGAGAACTGCTCGGGCTTCGACCAGACGATCTCACCCTTGGCTGCATCCCAGGCAATGAAGTTGCCCATGTTACCGTCACCGCCAGGCGCCGCATACATCGACACGGTGGCGCCCACATAGGGCTGACCGGCGGTGTAGCTCACTTTGTAAGGCTCATAGTCCATGCAGACATGGTTGGTCGGCACGTAGAACAACCCGGTCTTCGGCGAGTAGGCGGCCGGCTGCTGGTCCTTGGTTCCAAGCGCGGCCGGGCAGATACCGGTCGAGTTGGTGTCTTCGCCGTTCTGCTGGGTCGAATACTTGGCGACGACCTGCGGGCGGCCATACTGGTCGCTCTTGGGATCCATGTTGACTTCCGTCGCCCAGTTCACTGCCGGATCGTATTTCTTGGCGACGAGAAGTTCGCCGGTGGCTCGATCCATTGTGTAGGCAAAGCCGTTGCGGTCGAAATGCACCAGCACGTCGTGCTTGGCGCCGTTGACCTCCATGCCATCGACGAGAATCATCTCGTTGATGCCGTCATAGTCCCACTCATCATGCGGGGTCATTTGGTAGAGCCATTTGGCAACACCGGTATCCGCATCGCGAGCCATGATTGTCATGGACCAGCGATTGTCGCCTGGGCGCTGGACCGGGTTCCACGTCGAGGGATTGCCGGTGCCGTAATAGACCAGGTTCAGCTTGGGATCATAGGAATACCATCCCCATGTCGTGCCGCCGCCCGTCTTCCACTGTTCGCCTTCCCAGGTGTTCGTGCCGGAATCTTTTCCGACAGGCTTGCCGAGATGGGTGGTCTTCTCGGGATCGAGAAGGGTGTCTGCATCAGGACCTTCCGAATAGGCTTTCCAGGCGAGCTTGCCGTCTTTCAGATTGTAGGCGGCCAGCCAGCCGCGAACACCGAATTCAGCACCGGAGACGCCCACGAGCACCTTGTCCTTGATGACTACGGGTGCCGACGTGCCGGATTCGCCCTTTCCGCCGTCGGTCTGGTCTCCGTTCTTGACAGACCAGACGACCTTGCCGGTCTTGGCATCGAGCGCGACGACGGTGGTGTCGGCCTGGTTGAGAATGATCTTGCCGTCGCCATAGGCAACACCGCGATTGACCGTGTCGCAGCACATGATCGGAATGACGTTCGTGTCCTGCTTGGGCTCGTATTTCCACAGGATCTTGCCGTCATTCTTGAGGTCCAGAGCATAGACGTTGTTTGGGAAAGGCGTGTGGACATACATCACGTCGCCGATGACCAGCGGCCCGCCTTCGTGACCGCGCAGCACGCCGGTGGAAAAGCTCCATTTGACCTGCAGGTTCTTCACATTGTCGGCAGTGATTTGGTTGAGTTTGGAATAGCGGGTGTTGGCGTAGTCACCCGTCTGCATCGCCCAGTTCTTCGCATCCGATGCGAGCTTTGCAAGGTCTTCATTGGCCGAAGCCGTATAGGCAGCGCCGAGCGATAAAAACGCCGCGGTCGTCAGAATGTAGGTAGTTTTCGCAAGTACACGCATCCAAAATCCTCCCGGGTTCGCAGTGAAGAATCGACCGTCAAGCCCCACAAGGGCTTGCCCAAGCAATTCATGTTGGGAAGTTATTTTCCGGCAGCTGTCACGACCTACCCCGAAGCAGAGGGCACCGTTACCGCCCGCCCCCCTTGGTCTTCGAAAGACTGCCGCCGCTCCCTGATGACGGTGGCGCTCTTGAAGCCGGAAACAGGAAAAAGCTATGTCATCGTAAAAGGCCAGGCAAGCAAAAACCTACAATGGGTCGCTGCGCTGCAATATCGATATGGTGCGATGCAATATTTAGAAATAATTAAAATAAGCGCCGCGTGAAAAACTAATAAGAGGATGACCGCCAGCCGCGATATATATAGCAAACATATTGTTCGCGTATTCTCGAGGTGATACACATTTGACTTTATTTCGATATATTCTGCGGGGCACCTACGAGTAAGTATGCGGGCGTCTCGCTGGCTGCCGATAGTGAGCGACGCATGAAATGAACGCGTGAAGGAGGGTGCGCAGGGGGGCATGAAGCTGGCTCTTGTCGGTCGATAGGGCATTCCTCCTTTGGTCCTATACGCAGGCCATGGGAGCTTGACTGGCTTTGCGGCACGTCGCCAATTGGAGCGATGATCCCGTCTGGACGCATGGTGTCCAGGCCAACTGGAGGTTCCTCATGATAAGGTCTGTTGGATCTCTCACCTTGCCGGTGGCCTTTGCGGCGACGCTGGCTTTTGCGAACTTGGCCAACGCCGCGGGAGACTACCCGACGGCAACGATTGCCGACTACGTGCTCGGCTGCATGCAAACAAATGGCCAGACACGTCAGGCGCTTGAAAGCTGTTCCTGCTCGATCGATGTTATCGCCTCGATCCTTCCCTACGATCACTATGAGAGGGCGGAGACCTTCAAAAGCATGTCGCTGACGACAGGGGAGGCCGCAGGGTTGTTTCGCGAAAGCGCGCCAGCGAAGGCGGCGCGCACGGAACTGAAACGCGCGCAGGCTGAAGCCGACGTACGTTGCTTTTAATCAGGCGAAACAGGCGCGCGTGGCGGTGCCTCACAGTCTCGCCGTTTCTATTGGCTATTGGCTGCAAAATACCTTGCAATCCGCATTCGAGCCGTAAGGCGATCAGGCCACACCCGGAAATTTTTGCTGGAATGACCGCAAAAGGTCGCTCATCACCAGTGGATTGCGATGCTGCCTCGGCACTCTTACGTCGAACATGCCGAGCACGTGGGCTGGGCGCTGCTCAAGCACGATGATGCGGTCCGACAGCATCAGTGCCTCTCGCAGATTGTGCGTTACCATCAGGGCGGTCGTAGGCCGCGCCGACCACACGGTCAAAAGCAATTGCCGAAGCCGCTCGGCGGTCTGTTCGTCGAGGGAGGCAAAGGGTTCGTCCAGGAAAAGTACCGCCGGTTCGGTGGCGAAGGCCCTGGCAAGCGCTGCCCTGCGCGCAAGGCCGAGCGAAAGCTCCGCCGGATAGAGCGAGCGCATGCCAGCGAGGCCGAGAGTGTCAAACAGCTCGTCGAGACTCTTCGCTCTTAGGCTTTTCGGCAGCGCCAGCCTGACATTCTGCTCCACCGTGCGCCATGGCAGCAAAGTAGGCTCCTGGAACACGGCGGCGATGCGGTTCGAGCCGCCTTGCGGCAGTTGGAAAGAGCCGGAAAAGTCTTTGTCCAGTCCAAGCAGGATGCGCAACGTCGTGGTCTTGCCGCAGCCCGACGGCCCAAACAGGCAAGCGAATTCGCCCGGCCGGACCTCGAAGGACAGACCCTGTAGCGCCGTGATCGACACGCCTTGCGCGGACCTGAAGGTCTTTTCGGCGATGTCGACCCTAAGCGGGACGGCGGCGCCAACGGGTTGCATGTCGTTCAATGGGCTGCACCAGGAGAAGTTCGATGACAAGCATCACCGCCACGAAAGCCAGCGTGTACGCAAGAATGGCGGCGACGTCGAAGAGCTGGAAATAGAGATAGATCTGGAAACCGACGCCATTGGAGCGGCCGAGCAGTTCGACCACCAGGACGATCTTCCATATGAGGGCGATGCCGGACCGCGAGGCCGCGGCAAAATAGGGCTGCAGTTGCGGCAGCAGGACATGGCGGATGCGCTCGAGTGGGGCGAAGCGGTAGACGGCGGCCATTTCGGCATAACGCGGATCAAACGCCCTGGCGCCTTCGCGCATCGTCACCACGACATTCGGGATCTTGTTCACGGCAACTGCGCCAATCGCCGCCGCCTCGTTGAGGCCGAACCAGATATAGGCGAGCACGATGACCACCAGCGCTGGAATGTTGAGAAACAGGACCACCCACGGACTGAAGAACCGGTCCGCACCGCGGTAGCTGCCGAGGATGACGCCGATGACCGAGCCGATAATCATTGCGACGACGTACGCCGCAGCAACTCGTCCGAGCGTCGCGCCAAGATGATAAAAAAGGTCACCGCTCGCCGCTTCCCTGAGCAGGACCTGCCAGACCTGCCCTGGTGGGGGGAAAGCACGGCTTTGCCACAGATGAGCCGCGAGGCCCCACAGCAGGCAAAGTCCAATCAGGGAAACCGTTACCGTCAGCGCCGTCGCAAAGCCGGATCGACCCGACTTGTCTTCCGTTGCGGTCATTTCGCGAGTTCCGGCCAGAACGTGCCGGGCGCCATCTCGGGCGCCCTGCCAACCAGCTTCTCGCCGCCTATCGCGGCCAGCACGTGATAGAGTTTGCCCGCATCGCCCGCTTCTTCGGCGACCGGCCGTCTTGGGATGCCCTGGCGATAGCGGTCGCGCAGTTTTTCCAGCTCCTTGCCTTCTGCGCGAATGAGTGGCGCCAGGCGCAGCCATTCATCATCGGATTTGGCTAGCAAGTCCTTGGCCTGCTTGGATGCCTTGACGAAGCCCCGGGCGGCATCCGGATTGTCGCTCGCCCAATGTTCGTGGAAGACGTAGCCGAGTGCCGACACGGGGCCTGAGGCACCAAGCGCTTTCGTCGCGTCATCCGCACCGATCAACCGACGAAAGCCATTGGCCTCGAGCCGGGCGCAGAAATGCCAGAAATTGAGCACGGCATCGAGTTCGCCTTGCATCGCCTTTTCAGAAATCAGCGGCGGCGCGCCAAAGACGACGTCACAGGCTGTCGGCAGGTCGAGGCCGTGATCGCGTCTGGCCAGCGCCTGGACCAGTAGCCAGCTCTTGTCGAGCGGGCCGCCGGCGACACCGATTTTCTTTTCCTTGAGGTCGGCGAGCGTCCGGATCGGCGATTCGTCCTTCACCATGATTGCCCCCACGGCGGTCGAATAAGGGGCCAATGTAAGATCGCCGCCCTCGGAGCGCTGGCGCGAGACCCACAGCCAGTCGGTCACGATCATGTCGATCGCGCCGGCCAGCAGCGCGACGTTGGTCGCATCCTCCCCGGCGAAGTAGACAATTTCCAGATCGATCCTGTTGGCCTCGTCGAGCTTGTGGCGTTTCAACGTATCGAGTTCCCAGCTCACGGTGCCGAACTTCAGGACACCAATTCGGACTTTAGCGGCCGCAAAGACGGCAACCGGCTTTGAGGCGAGGATGGCCCCCAGAGCCGCCAAGCGCAGCGTCGTGCGCCGCGAAATCATCATGGCGTCTCCTCTTTTAGGGTCTTGACGAACCAGGAATGTCGATCAAATTGCTCGTTCCTTGCTCGGAACGGCACATTTCCAGCGCACGACCTTGAGACTCGGATGTTCCTGAGACCATTTTGCGATCTCGGCGGGCGCCAGGAACATGCATTGGAACAGAGAGCCGCGGCTCTCGAAATAGAGATGTTCATCTCGGCAATTGCCCGGATTGGCGCTAAGGCACACCGTTAATATGAGATCGACCATGTCCATTTGGCACTTATCGTCGCCTGCGCGGCGAACTCTCCAGAGTTCGTGCTTTGGAGTTGCGCGGATTCCTGAAGGTGCCCAAACAGCAAACCGGTTGGAGTGAGGCTACGCGTTCGGCCAACAGGCGTCAATGATGTGGACCGCGTGTCGCTACACACTTCCCTTCGCGCAGTCGGGAAACGAAACAGGACCTTTGTACGATTGACTTCTTTCATCGGCAGTCTAGCTTTTCGAGGCGTGCAGGTGCTGCCAGTCCGGGGAGGAAGGACGAATAGTTCGCTCTCCCGCTTTAAAACGAATGCCGGCGATCAAGGCATCGACACGCGTAAAGTGTCCCGGGCACTCACACGATCAATGAGGAAATGCCATGCGCGCAGTCGCATTTTTCGCCGCCGTGTCCGTCGCCACCTTTGTCACTACCCAGTCTCAGGCACAGGATGCCGCGGCGGGTGAGAAGGTGTTTGCCAAATGCAAGGTCTGCCACGTCGCAGACAAGGATCAGAACAAGATCGGTCCGTCCTTGAACGGCGTTATCGGCCGAACGGCCGGGACGCATCCGGGGTTCAGCTATTCCAAGGCCATGACCGAGGCCGGCAAGTCCGGCGTCAAATGGGATGAGGCCACGCTGACGACCTACCTTCGCGATCCCAAGGCGATGGTCAAAGGAACCAAGATGGCGTTTGTCGGCCTCAAGAAAGACGAGGACATCGCCAACGTCATTGCTTATCTGAAACAATTCTCAAAATAACGCGGTACCGCCGGCCGTTGGACTGCGCTCGGCCGGCGTTGGCTCGGCTTTGCGCATGGGGTCACGCAGCGTCTTGCAGCCTCTGCATCGCTGACGGCAGATCGAACAGGCTGTCGCAAACGAGGTCGGCGCAAAGCTCTTCAACGGGAATTTGGCTGTATCCGCCACGCAGCAGAATGACGGCCATGCCGGCGGCGCGGGCGGCGGCCACGTCGGCGCTGCTGTCTCCGACCATCAGCGTGTCACGAGGTTCGACCTGAAGCAGGTCGAGCGCCAGCAACAGCGCGTCTGGCGCCGGTTTCAATGATGTCACCGCGTCTCCGCCGACGATCGCGCCGAGATATTCCGTCAGCCGAAAATGCAGCAGGATTTCGCGAGCCGCCAGCTGCGGCTTGTTGGTCACCACGGCCATGGCTATTCCGCTCAAATGCAAGTGCGTGAGAACCTCCCTGACGCCAGGCATCAGCCTCGTGCGGCCGGTCAGATGCCTGCGATAGATCGGCGCCATGACGCGGTTGGCCTCATCGAGTGCGATGCCGAGGAGCGGCGTGCCGGAAGCCGCGACGGCCCTTTCGACCAGTTTCCTGATGCCGCCGCCGATCATGGCCTTGACCTGATCCAGCCGCAGCGGCGGCAGATCGCGGCCGGCCAGCAATTCGTTGACGGCGGCCGCAATATCAGGCGCCGAATCGACCAGTGTGCCGTCGAGATCGAACAGGATCGCCTTGGGCGAGCGAAACGGCCTGCCTGCGCCGACGTTCATGCGGCACCCTTCCACTTGATCGAACAGCCGATCGAAGCGATCTGGTCAAGCGGTCCGTCCCCGGTTCGGGCAACTTGCTTCATCGCCTCGAACAGGTCGCGCCTCAGCCCGGGCAATTCGGCGTCGCGTCGCGACGCGTCCAGCCGGCCGCGATATTGCAGCGTCAACTCGCTGTTGAGCCCGAAGAAATCCGGGGTGCAAACGGCTCCGTAGGCGCGCGCCACCGTCTGGTGCTCGTCGTGGAGATAGGGGAAAGTGAAGCCGTTCGTCCTGGCAAAGAGCTTCATGTTGTCGAACGAATCATCTGGAGAGGCGTCGCTATCGTTGGAGTTGATCGCGACAAAGCCGATGCCTTCGGCCTTGAGGTCATTGGCGTCGCGCACCATCCGTGAAATCACCGCCTTCACATAGGGGCAGTGATTGCAGATGAAAGCCACCACCAGCCCGTTCGGGCCGGCGTGGCTTAAGATCGAATGCGATGTGCCGTCGACGCCGGGCAAAACGGCGTCGATGGCTCGCCAGCCGAAATCGCAGACAGGTGGGATTGCCGCCAAGATTTCCTCCGATGAAATGGTTTACGCCGCTTTCCGGATCGCCCCGTCGGCCGCCTGCCTGATGGTGCCGATATTGGCGCGATAGGCCGCCTCGGTGCCGCCCTTAAAGATGGCCGAGCCGGCGACCAGCACACTGGCACCGGCCGCGGTGACAAGCGGAGCGGTTTCGGGCGTGACGCCGCCGTCGATCTCTATGTCGATCGGACGATGGCCGACCAGCGCCTTGACCCGCCTGACCTTATCGACGACCGCCGCAATGAAGGCCTGGCCGCCGAAGCCCGGATTGACCGTCATCAGAAGCACCAGATCGAGCCGGTCGAGTACATATTCGATGACGCTTTCCGGCGTTGACGGGTTCAGCGACACGCCGGCCTTCTTGCCGAGATTTCTGATTGCCTGCAGCGAACGGTCGAGATGCGGTCCGGCCTCGGCATGCACCGTAATGATGTCGCAGCCGGCATCGGCGAAGGCGCCGAGATAGGCGTCGGCCGGCGCGATCATCAGGTGGCAGTCGAAGACCTTGTCCGTTCGATTACGGATCGCCTTGACCACCGGCGGACCGAAGGTGATGTTGGGCACGAAATGGCCATCCATCACATCGAGATGGATCCAATCGGCACCCGCCCGGACGACCGCTTCGACCTCGTCGCCGAGCCGCGAGAAGTCCGCGGAAAGCACCGAGGGCGCGATGATTGTCTTGGTATCCATGGTCGTCGGCTCCCATTCTGTCGTCCGTTTCCGGTCGCTGCACACCAACCGCCGTCATCTTGTCAGCGCGCCTTCGTCTCCGGTTCGCCTTCGAGCTTACCTTCCGCGAACACGCGGCTGCCGCGAATATCGGATTCCTCAATGGTGATAAGATCGATTTTCGTCAACGCCCGGTCGCGCGATGCGAAAAGCCGGCTGGCCTGGCGAAGCCGCGCCCGGTCGAGGCTATTGCGAACGGAGCGGGCGTTGGAGAAATGCGGCAGCCGCATGCGGATCGGGAGATACTCTTCGAGCGCCTTGGCCGCCGCTTCGCTGAGACGGTAATTCTGTTCCGCCAGCATGATCTCGGCGATTGATTTGAGTTCGCTGACGCCGTAGTCCGGAAAATCGAGGTGATGGGCGATGCGCGAGCGCATGCCGGGATTGCTGTCGAAGAAGCGGTCCATCTTGTCCTTGTAGCCGGCAAGGATCACAACCAGATCGTCACGGTTGTTTTCCATGCATTGCAGCAGGATTTCGATCGATTCCTGGCCGTAGTCGCGTTCGTTCTCGGGCTTGTAGAGATAGTAGGCCTCGTCGATGAAAAGCACCCCGCCCATGGCGCGCTTGATCACTTCGCGGGTTTTGGGCGCGGTGTGGCCCACATACTGGCCGACGAGATCGTCGCGCGTCACCGCGACCATGTGCCCTTCGCGGACATAGCCAAGACGATGCAGGATTTCGGCCATTCTGAGCGCCACGGTGGTCTTTCCGGTACCGGGATTTCCCGTAAAGTTCATGTGCAGCGTCGGTGCGCCAGAGATCAGCCCGAACTTGCGGCGAAGCCGGTCGACCAGGAGCAGCGCAGCGATCTCGCGGATGCGGTTCTTGATGGGCTTCAGGCCGACGAGTTCGCGGTCGAGCTTGTCCATCACCTCGTCGATGTTGGACGCCTCGAACTCGGCCTGTAGATCAACCGATTCGCCCTGCGCGGCAGCGCTCTTTGCTATCGCGTCCAGCATGGTTCGCCTAGCTCCGTTCGCCTTCGGGCCTGTCGGTCGCATAAGGCACGATCGAATAGCCCTGACTGCGGCCGTCACGCTCTTGGCGCAGCAGCCGGAACCCGGGTTCATTGGGTGGCCGGTTGACGATGAATGACATGCGCGGTGCTTCCCAGCCCTTGGTCGAATCGAAGGCGGTGACCCGGACATACATGTTGGGCATAGCTTTCCGGCAATTGTTGACTTCAAGCAGGATGCCCGCCGGGTCCCTCAGGTCGAACATCGGGTTGCCGTACATTTCCCAATAGGTGTTTCGCGGATGTGGATCGTCCGTGTACTCGACGCTGACCGCCCAGTGGTTTTTCAGTGCGTATTTGATCTGCGCTGAAATCTGCTCATCGGTTAGCTCGGGCAGGAACGAAAACTGTCCCTGCGTGACCTTGTTTCCGGGATTGGTCATCATGGCGACGGTTCCTTTCGTCTAGAAGCTCGGCGTTGCGGTTGGTACAAAGTCGGCCGTGTCGGTCGATTCGTAGTTGAAGGTGACGTCCTTCCACGTCTCCAGGGCCGCCTTGAGCGGCGTGCACCATCTGGCCGCCTGTTCGAGGATTTTGGTCCCTTCGCGCAGATAGTCGCGGCCCTCGTTGCGGGCGAGGATCATCGCCTCCAACGCGACGCGATTGGCCGTCGCGCCGGCCTGGATGCCGTCCGGATGGCCGATCGTGCCGCCGCCGAACTGCAGGATGACGTCCTCGCCGAGATAATGGATCAACTGGTGCATCTGGCCGGCATGGATGCCACCGGAGGCGACGGGCATCACCTTGTTGAGCGAGGCCCAGTCCTGATCGAAGAACAGCCCGGTTTCGAGGTTCTGCGGCGTGCGCTCCTCGCGCAGCGTGTCATAAAACCCCTTGATCATAAGCGGGTCGCCTTCCAGCTTGCCGACCACCGTGCCGGCATGGATGTGATCGACGCCGGCCATCCGCATCCATTTGCAGATGACGCGAAAATTCATGCCGTGGTTCTTCTGGCGCGAATAGGTCGAGTTGCCGGCCCGGTGGAGGTGCAGGATCATGTCGTTGCGGCGTGCCCACTTGGCCATCGACTGGATCGCCGTGTAGCCAATGACGAGGTCGATCATGACGATGCAGGAGCCAAGCTGTTTTGCAAATTCGGCGCGCTCGTACATGTCCTCCATCGTGCCGGCGGTGACGTTGAGGTAATGGCCCTTGACTTCGCCGGTGGCGGCCGACGCCTTGTTCACTGCCTCCATGCAGTAGAGGAAACGGTCGCGCCAATGCATGAAGGGCTGTGAGTTGATGTTCTCGTCGTCCTTGACGAAGTCGAGGCCACCCTTCAGCGCCTCGTAGACGACGCGGCCGTAGTTGCGGCCTGACAGGCCAAGCTTCGGCTTCGTCGTCGCGCCGAGCAGCGGCCGGCCGAACTTGTCGAGCCGCTCACGTTCCACCACGATGCCGGTCGCCGGGCCCTGGAAGGTCTTGAGGTAAGCCACCGGGATGCGCATGTCCTCGAGCCGCAAGGCCTTGACGGCCTTGAAGCCGAACACGTTGCCGATGATCGATGCAGTCAGGTTGGCGATGGAGCCGGGCTCGAACAGGTCGAGGTCGTAGGCGATATAGGCGAAGTACTGTTGCTCGATCCTGGTGCCTGGACCTGTGTTCGGCACCGGCTCGGATTTGAATGCCTTGGCGCGGTAGAGCTCGCAGGCGGTCAGCCTGTCGGTCCACACCACGGTCCATGTCGCGGTAGAGGATTCACCGGCGATGGCGGCGGCCGCCTCCTCGTGGTCGACGCCGGGCTGCGGCGTGATCCGAAACATGGCGATCAGGTCGGTCTCCTTGGGCCGGTAGTCCGGCTCCCAGTAGCCCATCTTCTTGTAGGGGATGACGCCGGACCTGTAGCGTTCCTTGCCTTCCTTGAGCGTGCCTGCTGAGGGCATGTCGATCTTGTTCATGGCAGGTCTCCTGTTTGCCGCTCAGGCGGCTTTCGCGGTTGCGATTTGGGGGTCGAGCTTTCCTGCGGCGTAACGTTTCGCCATCTCATCCATGGCGATCACCCTGATCTTCGACGCGTGGCCTGCGGTGCCGAAGCGTTCGAAGCGATCGCGGCACAGGTCGCGCAGGGCGTCCATGGCGGGTTTCAGGAATTTACGCGGATCGAATTCGCGCGGGTCCTCCGTCGCAACGCGGCGGAACTGCCCGGCCATGGCCATTCGGCAATCGGTGTCGATGTTGACCTTGCGCACGCCGTAGCGGATGCCGCGCTCGATTTCCTCGACCGGGACGCCAAAGGTCTGGGGCATCTCGCCGCCATAGTTGTTGATGATGTCCTGCAGTTCCTGCGGCACGGAGGAAGACCCGTGCATGACCAGATGCGTGTTGGGCAGCTTTTCGTGGATCGCCTCGATCACCTGCATGGCCAGGATGCCGCCGTCAGGCTTGCGGCTGAATTTATAGGCACCGTGTGAGGTACCGCAGGCGATCGCCAGCGCGTCGACCCGGGTGGCGGTCACGAAGTCGACCGCCTGGTCGGGATCGGTCAAAAGCTGGTCGTGGGAAAGCGCACCTTCAGCGCCGTGCCCGTCCTCGGCCTCGCCCTGGCCGGTTTCCAGCGAGCCGAGCACGCCAAGCTCGCCTTCGACTGAAGCGCCGACCCAATGCGCCATGCGTGCGACACGTTCGGTGATGGCGACGTTGTAATCGTAGCTCGCCGGCGTCTTGGCGTCCGCCATCAATGACCCGTCCATCATCACCGAGGTGAAGCCGTGGCGGATCGCCGACAGGCAGGTGGCTTCGTTGTTGCCGTGATCCTGATGGATGCAGAGCGGAATGGCCGGATGGATTTCGGTCAAAGCCTCCATCATCTTGGCCAGCATGATGTCATTGGCATAGGAGCGGGCGCCGCGCGAGGCCTGGATGATGACCGGCGCATCGCAGGCCCTGGCCGCCTCCATGATGGCGAGGCCCTGTTCCATGTTGTTGATGTTGAATGCCGGCACCCCGTAGCCGTACTCGGCGGCATGGTCGAGAAGCTGGCGAAGGGTGATGCGGGCCATGGTCGTCCTCCTAGATAATGAGCTTCAGCGCCGCTGCCGCGACGGCTTCGGGCGTGATGTCGAAATGCCGGTAGAGATCCGGGGCAGGGGCGCTGGCGCCGAAACCGGCCATGCCGACGAAAGCGCCGGTGTCGCCGATCCAGCGGTCCCAGCCGAGCCGTGCTGCGGCTTCGATGGCGATGCGCGGCGCCGAGCCGAGGACGGCCTTGCGGTAGTCCGCATCCTGTTCCTCAAAGAGCTCCCAGCACGGCATCGAGACGACCGCGGCGGCGACGCCGTGCTCGGTCTCCAGCCGTAGGGCGGCGGCAACCGCGATTTCGACCTCCGAGCCGGTGGCGATCAGCGTCACCGCGCGGTGCCCGGCTGGCTCGCGCAGGATGTAGGCGCCCCGGCTCGACCGGTTCTCGTCGCTGTGTGGCTCGCCGCTAGGTGCTTGGCGCAGCATCGGCAGGTTCTGGCGCGAGAGCACCAGCACGCTCGGCCGCTTCTCGCTTCTCAGCGCCAGTTCCCAGCACTCCGCCGTTTCGATGATGTCGGCCGGGCGGAAGACGTTGAGGTTTGGCGTCGCCCGCAGCATCGCCAGGTGCTCGACCGGCTGGTGGGTCGGGCCGTCCTCGCCGAGACCAATGGAATCATGCGTCATCACATAGATGACGCGCTGGCCCATGAGCGCCGAGAGCCGCATCGCGCCGCGCGCATAGTCGGCGAAGCACAGGAACGTGCCGCCATAAGGCACGAAGCCGCCATGCAGTGCGATGCCGTTCATGGCTGCGGCCATGCCGTGCTCGCGGATTCCATAGTGGATGTAGCGGCCGGCGTAGTCGCCCGGCGCGATGCGGTTCATACCCTTGGTGATCGTCAGGTTCGAATGCGTCAGATCGGCGGAGCCGCCGACGGTCAGTTCGGTTGCGCCATTGATCGCAGCGAGTGCCATTTCCGAGGCTTTTCGCGTTGCAACCTTGGTGGCCTTCCCGACATGCTCCTTGCGGAAAGCGCCGAGCGCTTCGAAGACCGCGTCGGGCAGGGCGCCAGCGACCGCGCTCTCGAAGGCCTGCCGCCGTGGTGAGGCGGCAAGCCGCTGCTCCCAGGCGCGGCGTGCCGCTTGACCGCGGCCGGCAATCTCGCGCCAGGCGAAAAGGATATCGTCCGGCACCTCGAACGGCGCGAAGGCCCAGCCGATGTTTTCGCGCGTCGCGGCGATCTCCGCATCGCCCAGCGGCGCGCCATGCGTCTTTTCCGAACCGCCCAGATTGGGCGCTCCCTTGCCGATCACCGTGCGGCAGGCGATCAGAGACGGCTGGTCCGATTGCTGCGCCGCTTCGATTGCCGCCGCAACGGTTTCGGTGTCGTGGCCGTTCACCGACTGGACATGCCATCCAGCGGCTTTGAACCGCGCCGGCTGGTCCATCGATGTCGACAGGGAAGTGGGCCCGTCGATCGAGATCGCATTGTCGTCCCAAAAGACGATCAGCCGGGAGAGCTTCAGGTGACCGGCAAGATCGATCGCCTCGTGGCTGATGCCTTCCTGCAGGCAGCCGTCGCCGGCGATCGCGTAGGTGAAATGGTCGACGAGATCGGCGCCGTGGCGGGCCGCAAGCATGCGCTCCGCCAGCGCCATGCCGACAGCGGTCGAAATGCCTTGTCCAAGCGGGCCGGTCGTCGTCTCGATGCCAAGCGCATGGCCATATTCCGGATGTCCGGCGGTGCGGCTGCCCAGCTGGCGAAACCGCTGCAATTCTTCGATAGGCATGTCTTCAAAGCCTAGCAGGTAATGCAGCGCATACTGCAGCATCGAGCCGTGCCCGGCCGACAGCACGAAGCGGTCACGATCGGGCCAGTTGGGGGCCGACGGATCGATATTGATGAAGCGGCTGAACAGCACCGTTGCGACATCGGCCATGCCCATCGGCATGCCCGGATGACCGGAATTGGCCTTTTGGACACTGTCCATCGCCAGTGCGCGAATGGCGTTGGCCATGTCGCGCTCCGAGACGGCGGCGACGGGCTTCAGTGCTGCTGCTTGGCTGTTCATGGCGTCCTCCTCACGACACACGGTTCTTGCGTTCGATCAATTGCAGGATGAGCGGCGTCAGGATCAGCTGCATGGCAAGGTCGAGCTTGTTGCCGGGCACCACTATGGAATTCGGCCGCGACATGAACGAGTCGTGGATCATCGAAAGCAGGTAGGGGAAATCGATGCCGCGGGGATTGGCGAAGCGGATGACCAGCATCGATTCGTCGGGCGTCGGTATCCAGCGCGCGATGAATGGATTGGACGTGTCGACGATCGGCACGCGCTGGAAGTTGATGGCGGTCTGCGAAAACTGCGGGACGATGTAGCGGACATAGTCCGGCATGCGACGCAGGATCACGTCCATCACCGCCTCGGTGGAATAGCCGCGCGTTGCGCGGTCGCGATGGATCTTCTGGATCCATTCGAGATTTATGACCGGCACCACGCCGATCTTGAGATCCGCGTGCCTGGCCAGGTTGATCTTGTCGGTGACGACGCAGCCATGCAGGCCCTCGTAGAAGAGCAGGTCGCTCGGCGGAAATTCGCGCCATTCGGTGAAATGTCCCGGCGGCGTGCCGTACTGCTTCTCCTCATCCTCATCATGGATGTATGTGCGGGTCTTTCCGGTTCCCCGGCGGCCATATTCCTCGAATACCTCTTCGAGGATTGCCAGTTCATTGGCCTCGGCATGGAAGTGGGTGAAATTCGGATTGCCCGCCTTTTCCTCCTCGGCCACCTTCGCCTTCATCGTGGCGCGGTCGTAGCGATGGAAAGCATCGCCTTCGATGAAGGCGGCCCCGATGTTCTCGCGCCGGAAGATCAGCTCGAAGATGCGCTTGACAGAGGTGGTGCCTGCGCCCGACGACCCGGTGATGGTAATGATGGGGTGCTTTGCCGACATGGTCTTCAGGCCCTGAAAAGGCCGCGGCGGCTGAACAGCGGCGCGCGCTCGCCGATGGCGCTCGGCTCGGTGTGGTAGCGGGTGATGCGCGCGACTTCCCGCGCCGATCCGAAAACCATGGGCACGCGCTGGTGCAGGCTCTCGGGTTCGATTTCGAGGATGCGGGTGACCGTATCGGTGGCGGCACCGCCCGCCTGTTCGACGAGATAAGCGATCGGGTTTGCCTCATAGACGAGGCGAAGTCGCCCCTGCCTGTAGCTCTTGCGCTTGTCGCCTGGATACAGGAACACGCCGCCGCGCATCAATATGCGATAACAGTCCGCGACCAGGGAGGCGATCCAGCGCATGTTGAAGTCCTTCTCGCGTGGGCCTTCGGTGCCTTCAAGGCAGTCGTCGATGTAGAGCCGCACCGCCTCGTCCCAATGCCGGTAGTTGGCGGCGTTGATGGCGAACTCCTGGGTACGCTGGGGGATGACCCGGCTCTCATAGGCCTGGACGAAGGTGCCGAGCCGGGTCGAGAGAACGAAGACATGGGTGCCGCTGCCGAGCGACAGAACCAGCGCCAGCTGCGGGCCGTAGATGAAGAAACCGGCGCCCAGCTGGTTCACCCCTGCCTGCAAAAACGAGGCGGCCGGATCCCCATCCGGCGCGCCAATTGCAGGGAGAAGCGAGAAGACCGTTCCGATCGACACGTTGGTGTCGATGTTGGATGAGCCGTCGAGCGGGTCGATGGCGATGGCAAGAGCCGCTTGCCTGTCGAGCAGCACCGGCTGCTCCAGTTCCTCGGAAGCGTAGAGCGCGATCGGAGCGTGGCGCATGGCATCGAGGAAGATGTCATCGGCGAAGACATCGAGATCCTTCTGGATGTCGCCGTCAGCATTGACGCCGCGGGTTCCCGCAAAGGCCGTGCCGAGCACCCCTTGATTGATGGTGTTACGGATCGTGGTGGCCGCCTGCGTCAGCTGACGGATGGTCGCTACGACGGCGGAGCGCAGTTCGTCCGGCTCGCCAAGATAGGAGTTCAGAAAAGCGTCGAGCGTTGCCGCTGGCATCGTAACCTCCCGATCCAGCCGCCTCTCCTCGGGTCGGCCGGATTGGGAAAGGAGAACAAACGACGCTGGATAAGTAAAATTCAATAACTTTACTCAGGCAGTAAAAAAATTTTAGTATGCCATATGAGAAACCTCACGCTCAAGCAGTTCAAGACCGTTCAGGCAATCATCAGCCACGGAAAAATCGTCAGCGCGGCCAAGGTGTTAGGCCTGTCTCCTCCAGCGGTAACGATCCAGTTGCGGCAGGTGGAGGAGGAGTTCCAACTGGCCTTGTTCGACAGGACGTCGGACGGCATGCGTCCCACTGCCGCAGGTCTGGCCTTCGTCGAGACGGCACAGGCCATCGAGGAGCGGCTTCGTCTGCTCGAAGACAAGATGGATGCAATCAAGGGCGTGCGCGCCGGCAGCTTGCGGCTCGGCGTCGTTTCCACGGCCAAATATTTCGCACCGCGGCTGATGGCCGCCTTCATGAAGGAACATCCCGATATCGACATGCGCCTTGCCATCGGCAACCGCGCCGAGACGATCGACAATCTGAAGAACCACGACATCGATATCGCGCTGATGGGACGCCCGGCGAAGGAAGTCCCGGTGCGTGCTTCGGTCTTCGGCGATCACCCGCTGGTCATCATCGCACCGCCCGACCACCCGCTGGCGTCGGCACGCGACATTTCCAAGGAGCGGATCGCCGAGGAACATTTCCTCATTCGCGAGTCCGGCTCCGGCACGCGCATCTCGCTGGAAATATTTTTGAGCGACGTGCCTGGCCGCATCGACGATCTCGGCGTCGAGATGGGCTCGAACGAGACGATCAAACAGGCGGTGATGGCCGGGCTCGGCATCGCCTTCATCTCTGCCCACACCATCGCCGCGGAAATCGAGGCTGGCCGGCTGGTCATCCTCGACGTCGTCGGCATGCCGATCCGCCGGCAATGGTTTTCGGTGATGCGCAGCGATCACGCGATCTCGCCGGCGATGGCGACCTTCCACGATTTCCTGATGCGCAAGGGCGCGATGTACCTGCCACTGTTCGGCAAGCTCTATCCGCACGAGGAACTGAACAGTAGAGGTCGCGCGAGTTAGGGCGCGCGGTCCAGGCAAACGCTTCAGACAAACGATGGTGTGTATCAGCGGCTGATCGGCTGTGACCTCCTGACCGATGTTCACGAGCCGAGGCATCGCTGGTGGCACGCATTTGCGGAGCCGAGGCGACCGCCCTCCAAGCGCTGGGCCACGGGGTAGCGCCCCCGCGTTCACGGAACGGGTGGGCTTTGACTGAGCGTCTGCTAGCCTACAATTGGTTCGGCGACAGCTTCTTCGAGGCCAGCTGCCGCTTGGGCGGCAAGACCGCGGGCCGCTGCTTGTGAATCGTAAAATTCCTCAAGTGCATAGACTCTGCCCCACTGCAGGGTGAACACGTGGAGACCACGGTTGACGTACGACGCGTCGCCATTGAGCAGCGTTGCGGTGCCGTCCCACTGGGCAAACACGGTAGTATGCCACGGCCAGCCCTTCACCCAGATGTGGTTGACCGTGAGATGGAGATTGGGCAGGACGCGGCCGAGGCGCTCAAACCAGCGGCGCATGGCTTCTTTGTCGTGGCGCTCACCACCAAGCGCGTGGGCGCCGGAAACGCGGTGATGGACATGCAGCGCGAGTGCCTTCACCGCCTCATCCCAGCGATGGTTGTTGACGTGGTCGAAGCTCTCTCGGATCGATTTCTCGACAAAATAACTGTATAGCATTTGACCTCTCCCCAAACTTATTCGATGGCGTGATCGAGGCACCGTGTGGCGAGCCGAGCGGACGCGAGAGCCCACGGCCAGCAGCACGCCGGCTGCGGTCTGAACTTCGGCTCAGCGTATTGTCGCGTCGGCTCGCAGATGCATGTCAGTCTCGGTCGAGACCGTCACCTCATCTCCGGACCTTGAGAACGCGTAGAGCGAGTCCTGGTGGCCCGGCATGGAAAAGGCCACGGAGTCGTCGTCGGCGAGACCCATGACGACGCGCAGCGGATCGCCCCCGGTCTTCGGCGCGAAGGTGGCGGTGACCTCCAGGAGGCCGCCGTCGACCGGGACGTAGTAGACCACCATGTCAAGGTGTCCCTCGTGCAGGCTGCCGCCCTCGATCGGGCGTCCGATGGTGGCCTCCTCGGCAAAAGCCGGGGCCGCAAGAAACAGCGCAGCCAGGAGCGATGCGCTTAAGGTTTTGCGGATCATTTCGTATCTCCTTTTTAGATTGCGTTCGAACTCTATATAGGCTATAGATTACGAACGCAATCTAAAAAAGAGGTCAACAATGCGCGTAAGTCGTACTCAGGCAGCGGAAAACCGAGAAACCGTAATCAACGTGGCAAGCCGCCTTTTTCGGGAGCGCGGCTTTGATGGTATCGGCCTTAAGGATCTGATGAAGGGTGCCGGACTGACCCAAGGCGCGTTTTACAAGCAGTTCGCATCCAAGGACGACCTGGCGGCGCAGGCGTCCAGGCGGGCGATGGAGAGCGCCACCCGTCGATGGTCGGCCGCGACTGCGGCAAACCCTGATGATCCGCTTGGCGCGGTGATCGCGTTCTACCTCAGTATGGACCATCGCGGAGAAAAGATGGACGGCTGCCCGATCGTGGCGCTCGGCTCGGATGCCGCCAGACAGGGCAAGGACGTGAAAGCGCCGTTCGAAGCCGGGATCAAGGAGCATCTCGAGATCCTCGGCCGTTTCATTGCTGAGACCAGTGACGGGGAGTTCGATGGCAGGGCCATGGCCATTCTCTCGACGATGGTCGGTGCGCTGATGTTATCGCGCGTCATCAACGATCCTGACCTCGCGCAGGCCTTTCTGGATGCGGCGGCCAATCAAGTTCGTGAATCAGCCGGCACTTGAACGGCGTCGCGGCGCCTGCGGCGCGCCCAAACTGACAGGAAAATAGATGCGACGGATTGTTGTTACGGGCATGGGAGCGGTTACGCCCCTTGCTGCCGATGTTGAAACGTCCTGGTCGCGTCTCCTGGCCGGCCGCTCGGGCATCCGGAGGCTTGCGGATGATGTGGTGTGCGACCTGCCGGCGAAGGTCGGCGGGGTGGTGCCCTCCACAGAAGAAGATCCGGACGCTGGTTTCGATCCGGAAGCCATCCTTCCGCCGAAGGATCAGCGCAAGGTAGACCGGTTCATTCTCTTTGCGCTGGCCGCGGCACAAGAGGCGCTCGCCCAAGCAAGATGGGCCCCCGTCTCGGAAGCGGATCGCGTGCGCACGGCCACGATCATCGCCTCGGGCGTCGGCGGGTTCCCGGCCATAACCGAGGCGGTGCGCACGGTCGACCGGCGCGGCGTCCGCCGTCTATCACCTTTTACGGTGCCGTCCTTCCTGGTGAACCTCGCGGCAGGCCACGTCTCGATCCGCTATGGCTTCAAAGGTCCGCTCGGTGCACCCGTGACGGCGTGCGCGGCCGGCATTCAGGCGATCGGCGATGCGGCTCGCCTAATCCGCGCCAACGAGGCCGATATTGCCGTGTGCGGCGGGACGGAAGCATGCATGAATCTTGTCAGCCTCGGTGGGTTTGCCGCGGCACGCTCTCTTTCGACGTCCTTTAATCACCGTCCTGATGAGGCCTCCCGACCGTTCGACAAGTCGCGGGACGGCTTCGTCATGGGCGAAGGAGCCGGCATGCTGGTCATCGAGGAATTGAGCCACGCGCTGGCGCGCGGCGCAAGACCGCTGGCCGAGCTTGTCGGCTACGGCACGACGGCGGATGCTCATCACGTCACCTCCGGTCCCGAGGACGGCGACGGTGCGCGCCGGGCCATGGAGATCGCAATCGCCCAAGCAGGGATTTCGCCCCGCGAGGTTCGTCATCTCAATGCCCATGCGACCTCCACGCCGGTGGGCGACCTGGGTGAGATCGAAGCGATCAAGAGCGTGTTCGGGCGCGATTTCGCGATAGCTGTCAGTGCAACGAAATCGGCGACCGGACACCTGCTCGGAGCCGCCGGCGGGCTCGGAGCAATCTTCGCAATCCTGGCACTCAGGGATCAGATGGCACCGCCGACCCTCAATCTGAGCGCTCCCGATCCGGCCGGCGACGGGATCGACTTCGTCGCAAACCGGGCCCGGCCGATGGCGATGGGCTATGCAATCTCCAATGGCTTCGGCTTCGGAGGCGTTAATGCCAGCGCGCTGTTCCGGCGCTGGACGGATGATCTGGCCGGCGCGAGTACCGGAGGCGCTCATGATTGACGCCTTTCGCTCCGACCTGTCGTGCTTCTCCCACGCCAATCCAAAACGAAGAAAGAAGTGACCTCCATGAACAAGACCAATCTAGGCGTCGCCCTGGTGACGGGGGCATCCAGCGGTATCGGGCACACAACGGCCAAAGCCCTGCAGAACGCGGGCTTTCGCGTGTTCGGAACCAGCCGTCGCGCGGTCGTCGACCGATCCGATGGCGTTACCATGCTGGCCTGTGACGTGACCGATGACACTTCCGTGGCGAAACTTGTCCAGGACGTGCTGGCCGAGACCGGGCGCATTGACCTGCTTGTCAATAATGCCGGCGTTGGCCTGCTTGGTGGCGCGGAGGAGTCCTCGATGGCCCAGGCCAAGTCGTTGTTTGACGTGAACGTCTTTGGCGTTATGCGAGTAACCAAAGCGGTGTTGCCGACAATGCGCCGCCAAGGCAAGGGCAGAATCGTCAATTTGAGCTCGGTGCAGGGGTTCATTCCAGCTCCCTATTTCGCGCTTTATTCGTCGACCAAGCATGCCGTTGAGGGCTATTCCGAATCGCTCGACCACGAACTGCGTACTTTCGGAATTCGCGTCGTGTTGGTGGAGCCCGCCTATACCCGCACCTCATTTGAAGAAAATCTCGCCAGGCCGGATCAGTTGCTTGACATCTATGACTCTGCGCGCGCCGGCATGAACGCAGCTGTGCGGAAAGCGATGGAAAAAGGCGATGCGCCGGAAGTGGTGGCCAGGACCGTTTTGGTGGCTGCGACCGATCCCGCTCCGAAGAGGCGCTATGCGGCTGGAAAAATGGCGCGCCAGGTCAGTTTCCTGCGCCGTTTCGTCCCCGCATCCGCTTTCGACAAGAGCCTGCGAAAGCAGAACGGACTGCCGGTCTGAGGTCGACAACAATGATATTCCTGTTTCGGTCGAGCCCATGCGAGAGCGCGTTCCAGGAGTCACATTTTTTGGCACTGGCACAGCCGGACGCGCATCTTCGATGCGCGCGCGTCCGCGACCGAGCCCTGCGGTCGTTGGCGTTAGATTAGCGCCATGTTATATTGCGGCGCGAAAGAGCGGGGGCCACGTTCCTTTCACACCCGTAAGTGATCCGTATGTGCGATCCCTGCAGACTGGTCGGTATCACGGAAACTCCCGGGCATGGGGTTCGGGAATCGAAGGGGACAAGGGGTAATGCTCTACACGCTCGTTATGATGGTCTGCCTGACGGATGTGCCGCAGACCTGTGAACAACGCGAACAGATGGTGGATGGCCTGGCGATGAATCCCGGGACCGCCTTCATGCAGGCGCAATCGCTGGTAGCCCAGTGGATCGAGACGCATCCCGGTTATTTCGTTCAGCGCTGGCGCGTGCTGCCCGGCCGTGGATCGTGATATCCGCCGCGAAGATCGAATGAGGTTCTATTTCTTCGCGGCGAGCGTTTCCGAGACGGCCTTGGACAATTGATAAAGCCGCTGCTCGATTATCGTCGGCACTTCACAGACGTAGGTCAGTGATTGGACGCGTTCATTGAAAATTCGCGTTGCGAATTTCAGCTGTTCGGTTCGCCGATCGATCTCTTCGGGATCTGCATCCGGCTTTGCCCGCAATGCATCGACATCGGACGCTTCCTTGCGCAACGCGGCGGCCATTTCGAGCTGCTTGTGGGCGTAGCGGGAAATGCCGGAGATCACCTGCGAGCGCTCGGCGTCCAGGTGGTCGAACATGCCTTGCACCATCATCGCCATTTTGGGTGCAAGTTGCTCGGCCGGCAAGGAGGCCGCGAAATCCCTGATCTTCTTTTGAGCTTCCGCAATCGGCATCCGGCGAGCTGCCACTTCCTCGATCAGGGCGGAGATGGTGGGGTCCTTCGACCAGTCCTTCGCGGCTGAAGGAAGGTCCGGTCCGCTCCAGATCTGGCCGAGCGAGAGTTGCGGCACCTTGCGCTGCATGCAGGGCCAGTCTGGATCGGGGGCTGCCATGGCGTTGACGCCCGGCGCGAGCATGGCGACCAGAGCCAGACTGCGAACATGGATCATTCGCGCCATCAGGCATTTCCTCCCGTGTCCTGTTTGCGGGTCATCAGGCCGCGCGAAGGGTCGTAGGCGATGATGGCGGCGGCAAGGAACAGCAGCGTGCAGCCGGCAACGACGCCCAGCGACAGCCAGTCAACCTGGCCGTAGAAGGCGAAGCGGATCAGTTCGACGGCGTAAGTAAATGGATTGGCGAGGCAGATTTTGTAGAGCAGGGGGCTAGCCTCCTGGATACGCCACAAGGGATAGAGTGCCGGAGAAGCGAAATAGCCGGGAAAGATGACGAAGTTCATGATGCCAGCGAAGTTTTCGAGCTGCTTGATCATTGAGGACAGAAGCATGCCGAGCGCGCACAGCATCATGCCTGACAGGAACAGCGCCGGCAGCACGGTGAGATAGCCAAGCGGCGGCGCCTTGACGCCCCAGAACCAGGCAACGATCAGGAACGCGTAAACCTGCGCGATCGACACGGCGACACCGGCGAGCATCTTCGAGATCAGTAAAAACCAACGCGGGAAGGGGCTGACCAGCAGGGTGCGCATGTTGCCCATTTCGCGATCATAGACCATCGACAGCGAAGACTGCATGCCCGAAAACAGCAGAATCATGCCGCACAGGCCCGGCGTGATGTAGACCTCGTAGAGCACATAGGTCTTGTAGGGCGGGATGATCGATACGCCGAGCACCTGCCGGAATCCGGCGGCAAAAATGAACAGCCAGACGAGCGGCCGAACCAGCGAGGATATAAAGCGCTCGCGCTGATGCAGGAAGCGCAGGCACTCCCGCACGACGATCCCTTTGAGGCAAACGAGGTAGTGGTGGAGCCCAAACTGTTCGAACTTCACCGGCGTGAGGGCTGCGACTTTTGCGGGCATTGCGGGAGCGCTCATGGCGACATCTCCGCGATGCCGCTTGTTTCGATGCGGTTGAGCCTGGAAAAG
This sequence comes from Mesorhizobium sp. M0408, assembly GCF_040321495.1. Classification (NCBI taxonomy): domain Bacteria; kingdom Pseudomonadati; phylum Pseudomonadota; class Alphaproteobacteria; order Hyphomicrobiales; family Phyllobacteriaceae; genus Mesorhizobium; species Mesorhizobium sp. M0408. Next base: position 17,976 of record NZ_JAMYRO010000014.1, on the reverse strand, counting down.
GCGTCGCGGATCGAACTGGCACCGCTCGTCGCAACGACATCGGCCACCTTACCCTTGGCAACCAGGTCGCCCTGCCGCAGCACGACGACATGGTCGCCGTCTTCGACCTCATCGATCAGATGCGTCGCCCACAGCACACCGATGCCCTCGGTTTCTACGAGTTTGCGGATGGTGGCCAAAATGCCCGCACGCGACTGGACGTCGAGACCGACCGTCGCCTCGTCGAGCAGCAGCAGGGAAGGGCGGTGGAGCAGCGCCCGCGCGATCTCGATGCGCCGCATTTGGCCGCCGGAAAGACTGCGTGCCTTGTCATGCTGACGGCCCTGCATGTTGACTGTATCGAGCAGCGCGGCAATGCGCTGCCGGGCTTGGTGTCCGCCAATGCCATGCAGCGAGGCGTGGTAGGAGAGGTTCTGGTAGACGCTGAGGTCGAGGTCGAGCGTGCGTGCCTGGAATACGATGCCGACACGCCTGAGCGCTTCGCCCGAAGCGCGGCTGACGTCATGGCCGAAGATGCGGATCGATCCGCGGCGGGTGCCGTAAAGATGGCTGATCAGTGAGAACAAAGTTGTCTTGCCGGCCCCATTGAGGCCGAGCAGAACGGTGAAAGTTCCCGGCGCGATCGAGAATGAGACGTCCTGGAGCGCTCGCTTCGGACCATAGGAATGGCTGATGCCGGCAACATCGAGCGCTGCCACCTCCTCTCCAGCTCCGCTTGTCCTCACATGCTGCATGCCGCTGGCTCCTTCGGGGCGCGCTGGTCATCTAGTGCACTTGCAACATCCCGGCGGCAAATATTCATCACGTCGGCCTCCCTGATCATCGCTGCGGTCTAATGGGGCGATATGGCCACGCCCCAAGGCTGCTGGCCCACCGTAACCGATTGAACCGGCTCGTCCGTCGCCGTGTCGATGAAGGTGATGTCGTTGGAATTGCCGTTGGTGGTGATCAGCGTCTTCTGATCGGGGGTGAAGTCGAGATGCCAGACGCGCTGGCCGACCAGGATGTATTTTTCCACCTCGTAGGTTTCGGTGTTGATGACGGCGACGTGGTTCGCCGGGCCGAGCGCGACATAGGCTTTCTTGCCGTCGGCGCTGATTGCGATGCCGACCGGCTGGATGGTTTCGGGCCGCAATCCCGCAATCGCGAACTGGATCTTCTTCACCACCTCGCGTTTGAGACTGTCGATGACGCTGACGGTACCGCCGATTTCGGCACTGACCCAGATCTGTGATCCGTCGGGCTTGAATTGCGCAAAGCGCGGACGCGTGTCGACCAGGACGTTGTCGGTCACCTCATGGCTGTCGGTGTCGATGAAATGCGCCATGCTGGTGGTTTCGGAGGTGTTGACCATGGTTTTGCCATCGGGACTGACGGCCATGCCTTCAGGCTCCACCCCAACGGGAATCTCGGTCATGACCTGCTTGCTCTCGACGTTGATCGCGGTGACGAGATTGTCGTCCTCGTTGGCGACGTAGAGCGTCTTGCCGTCGGGCGAAAGCACGAACAGTTCGGGATCGGGGCCTGATGGCAGCGTGCCAACGATCTGCAGCGTCGCGGTATCGATGATTTCGATCGTATCGTCATCGCTGGCGCACAAATAGATGAACTTGCCGTCATGCGAGATGGTGATACCGCGCGGCCTCTGGCCGACTTCGACGGTCTTCACCACTTGCATCGTCGCCGTGTCGACGACCGTTATCGTATTGTCTTTCTCGTTGGAGACATAAACGGTGTAAGCCCACGCCGGATTGGCCATGAAGCCGAGAATGGCGAGTGCGCAAGCTCGTCTCTGCACGAAAATTCCTCCCGATTGGTTCTACTTAAGGACGCATTTCGTTTCCGGCTGATCGACGCCGAGCGTATCGAGCTCGGAGATCTGGTGGAGATAACCCTCCTGTGGCGATGTCGAGACCACGGACTTGGTGTCGCCGAGCAGGATTGGCTGGCGAAGCTGATGGTTCCACTTGCGGAAGGTCAGCTTCTGTCCTTTGAAGGCGGCGACCGAGAAATCGTCCGAGCGGATGTAGTCGCTGATCTTCTTCGGATCGTCGCCATTGGTCCGTGTGCTGGCTTCGCCCACCGCCCGCACCGCCGTCCAGGCCGACATATCCTTGGACAGCATTCGCCGGCCGGTCGTCCTCAGGAAACGGCTTTGCATTTGAATGCCACCCCATTGCTCGCTCGCGGGATGCCAGGACGATGCGACAAGACCGGCCGTGCCAGTGACCAGCCGCGGTGTCCAGGTGCGGTAGGGCACATAGGTTCCGAACACCTCGCTCTCATCGGCGACAAGCACCACGTCATGCTCCGGCAGATCCTGCGTGAACACGGAAATCTGCTGCTGTATCTGCGTGGCGCCGGTGTCGGTGCGGCGCGCCGTGCCAGTGTCTTTGAACTCCTTCTCGGCGACGATCTGACCGCCGAAGCGAGCCGCCGCGCGGCGCAACGCGGCCGCATAGAGATGATCCCGCTCATGCGAACCATAGAGCAGCACCCAATTCGGCCATTTCTTTATCACGAGATACTGCGCCAGCGCGTCAGCCAGCATGCTTCGTGTCGGCGCCACATGGAAAATGTTTATGCGGCAGTCTTCCTCGCGCAGGCTGTCGTCTGTGGCACCGACATTGAAGACCAGAACGCCCTTGTCGCGGGCGATGTCGGCGATCGACAGCAATTGCCTGGCCGAGAGGTCAGCGACAACATAGCGGTCACCTTTGGCAATCAGATCGTTGAACGCCTGAACCGCGTCGGCGTCCGGCTTGACCTCGGCTATGTCGAGGCTGAATTTCTGGCTGACGAACTTTCCTGTCGTGTTGTTGTCGCCGATCGCCACATTGGCGCCGGCGACACCTTCGTCGCGTGGCGGCAGGTCCAGCAGGGAAAGCGCCAGTTGCGGCGCGTAGGCCCGCAAATAACCTATTCTGATTTCGGTTATCTTTCTTTCCGGCCTGTCGGCTGCGACCGGTTGCTTGCCCGTCACTTCCTGGGCCATCACGCCTGTAACGTTGGCGGTCTGGAAAAAAAAGCACAAAAAGGCCGCGAGAGTGCCTGGCACCGCGCTCGTCATCGATAAAACTGCCCATTCTTGCACTAAAGTCCGATTGTTCCCGGACCAGCGCGAATTCAAGGTGCCCACAATGAGCTTAGCGGACGCCACAAGATTTATCAAAGCCCTGCAAGTGGACTTACGTGTCTGCTTTAGTCCTATGCCTTTTCGAGGATGCGGCGATGAATGAGCGTGTTGCGGTCTCATCCGCAGCAATGGCGGAATGAGAAACTCTATGGGTCGTCATGGGAGGATTGCCTGATGAAAACGCGCGCCGCTGTCGCCGTCGCCGCCGGAAAGCCGCTGCAGATCATGGAGGTCGACCTTGAAGGTCCCCGTGATGGCGAGGTGCTGGTCGAGATCAAGGCAACCGGCATCTGCCACACCGACGAGTTCACGCTGTCGGGCGCCGACCCGGAAGGCCTGTTTCCGGCGATCCTCGGTCATGAGGGCGCCGGCATCGTCGTCGACATCGGCAAGGGCGTCTCCTCGGTCAGGAAGGGTGACCATGTCATCCCGCTCTACACGCCGGAATGCCGGCAGTGCCCGTCCTGCCTGTCGCGCAAGACCAATCTGTGCACCGCCATCCGTGCCACGCAGGGACAGGGCTTGATGCCCGACGGCACCTCGCGCTTCTCGATCGGCAAGGACAAGCTGTTCCACTATATGGGCTGCTCGACCTTCTCCAATTTCACCGTGCTGCCCGAGATCGCGGTGGCCAAGGTCAATGCCGACGCCCCGTTCGACAAGATCTGCTACATCGGCTGCGGCGTCACCACCGGCATCGGTGCTGTGATCAACACGGCCAAGGTCGAGCAAGGCGCGACCGCGGTCGTCTTCGGCCTCGGCGGCATCGGCCTCAACGTCATCCAGGGCCTGCGCCTTGCCGGCGCCGACATGATCATCGGCGTCGACCTGAACAACGACAGACGAGCCTGGGGCGAGAAATTCGGCATGACGCATTTCGTCAATCCGAAGGAGATCGACGGCGATGTCGTGGCTCATCTCGTCAACATGACCAAGCGCGGCGCCGACCAGATCGGCGGCGCCGACTACACGTTCGACTGCACCGGCAACACCAAGGTGATGCGGCAGGCGCTGGAATCGTCGCATCGCGGCTGGGGCAAGTCGGTCATCATCGGCGTTGCCGGCGCCGGCCAGGAGATCTCGACGCGGCCGTTCCAGCTGGTCACCGGCCGCACCTGGATGGGCACCGCCTTCGGCGGCGCGCGCGGCCGCACCGACGTGCCGAAGATCGTCGACTGGTACATGGCCGGCAAGATCGAGATCGATCCGATGATCACCCACACGCTGAAGCTCGAGGACATCAACAAGGGCTTTGACCTGATGCATGAAGGCAAGTCGATCAGGAGCGTGGTGGTTTACTGAGGAGGAGAAAGCCGCCGGCTAACCAGCCAACGGCCGAAAAATGCAGATGTTCAACAAGGGAGGAGACAAAAATGCCGGAAAAACTGCATCCTAAAATCGACAATGGACTGCCCAGGGAAAAGGCCGACTTTGCCGGCGGCACGCTGGTCTGCGCCTGCACCAGCAACCCGGTCAAAGTGAAGGTCAAGGGCCAGATCGCCCATAACCATGCCTGCGGCTGCACCAAATGCTGGAAGCCGGAAGGCGCGCTGTTCTCGGTCGTGGCGGTTGCCGGTACAAACGACGTGACGGTGACCGAAAACGGCGACAAGCTGAAGATCGTCGATCCGGGCGCGCTGATCCTGCGCCATGCCTGCACAGGCTGCGGCGTCCACATGCACGGCCCGGTCGAGCGCGACCACGCTTTCAAGGGGCTGTCCTTCATCCATCCCGAGCGCTTCCAGGAAGACGGCTGGTCGCCGCCGGGCTTCACCGCCTTTGTCTCTTCGATCATCGAGTCCGGTGTCGATCCGAGCCGCATGGACGGCATAAGGTCACAGCTGAAGTCGATCGGGCTCGAACCTTATGATTGCCTCAATCCAGGACTGATGGACTATATCGCCACCTGGACGGCCAAGAGATCCGGCGCGTTGCCGGCCTAACGAGTGATCAGACACTATCTTTGGGGCCGGACGAAATCGCCCGGTCCCAGGCGTTGGAACGAACGCAGGCGAGCGCGTAGACGGACACGCTTCGTAAGTCATTGCCGACGTGCTGTCAGCCTCGGGGGGCGCTGGGCTCAACGGGAATACGCTGAAATTGGTCCAACCGGATCGTACAGCTTCAAGATCAGCGACTGCGATCAGTTGGTTCTGGCTTGGCGCGGCCCAGATCGTGGACTAGCTTGGATATCGCGGGCAAAGTCGCGCCCAAAGCGCGATGACGGCAAGGTGGTGCTCCTTACCAGTACGATATCGAGCGCCTAGCGGGGCTTGAACGGCAGCACCATCAGCTTGCTGCGTTTTGTCCAGGAAACCAGCCCGTATGCCAGCGCGACCCCAGACCAGCCGATACCATCGGTGCGGCCGCGAACAAGGCGGGCGTCGGGGAAGCGTCGTGTGGCGGCCGGCAACAGTGCGAAAGCCGGCGGTCACTGGCTGTCACGCGAAGCCGGAAGTCGGTCACGACCTGTCTCTGTTTCAATGGATCTGTCGCCGGCACATTCGGCCGATTTGGGCCACCGGGCAAGGCATTGCATTTCAGAACGGCCACATCTGCCGCGTGGCGCCGCGGAAATCATGGGCACATTCTGCTTTAGCCGGCCAAGATGGCAATGTACTATTTGCCAATAAGCTGGCCATGGTTGCAGGACTATTCTAGGCCAGACCAAACCGAAATGAAGCTGATGACCGATCGCGCCAGGTTCCTGATCATTGACGACCATCCGCTGTTTCGCGAGGCGCTGCATAGTGCCGTGCAGATGGCCTATCCGGAAGTCGACACGGTCGAGGCACGCTCGATTGCCGAGGCGCTCGAGCTTCTGACGGATGCCAAGCCGTTCGACCTGGCGCTGCTCGATCTCAGCATGCCCGACGTGCACGGGTTTGACGGGCTGCTGCAGCTCAGGACGCGTTATCCGCGCCTGCCGGTGGTCATCGTCTCGGGCTATGAGGAACCGAAGATCATTTCCGAGGCGCTGTCCTACGGTGCGGCCGGCTTCATCCCGAAATCGGCGCGCAAGAGCGACCTTGCGGCCGCCATCCGCTCGGTGATGGAAGGCGCGATCTATGTTCCCGAGACTTATGAAGGCCGGCCGCGCGACGCCGACAGCACCGACCGCGCCGAAATGGTGCAGCGCCTGGCTACGCTGACACCGCAGCAGCTCAAAGTGCTGCAGATGCTGCGCCAGGGCCTGCTCAACAAGCAGATCGCCTATGAACTGCAGGTCGGCGAGACCACCGTCAAGGCGCATGTCTCCGAAATCCTGCGCAAGCTCAACGTCTACAGCCGCACACAGGCGGTGATCGAGGTCTCGAAGCTCGACAATGCCGAGCTTTTTCGCGATCCGGCGGGGTTTTGAGAGCGCTCGCTAAAAAGCGCACTGTCACCGTAGTCGACCGCACTCGTGTCACCGCAATCGGACTAGACTAGCCACGGCTCTCACGTTCCCGACACCAGCTAAGCAACCCGCGCCTCCCTAGTCAGATCAAATTCACGCGGCGATTGCTCTGCAGCAGTTAGCCGCTTTCCCGCGTCTAGTAAAATAGCGGCCCCGGGTCCAACGTAGAATGCTTTAATTTTACTAAATTGCTTTTTGAATGCTCTATTAAAAGTCTTCATTAGCTCTTGAGCGAGCGGCGTGTCGGAGACCGTAGCCACGCGGCCATTTATCACAACATCTTCAGCCCATCGCCCACCAGGGGAAAAAGTTACTGTGTCCGGATTGCCAAGCTGATCTAACGAATACCGGATGCCGGAAGGTGTTTTTATCGGCCTCACCTCAATGGGCACAGCGTGGCCAGTGACAAGAAATGATCGACCGCTGGAAGCCGATTCAGTGGTTGATTGCCCAAGAGTTGGAATTTGCATTCTATTGCTAAAAGAGTCGAATTCCATCTTGGGAAAATGACCCATGAGGATGTATTTTATCGAAATTTCACGTTCTACTGCCTCCAATACGGGAAGAAGATCGTCCTTTAGCGCGAAGAAGTGAATCTGCTTCATATGAATTACCGCCTAGGCACAAGTAATGGCTGGAATACGGTGACCCGTATGCTGGGAAGATACGACCAGTTCAAGCCAGCAGATGTGCCAGCAACGCCCTCAATTGCGCTGGTTTCAGCGGCTTGCGCATCAGCTCGATGCCGGCGGCGCGGGCGGCGTTGGCGACTGTCTCCGAACCGTCGGCGGTGACGATCAGCGCCGGCACGGCGCGACCGAGATAATCACGGACCTCGGCGATTGTGGTGGTGCCGAGGTCGCCGCCGTCGAGATGCTGGTCGGCTATGACAATATCTGGCAACCAGTCGGTATCGCCAAGCATGTCGAGCGCGTCACCGGTCGAGGTGGCGGGGCGCACCAGGCATTGCCAGCGCTCGAGCAGGGAGGTCATCGCCTGCAGCACGTCGATGTCGTTCTCGACCAGCAGCACCCTTGTGCCGAACAGACCGTAGCCGCGCGGCCGTTCCATGTCGACGGTGCTGGCGATTGGATCGGCCGTGTCGCCGATCCCGACCGGAACGTCGATATGGAAAATCGTGCCATGTCCGACCTTCGACGAAAACGTGACGGGATGGCCGAGGGCCGCGGCGATGCGGCGCACGATGGCCAGCCCCAACCCCAGCCCGCCGGCGGCAAGCCCGGCATCGGTCGGGATCACGCCGCGATGGAATTCCTCGAACACCGCCTCGCGCTGGTCGTCGGGGATGCCGCAGCCGGTATCGGCGACGTCGATGCGGATGGTGTCGCCGCGATGCCTGGTGCCGACCAACACGCCGCCCGAGCGGGTATAGCGCAGTGCATTGGACAGGATGTTCTGCAGGATGCGGCGCAGCAAGGTTCGGTCCGAACGAACGAGCGCATCGACCGGCCGGAACTTCAGCGTCAGCCCCTTCATCTCCGCGACCGGCTGAAAATCCGAGCGCAGAGACGAAAACAGCGTCTCCAGGCTGACATCGGTGATGTCGGGCTGCACGACGCCGGCATCGAGCTTGGAAATGTCGAGCAAGGTGCGGAGCAGGTCCTCCATCGTCTCCAGCGATCGCTCGACCTGGCGGACCAGCTTTCTGCCTTCCTCGCTGGTCTGTACTTCGGCAAGCGCCGAGACCGACAGATGCGCGGCGTTCAGCGGCTGCAGCACGTCATGGCTGGCGGCCGCCAGGAACCTGGTCTTGGACAGGTTCGCCAGCTCGGCGTTTTCCTTGGCTGCGTTCAAGTCGATGTTCGACTGCTCCAGCCGGCGCAAGGTCGAATGCAGCTCTTCGGTGCGGCTGCGCACCCGGCTTTCAAGCGAAATGGCGGTCTGGAACAGCGAAAAGGCATTGCCTTGCTGGTCCATGGAACGCTCGACGCGGCTGATCAGCGCGGCGTTGATCTTCTTCAGCCTTTCCAGGTCGTCGATGTTCCTGAGCGGCATCCCGGATTTCCTACTCCGCCGCTTCGGCCGCCTTGCGTTCGCCGAAGGCGATGCCGGTGAAGGTCTGGTTCAGATGCATCGAACGGTACTGTTCGCCATAGGTGCCGAAGCCGAGGACGTTGTTGACCTTGTAGAGTTCCGAAATCTCGCGATAGACCTGCCGATTGCGCGCGTCGAGCCGGCGCAGCACGCAGTCGAAACCGAGGATCAGGTCAATGCCGCCAAGCCTTTCGCTGACGTCGCTGAGCGCGGCGCGGGTCGCCTCGACCATGTCCTTAGGCTGGGCGACGGCAAGCACGACACCATCGTCGATGGCGCAGAAGAACGACAGCGAGCCGTCCGCGTGCATCTTCTGGATTGAACGGCAGTAAAATTCGCCGCCGACTTTCACCACCACCGGGTGTGAGGCAAAACTCAGTGGCGTCAGCATCTGCGCGACGACGCCGACCGAGGCGGCATATTCCTCGGCGGCAATGGTGGCGTTGAATTCGCGCACGATGCGGTGGTCGGGATCGGATGCCGTCACCACCAGCTTCTCGTCGGTGGGAACGAAATTGTCGGTTTTGAACACGTGGAAAGGAATTTCCGTGGTGATCAGCACGATGATGGCGCTGTCGGAGGTCACTTTGCCGTTCGAGATCAGCCGCGTTGTCTCGAATTTCAAATCATCGCCAGCCGACCCGCCGATCAGTGGGATGTCGTCGAGCCCCCAATGGATGGCGGAGGTCACCGCTTCTTCGGCATAAGACAGGCCATCGATCAAGCAGAGCGCGAAAGTGGTGTCGGCTCGCTCGTGCCCGAGGCGCTCGTGTAACGAACGCCTCAGCGCCTCGACTTCGCCGGTAATCCCGTCCATGCCTGATGAGGACAGATTTTCGATCATGGTGCTGGCTGCCGAAAACGATACGGAGGGAAGCAGCATAGCCAGGATCTGGCCTTCCTCCAGCCCCTTGGGCGTTATCTCACCGGCTGTCGAGCAGCCGGCATAGTGGAGCGCCGGCGCGTGGGTCTTCAGCGCTTCCGACAGGGCGACGGCCTCTATGAGGCTCTGCGAGAAAAACAGGAGGGCAAACCCGGCGTCAATGGCCGCTGCTTCCGCTGCCACCGCCCGGGCGAACGCATCCGCGTCAGATTCGTCGGTCGTGAGCACCGAAAGGCCGCATGCATAGCGCGTCCGTGACTTAGCCAGCGGCTTCCTCCTCCATTTCCTCCAACGCTCTTTTTTGTGCGCGTCTGGCGCGCCGGCGTCGAGGTCATTGTTGTCTTGAAGCGGTGCTTTGGCAATGAGCCAACATGATGGATTTGAAGTTTCTGCCGTTTGACGGCGTCCGCGCAGCCACTCACAGACGAAAGGCCGCATCGCACCGCCATCCGTGCAACGAAGGCCCAGCTGAATTTGCCGCAGGCGAATGTCCACGGATCACGGCTGGCAGGCTCGACGTGCCAAGAATGGGGCAGGATATCGCGCTTAGCGGTTGCCGCTTTGGACAGGGTGCCAGTCTAGCCTGGCGGTTGTCGTGGTCAATCCGGGGCAGGTGACAGCCTACGCCAATGCGCTCGGCAAGCGGGCCAGGACCGACACCACCGATGCTGCTGTAACGCTGCCTTCGTTGGGTCGAGCAAGCGGCAAGTGCCCGTTGCGCGGCACCGAAGCCGAGGCCCTGGCCGGGCTCGTCGCTCGCCGCCGTCAGATTGTGCGGATGATCGCAGCCGAGAGAGCTATGCCCGCACCGCCATGGCAACGCAGGCACCAAAGAGCATCCAGCCAAAAGGAAAAAGACCGGCTGGAGAAGGTGTTGTTTCGCGGTTATTTCCGATCGCTTAGACTCAATTAGGCGACTTTGAGATCTTTCATCGCCTTTTCAACGACATCCTTGATCGGCCTCGATACATCTTCGGCAGCCTTGGTCGTCACGGCCTGAAATTCCTTGGCCTGCTCGACGGTCTTTTCGAGCTGCGTGCGCAAGAAGGCAGTCTGGAGTTCGATGAACTCGGACGGCGACTTCACGGCAACCAGGGCTTCGAGGTGCGAGAAGCCGGCTTCGGCATTGGCGCGCAGAGCAGCAATTGTCTTCAGCGACAACTCGTTGCCGACGGTCTTGGCGGTTTCGAAGCTCGACTGCAGAGCCTTCTGGGTCGTCTCGGTGCCTGACGCAAATTTCGCATAGGCTTCTTTCGACTGCTCGACGCCCTTTTCGGCGACAGCGCGGACCTGGTCGGCAGCCTTCGACGCGTCGAAGGTGGGGAATGAGGTATTTTCAACGGTGTCAGCGGTCTTGGCCATAGTTTCCATCCTTTCCGGTGGACGGCCTTTCACAAAAGCCGTCTCGTTCATTTACGAAACTGACGTTACGGCATTTATAGTGCATTGCAATATTTTTGTGCGACGCACCATCCCTCTTCCAGCGTTCCGAGGGGGCATGCGGAGGGTCGGTGGCATCTCGAGATCGCCGGTTCTGCAGGAAGAACTCTTCTGGACGGACCACCTGATCCAGCATAGCCTCGCAACAGAGCACGACGTTTTGCCACCTGGGTATCTACTTCAGCCGCTATTCGGCAACCGTCCAAGTCTACGTCAACGAAAGCGTTAAATTCGTGCGCCGCAAACTTTCAGTCGGCGTACCCGCTGGGCACAAGGCGATCGCTTTCCTTAGCGCGCCATCGAGAAGTTGCCTCGATATGGCGGTGGTTGACGCGAAGGCGCGCCTCTACCGCTTCCAGTGCGCCGTGAAGTGACCGCCCCTGGTGGTCTATCGGTTAGCCAAGTTCCGGATCAGTGCGGATGCCTGAAGAAGACAACCGCTTTCTATCATCCAGGCATACAGTCCCACATGATCCGACGGGCTGAGGCCGGTGGGCAAATGCACGATAGGCATTCGAACCGACTCATCGTCGATCACCAACTCAACGGATCGAAGATCCGGTGGCACGTTTCCGGGAATTGCCAAAATTGGGGTGTCCTTGTCCCAGACCAAGCTTGTCGCCAGCGACTCTTCATTATAGGCAACCGAAACATCCGCCCTGTGCCCCGGTGGGCGCCAAAGCTCCAGTTTGAGGTCATAAACGCAGCCTGTCAGACGATTTTCGACCGGCACCATCCAAGGTTCCAAGGTGGCGGCCGTCGTGTCGGAAACGCCACGAGACCCACCTATGGTTTGGAGCTGACCAGCGGCATTCCCCAATAGATCCGAAATCGCAGTCAAACTCGAAGAAGCGCCCGCCGCCCCGTTAGAGGTTGATCCAGAACCCGATGCGTCGTCAGTCACCACAACATCCGCAGGTCCCGGCAACGCAGTGACCGAGCCATCGTCACCCATCAAAGTGACAGTCGATCCACCCTCGATATGCACGAGGTCGCCCAGTCTGAACAGTTTGCCGAGCTGAGGCCTGTCCGCGGGAGGATCGACAGCGACAACGACATACTCGCTGGCCGCAAGAGCGCTCGAGCAAGAACCAACTGCTGCGATGGCCGCAGCCAGTAGGAAAATGATTTTGGGTTGCCGATACATGACGCACGTTCAACCATACGCTTGTTTTACTTGCCTTCAAGATAGATCCTATCGCCAGCCTCACCCTGCTTCAGTCTTCCAAGGTGATAAGCAACGAGGCCATCGTTGGGATATTGAATGGCCAGCGATGCAAAGGCAGCAGCGGCAGTCTTGTCACGCGCGGACATCAGCAAATAAGCTTGCGAGTAAGCCTCCACCATCTCACGATTCATACGCCCGTCCTCCAGCAACTCGAAGGCTGAGATCCACTCAGTCTTGCCTTTCAGACACAACACACCGGATGGCCGAAGCAGGTAGTCATCGGAAGAGTTCGCCACCTCCTCGCTGATGCAGTTCATGGTACCTAGAAACTTGTTCGCGCCTTCGAGCCTGGCAGCGGTGTTCACCGTATCGCCCATGGCCGTGTAGTTGAAGAATCGATTGCCCCCAAAATTTCCGACAACTGCAGGTCCTCGATGGACGCCGATACGAGTGACGCCAACGTCGTGGCCTCTAGACTTTACATCTGTCCGAAATCTTCGAGACATCGCGACGGTAGCGAGCGTTAGTTTTAGGGCCCTTTCGGCTTGGTCCTCCTGCACACCCGGTGCACCAAAAAAACCAATGACTGCATCGCCTATCAGTTTGTCTATCGTGGCTCCATGTTCAATGAAGAGACCACAAACCGCATCGAGGTATTCATTCAGAACCGCAGCAAATACCTCTGGTTCCGTCCGTTCGCCCAAACTGGTGAACCCCTCAAGGTCGGTGAACACGCACGTTATCAAGCGTTCGGATCCGCCGAGGCGCAGTGACGCCGGCTTGCTGACTAGCTCTGCCACGACTGCCGGGCTGAGATACTGAGAGAACGCGTTCTGGACGAAACGCCTTTCTTTCGAGTCCCGGTGCCATGCCAGAATTGCGACGAATCCGGAGAGCCCTAGCAGCAGCATCGACGGCGCGACCATTGGTAACAGAATCCCGGCCTTGGCAAACGCGGTTGCTTCTAAGATCAAAACCGAAACGACTGCGCCGATGATGACCATAGGTTTCACCAGCACTGATATGCGGAGCCAAGCGACCCAGATGCAGAGCGCCGTCGCGAGAACGAAGGGCCCAAACGCCGCCACCGCCCCTGGCGTAATGATTTTGTCGCCCTTGATCAATCTCGCCAGCGCATTGGCATGAATAACGACACCCGGCAGCGCTCCGGCAACAGAGCCGTTCAGCACGGCAAAGGGGGTTGCATGACGATCCTGCAGCGGGAGGTCGACGCCGATCAAAACGAACTTCCCGGCGAACCAGGCCGGGGGCGCGAAAGCGGCGGCGTGTGCCGGATATATTGTCCATCGTGCCGGATGAATGCCTGTAGCCCGATAGTAGACCATCTTCTCCGCAGCTTGCGATGCCGATATGCCGGCGGTCTGCGCGAGCGCTGATGCAAAGCTAGGTTGCCAGTTGCCATTCACCACGCGCCCTGGAAATTCTTCCCGCACAACCGCGTCGACCCTATCATGAGACAGGGCGGCCAGTCCGCGGATGGCGCTTGGCGCGAAGCGACTAAGATACGACAGTTGCTTGTCGGTAAGGTCGTCGTCGTGTGATGCAGATGCGACAATTACCGGACTTTCGGCCGCCTCGATAACCTCAGCTAGGCGCCGATCCTTTTCTGCCTCGGTTGGCTGATCGAAAAGCAAGTCAATGCCTATTGTTCTCGGATGAGCCTTATCGATTCTCTGCACAAGGTCGGCCAAGGCACCCCTATCCAGCGGCGATCTATAGGGAAACCTTTCCAATGTCTGCTCTGTGATCGTTACGATCACGATGTCTGTCGGGGGCGCGACGAAGGGCGAGATGGTCGTCATCAAGACGTCGCGCAGCAGTTTCTCGCCTGAGGGAGAGAATGTGGCAATGCAGGCGCCCAGAATGAAAAAGAATCCGAGCGACGCGAGAAGGCGCCCTTTTTGAACCATTCCGATCGGCGTGAAGACGGCCAAGCTGCGTGCAATTCGTTTCGGTGTCTATCGGCGTGAATCTACACAGCATAGACCGCTGACGAACTGTGGGCTAGCGGTGGGCCCTTCGCTAGATCCGCTGGACTTGACACTGCGAAGCACCGGGCTCAGTCTCGCAAGACTGCTCCGGTTTTATCCTGTCCATCGACTGGTGAATCCGCTGCATGAGCTGAGACTAAGGATATACAGCCATGATGGCGCTTCGCTTCGCCATTGCGCTTCTTCTAGTTTCGCTGAGCGCCCAAGCGTGGGCAGAACGGCGCGTCGCGCTGGTCATCGGTAATTCTGCCTATAGATACGCGGTTCCACTTTCCAATCCAAAAAATGATGCGGTGGATATGACCGCAAAACTGCAGGCGTTGGGCTTTGAGGTGGTTGCAGGCGAGGACCTCGATCTGAGCGGGATGCGCGGCACGGTTCGAGATTTCATCGGCAAGCTGGATGGTGCCGACATGGCGCTTCTCTTCTATGCCGGCCATGGCGTCCAGGTGAACGGCACCAACTACATGGCTCCCGTTGATGCGCGGCTATCCACATATAACGACCTCGACTTCGAAGCCGTGCCCATGGACCTCGTCTTGTCGGCCATGGAGCGAACCACGAAGGTCAACCTGGTATTTTTGGATGCTTGCCGGGACAGTCCTTTCTCACAGAACCTTGGGCGCTCGATGGGTACGCGATCAGGGTCGGTCGGTCGGGGCTTGGCAAAGCTAGGCACGGGCGTTGGATCGCTCATAGCCTTTGCAACGCAGCCCGGGAACGTTGCGCTGGACGGCGAGGGAAGGAACTCGCCGTTCACATCTGCGCTGCTGAAGAATCTTGGTACGCCTGGCCAGGACATCTCCCGCGACCTCATCAACGTCCGTAGGGATGTGCTTGAAGCAACCGACGGCAAGCAAGTGCCATGGGACAACTCCTCGCTGACGGGCGACGTCATTTTGCAACCGTTGTCCGGAAACACCGCTGTCACGGCGGGTGCGAAAGGAGGGGACGTAGAAGTCGCCTATTGGGAGACCATCAAGGAAAAAACGGACAAGCGCTTCTTTGAGGCCTATCTCAGACAGTATCCAAGCGGCGCCTTTGCGGCGTTAGCCAGCTTGAAGATCGACGAGATCGAACAGGCAGCAACAGATCGTGGCAAAGCCCCCTCGATTTCCATCGAGGGCGTGGAGGTTGCAGAAGCTCATCCTGATTTAGATGTGACGCAAGCTTTGGCTGATCCGCGCGCGTTGACAAAGGCAACGCAAACAGAGCTAACGCGAGTCGGCTGCCTTGTCGGACAGGCAGACGGCAAATGGGGACCGGGAAGTCGGAAAGCTCTTCAAGCCTTTGCCGAGCAGCGGGGATTGAAGCTTGCCAGCCTGGAGCCGACGAAAGAGGTGTTGCGCGCAATCAAGAATATCCCAGAACGTGTCTGCGCTCCGGTCAAGGTAAAGGCTTTTGATGGCGCGTGGGCACTGACGCGGCGCGCAGGTAATTCCGCCTGCGATTACACTGAACAGTCAACGACAATCTTTATCGATGGAACGGAAATTTCCGCGATGGTGCCTTTGGCCGGAACAATCACCGCCGACGGGGCATTCGACATCTATTTAAGTTTCGTCGATGACGATGGTGCGCCAAGGCAAAACCATATCATCGGCAGGCTTCAAGGTGCGAAAGGCAGCGGTGAGTTTTCTCGAGTCGGAGGCGAGTGTGCAGGTGTCGTAAGACTTGACAAGCGTACTGAATAGGGCCGGCATTTGCGGGTCCGTGCAAACGCCGACCAAACCATTCGGACGTGGTCCGTCTCATTGAACCAACGTCGAAGTCGCGTGGACTTTGCCGTCGTCGCGCACCTCGTAAAATTTGTCGTTGTCAATGTAGATAAGATGACAAACTGGTTTACCTTGGTCTTGTGAACAGGCCTTGTCACCGTCGAAAGTCAAGGGAACTTTGACCTTTATCTTAGTTTTGTTGTTCACCAAAGCTTCGCCAATGATCTGTTTTTTCTTCCAGTTCCAGACAAGAGTGGCAGTTATGGCAGCTCCAGCGTCGTATATAATTACATTTACCTTTTTCCCATTAGCAAAAGTCTTAAATTCTTCCATCGATGCTTTCTTCGCGCTACTTGGTAGATCCTCGGCCCAAGCGGACATAGCAAGTGAAAACGTAGCTGCGACAACAAGCGATAACAGTTTCATCCTATCCTCCCCATCCCCCGCCGGTTTGACTGACATGTCTATATATTCTTAAGCGAGGAGACTGAAAATTATCATGATAACAAGCTTTCAAGAAGCGGAAATCAGCGCGTCCTAGATGTCGTTGGGGACATTTGCTCAAGTTGAGCGAAGCCGCACATTCTAGCATGTTCCCTAGGATTTGCGCTTAAGCCAACGCGTTCTCAGTGTTTACAATGCGCAGGCCGCCCGAGCGTGTGATGCGCGGTGTTTGGATTGCGAGCCTCATTGCACTTACCGCCGCCTATCTTGCCGACCAAGCGGGCCTTGAGGGCATCGTCTCGAAGCGCGCCGACAGCCCGTATCGAAGCGGCCCGACGACGAATTGGCTGAAGACGAAGAGCTTCACAGTCCAGGAATACGAACTATTGGGCGTCGAGCGCGAGCCGGGCAAGGCGGCATTCGCCTTGCTGGCGAAGCCCGGTACCGGAAAATATGCCGGTTCGGCCTTCATCACCTTGAACCAGGAGATGCGCGAACGGCTGTGGAAGCGTGTCCAAGAGCACGCCGGGCCACCGCCGAAGGGCATAAAGCGGCCGGCGACCATGGGTCAGGCCGGGGTGAAAGCCCACGTCAAGCATCTACGGGGCGAGTTCGGATTTCGCCACGCCTCACTGCAGGATTCAGAGAGGAGTGATACCTCCAGCGAACACGGCACGAATTAGCCGGCCTCGCCTCGGACCTTCGACGCCAGTGTGCCAGCATGATTGTTTGTCGAGGAGCATTACTCAACGCGCTTTCCAGAATGGCGGGACGTCCATGGCCCGGGTCATTCTCGCACTCGACTTTTTACTGATTACATGGGCGGATGGCCCCGTTGGGGGAGCCGCAGACGCGCTCGGCCGAAGGTGTCTGGCATTTGGTCTGAGATCGATCGGGTCGAAGCCAATTTCCGCCTGCTGCGCTTCACGCTATTGCAAGACATTCAAATTTGAGCTTCCGCACTCATGCTTTGTCGAGAGTATCTCCGTAAGTTTTAGCCGTTCTGAATCGCCGTCGGCGACGATGACGACGAAATAGGAGAACGCAATGGCTCGCAATCACGTTGAACGTCTTGGAGAGTTTAGGGAAATCTTGGTCGCGACGCGGCGCGAAGGAGTCCGTAACGTGCACCATACTCGCGACGCAATGCGGGCAAGTGGCTTTCAGATCGGGGACAGCGACGGCTCCAGCTACGGAGCCGAGCTGAAGGTGCTCCAAGAGGAAATTGAGGCAGTCGATCGCGCCATCGAAGACGAGAAGCGGTTGGCCCTGGCCCTCGAGAGCGCGGCTCAATCCCGCCGACCGACTAAACCGAGAATCGTGAAGGGAACATAGAGTCAGGTAAGGCCCTTGGCGCCCGTCGCGTCGATCGCCTTCGGTACAGTGTCGGGCTCGTCGCCGCCGTGGCGCAGCGCCCTAAAAGCGGACGTTTCGCTTTCGGCCCCTAGCGCAACGTAGAGCATCTGCTCGGCAAAAATCGCTCCTGTGAACTCCGACGTCGCATGGCGGACCAACAGGTTCGGCCAACATCAGGTGAGACGTAGTCCCAACAAACTTGCAGTTAAGACAATCGACTACGCGTCTTTGTTGAAGTCGTGCCATGCGGCTGATCCGAAAGGATCAGCCGCATACGGGCGGGCCCGTGTTGACTTAGTGTGTGTGTTTGTCGCATCTCCGAGCCCCCGGGCCGGTGATGAAGGGGGTGTGGAGGGGTGGTGGT